>JAVTWI010000191.1:0-8910 GCA_032229845.1 Rhabdaerophilum sp.
GCGTCGTGACGAAACAGGCTCCCATGAAGATCGGTGAACTCGCCAAGCGCTCGGGACTTTCCGCCCATACCATCCGCTATTACGAGCGGATCGGGCTGCTGCCCTACGCGGATCGGGACCGGTCGAGCCAAAGGGACTATGACGCATCCATTCTCGTCTGGATCGAGTTTCTCGGCCGTCTGAAGACGACCGGCATGCCGATCCGCGAGATGCTCCGCTATGCGGCCCTGCGGGAACGCGGTATCGGCACCGAAGCCGAACGGCGGCGCCTGCTCGAGCAGCATCGCGAGCAGGTTCGGGCTCATGTCGCCGAGCTTCAGGCGTGCCTTCTCGTCCTCGACACCAAGATCGCTGGATATGCCGGCGAGGAACAGAGGATGAAGGATTATGACGCAACACCCCCGGAACGCCGCCGAAAGCCGCCTGCAACGCGGAAAGCGCGCGCTCGCTGAAATCGACGGCGAGGCCGGCGAGAAGGTGATCGCCTCGCTGGCCGATATCGCCCCGGATTTCGCGACCTACCTGTTCGAGTTTCCGTTCGGCGACATCTACAGCCGCCCCGGCCTCGACCTGCGTTCACGCGAGATCGCCACCATCGCCGCGCTGACGGCCATGGGCAACGCCGCGCCGCAGCTCAAGGTGCACATCGAGGCGGGGCTGAATGTCGGGCTTTCCCGTGCGGAAATCACCGAGATCATCATGCAGATGGCCGTCTATGCCGGCTTCCCGGCAGCGCTCAATGGCCTCTTTGCGGCCAGGGAGGTCTTTGCGGCCCGCGCCGCGTAAGCACCTTCAGAGCCCCGCCGCGCAATGGCGGGCGATATCGGCATGGGTCGCGAACCAGCAGTCGCCCTTCGCTTTCGCGGCCCGGATGACCTCTTCGAGGATGAACAGCCGCGAGCGGTAGCCGGTGACATGCGGATGCATGGTGAGCAGGAACAGCCCGCCCTCGGCATGGGCGCCCTCGAACTCACGCAGGAAGATGTCGAGCACGGCCGTCGGCGGCGTGTAGGGTCGCAGCGCCTGAAAGCGGTTCATGTTGAAATAGGGCGCATCGTCACGGATCCACTCGACCGGAAGCTCGACGACGCCGGTCGGCTGGCCATCCTCGACCAGCTCGTAAGGGTCGTTGTCGGCCATCAGCGAGGAATCGTAGATGAGGCCCAGTTCGCGCTGGATTTTCAGCGTCGCGGCCGAGAAATCCCACGAGGGCGTACGCATCCCGACCGGGCGAAGGCCGGTGATTTCCTCCAGCGCGTCGGCGGCGCGGAAATGGAGATCGCGCTCGATTTCTTCCGGCAGCGTGGAATTCACTTCGTGAATCCAGCCGTGAAGGCCGATCTCGTGGCCCTCCGCGATCACGCGGCGCTGCTCGTCCGGGTAGAGTTTCGCTGCGACCGCCGGCACAAAGAACGAGGCAGGGACACCTTCGCGCTTGAGGATTTCCAGAATGCGCGGCACGCCGACCCGATGGCCGTATTGTCCCCAACTCATCCGGCCGATGGAATTGCCGCCATCACGCAGTTCGTTGGTTTCGTGGTCCGCGTCGAAGGAGAGCGCGACCGCGCAACGTTTGCCGCCCGGCCAGCTCTTCGGCTTGAGCGAGCGCCCGGCGCGGATATGCCCGACCCGCCGCCGCCATTCCTCTTCCGGCCATTGCCAGGGTTCCATGAACGATCCTCCTGTTGCCGCATTTTCTTCACGCGAACCGGTATCCACTTCGCTCGAAAATGCGCTAATCCTCCAGCGGAAAATGGCAGGCGACGTCGCGTCCGCCGCCGCACGGCGCGCGCATCGGTATCTCCGCGCGGCAGCGCGGCTGCGCCTTGGTGCAACGCAGATGGAAATGGCAGCCCGGCGGCGGCGCGAGCGGCGAGGGGAGTTCGCCGGCAATCGGCTTGAAGGTCACCAACTCGGCCGAATCCGTGACGAGACGCGGCACGGAATCGAGCAGCGCCCGTGTGTAGGGGTGGCGCGGCGCGCGATAGACCTCTTCGGTCGGCCCCGTCTCGACGATGCGGCCGAGATACATGATCGCCACCCGGTCCGAGATATGCCGGACAACGGAGAGATCATGGCTGATGAACAGCATGGTGAGGCCAAGGTCGCGCCGGAGCTTCAGGAACAGGTTGACGATCTGCGCCTGAATGGAAACGTCGAGCGAGGCGACCGGTTCGTCGCAGACGAGCACATCGGGCTGCATGGCGAGCGCCCGGGCGATGGCGACGCGCTGGCGCTGTCCGCCGGAGAACTGGTGCGGAAACCGCCCGGCGGCGTCGGCCGGCAGACCGACTGCCTCAAGCCAGCGCGTGACGTAAGCCGCCGCGTCCTTGCCGGCGACGAGCCCATGCGCGATGGGGCCTTCCGCGATGGTCTCGCCGACGCGGATGCGCGGATCGAGCGAGGCGAACGGGTCCTGAAACACCATCTGCACGCGCGTGGTCGTCTTGCCGTGGCGGGCGGTCATCACCGGCGCGCCATCGAGCAGGGCCGCGCCTTCGGTCGGGTGATGGATGCCGGCAATCACGCGGCCGAGGGTCGATTTCCCGCAGCCGGATTCGCCGACAAGCCCCAGCACCTCGCCCTTGCGGATATCGAGATCGACCCCGTCCACCGCGTGGACGGTGCGGGTCTCGATCGGCTGGCCGAGCGCCGCAGCGATCTTCTCGCCCAGGGTGAGGCGCGGCGCGAAGCGCTTGGAGACCTTCTCGACACGGACAAGCGGGGTTGCGGGGGGTGTCACGGGTGCCCTCCCGTCTTCAGGGGGAAGTGGCAACGCACGGCGCGGTCGCCGTCACGTACAAGGTCCGGCATGGTGCCGCATTCTGGATGCACCTGCGGGCAGCGCGGCGCGAAGGCGCAGCCCGGCGGCAGCGCGAACAGGGACGGCGTCGAGCCGGGGATCTGCGTCAGGTCCTGCCCCGGCGCGGCGTTCGCGGGCAGCGAGGCCAGCAATCCGGCGGTGTAAGGGTGGCGCGGCGCGCGCAGCACCGTGGCGACCGGCCCTTCCTCGATGATCCGGCCGGCGTACATCACCAGAAGGCGGCTTGCGATCGAGGAGACGGTCGCGAGATCGTGGCTGATCCAGATCATCGCCGTGCCGAGATCGCGCGCGAGCGCGTTCATCTCGGTGAGGATCTGCGCTTGAATGGAAACGTCGAGCGCGGTCGTCGGCTCGTCACAGATGATGAGGGCCGGGCGGTTGAGCAGCGCAATGGCGATGGCGACGCGCTGGCGCATGCCGCCGGAGAACTGGTGTGGATGTGCGTCGAGTCGCCGCGCGGCATCGGGAATGCCGACCCGGGTCAGCGCCTCGGCGGCACGGTCCCGCGCGGCTTTTTCGCTCACCTTTTCATGGGCCTCGATGGCGAGACGCATCTGATGGCCGATCGTCAGAACCGGGTTGAGCGTTGCCGAGGGGTCCTGAAACACCATCGAGATCCGCTTGCCGCGGATCGCACGCAACTGGCCGGGCGGCAGGCCCACCAGTTCCTCGCCGTCAAGCTTCACAGAGCCGCCGGCGATCTGTCCCGGCGGGTCGATCAGGCCGAGGATCGAAAAGCCGGTGACGCTCTTTCCCGAGCCGGATTCGCCGACGAGCCCGACGATTTCTCCGGCCTCGACAGTGAAGCTGACGCCGTCCACGGCCTTCAGCGGGCCCGATCGCGTCATGAAATGGGTGGCGAGGTTCTCGACCTCGAGCAGGGGCGCTGTCATCGGCGCAGCCTCGGATTGAGCTGGTCGCGGATCTGGTCGCCGACGAGATTGATTGCCACGATGAGCACGATCAGCGCGACGCCGGGATAGATCGAAATCCAGTAGCGCCCGGAAAGCATGTACTGGAAGCCGTTGGCGATCAGCATGCCGAGCGAGGGTTCACTCACGGGAAGGCCCAGCCCGAGGAAGGACAGGGTGGCTTCGAGCGCGATGGAATTCGCGATCTGCACCGTCGCCACCACGATCAGCGGCGGCAGGCAGTTCGGCAGGATGTGGCGGAAAACCACACGGCGCGGCGAAAGCGGGGTCGAAAGCGCGGCCTCGACGTATTCCTTCGAACGCTCTGCCGAAGCCGCGCCATGCGCGGTGCGGGCGAAATAGGCGTATTGCGCCGTGACCAGCGCCGCGATCAGCGGGCCCTTGCCCTGTCCGAGCACGGCGGCGAGCACCAGCGCGAGCAGGATCGCGGGGAAGGAGAGCTGGAGGTCGATCACGCGCATGATCAGCGCCTCGATCCGCCCGCCGAGATAGGCGGCGAACGTGCCGAGCGTGACGCCGATGGCGAAGGCCAGCGCGCCGGCCACCAGCCCGACCTCGATGGAAATCCTCAGGCCGTAGAGAATGGCGGAATAGAGATCGCGCCCCTGCGCGTCGGTTCCCAGCCAGTGCGTGAACCCTTTTGAACCGACGAAGCCCGGCGGCCGGCGCGCGTCGGTCAGCACGAGGTTCGAGAGATCATAGGGGTTCTGCGGCGTGATCCACGGCGCAAGGATGGCGATCGCCACGATAACCGCGACGACCGCCAGCGCGCCGAGCGCGATCCGGTTCTGCCGGAATTCGCTCCAGAAGCGGCCGAAGGGGGAGGTGCTCTCCATCAGGCCCGCCATCACGCCCTCCTCGCCCGAAGGCGCGGGTCGAGCGCCGCGTAGGAGAGATCGACCGCGAGGTTGATCAGGATGAAGAAGAACGCGACCAGCATCAGGTAGGCGACCATCACCGGGCGATCGAGCGAGGAGATCGAATCGATGATCAGCTTGCCGACGCCGGGCCAGGAGAAGATCGTTTCCGTCACCACCGCGAAGGCAAGGGTGGAGCCCAGTTCGAGCCCGAAAACCGTGACGATGGGAATGGCGATCAGCCGGAGAACATGGCGGGTGAGAATGGTCCATTCGCTCTCGCCTGCGGCGCGGGCGAATTTCACCGTATCGGTCAGCATGGTCTCGCGCGTGCCGGCGCGGGCGAGGCGCACCATCATCGCGAACTTGAACAGCGAGAGGTTGAGCGCAGGCAGGAACAGATGCGTCAGCCCGTCGAAGGTGAGGAAACTCCACTCGATGCCGAACAGCGTCGTGGTGTCGCCGCGTCCGCCGGCCGGCAGCCAGCCAAGCTGGACGGCGAAGGTGAAGATCAGCACGAGACCGATCCAGAAGGTCGGCACCGAGAAGCCGAGGATCGAGACGGCCATGATCGTCTTGGCCAGCACGCCGTCCGGCCGGTAGCCGGCATACATGCCGAGCGGAACGCCGAGCAGCGTCGCGCCCATCACGGCGGCCAGCGCCAGTTCGGTCGTGGCGGGCAGGCGCGAGCCGATCAGCTCGAGCACCGGCATGTTATAGACGAAGGAGCGGCCGAAATCGCCGTGCAGCAGCCGCGTGACGAAGTCGAGATATTGCTTCCACAGCGGCTGATCGAGGCCATAGGCGCGGATCGCGTCCTCACGGATCTGCTGCGTCGCGTCCGGCGAGATCAGGACATCAATGGGGTTGCCGATGGCGTAGACGCCGATGAACACCAGCAGCGAGATCACGGCCATCACCACGAAGGCCTGCATCACGCGATGGATGATGAAGCCGATCATCGGCGATGCCCCCGCGTCGCCTTCATCCCCAGTTCTCCGTGATGACCTGCCGGGTTTCCTCGGTCGCGACCTGCCAGATGGCCAGCATTTCCGTGTCGGCGCGCTGGTAGAAGCCGCCGTAATTGCCGTCGCCGAGCATCTTCGCCTTCGTGCCGGGATCGAATTGCGGAAAACGCGCCAGATCGAGCATCGGCTTCTGCACATCCGGCATCGGAACGCCGGGCAGGCGCGTCCAGGGGAAATTCTCCATCCAGGAGGCATGCGAGGCCACGGGGTCGATGGCCTGCACCTTCGCCAAGGTCTTCGGCGCGTTCCACCAGTTGTGCCATTTCACCTGGCAGCCGCGATGGCCGTTGAGCCATTCCAGCACCGCGCCGTGCGCCGGGGTGTTGCCGCCGTGGCCGTTGACGATCGTGATCCGGCGGAAGCCAGCGCGGGCGATCCCGTCGAGGAGGTCGGTGATCAGCGCGATGTAGGTCGAGAGGCGGAGCGTGATCGAGCCCGGGAAATCCACGAAATTGGGGGTGAACCCATAAGCCTGCACCGGAAAGACCGGGATGCCGAGGTCGCCCACCGCATCGAGCGCAACCTTCTCGGAAAGGATCGCGTCCACCGCGAGGCTGAGATAGGCGTGCTGCTCAACCGAGCCGAGCGGCAGCACCGCGCGATCATCCACCGTCGCGCGGTCGCGCAATTGCATCCAGTTCATGTCCGCGACGCGCATCGTTCTACTCCGTGGTTTCCGGCTCCGCCGGCGTGGTGCCGAAGGTCGCCAGCACCACCTTGGCTAGCAGCAGCGAGAGCATTTCGCGCTCGACGAGGCTCAGGGGGGCAAGCATTTCCTGTTCCATTCCGGCGAAACGGGGCAGGGCTTCGTCATAGATCGCGCGGCCGGCCGGCAGCAGCGTCAGGATCTGCATCCGGCGGTCGTCGCCGTCCGCCTTGCGTGCAATCAGGCCGAGCTTGAGCAGCTTGTTGACCGCGCGGCTCAGCGTGTTCTTCGGAAACGCCGTGGAGGAGGCGATTTCGCTCGCCGTGACGCCATCCTGGATCGCGAGCGAATAGATCACCACGAACTCGACGCGGGAGAGCCCGAACCGCTCCTCCACCCAGCCGTAAAGCGGCACGTTGTAATGCAGGGCGATGTAGTTGAAGCGCGCCGCGAAACCGCAGGGGTTCTTCCACAGGCGGGCATGGGTGAAGGCATCGAGGCGCTTGCGATCAAGCCGCGCGGGCTCGGCCGCGACGGCCGGCCTGCCGGTTTCGGAGGCATCCTGCTGCACTTTCTGTCGTGCTGTACCGGTCGAAGGCATATTTGGTTCCATATAGGACGAATAAAGGCACCAACCCCACTATATCGGGGAAAAATAGTTCCACAAGGAATTGACTGATCGATTTTCCTCGCTTTGAATGCCGCAGGAGCGCCCGGCCGTGGCGGCCGGGACACCCCATCCGGAGGTTCGCCATGGCTGCGCATGTGAAGACCATTTCATTCAAGACGATCCGCCCTCTCGCGTTCGCCCTGCTGGCGGCGACCGCGCTGGCCTCTCCCGCTTTCGCGCAGACGCTGACGATCGGCGTGCGCGGCGGCCCGGACTCGATTGATCCGCATTTCACCGCCACCGGCACGCACGCCGAGGCGCTCAAGCACATCTACGACACGCTCGTCTGGTCGGGCGACGGGCTGGAACTCGAACCGCGCCTCGCCGAGAGCTGGAAGGCGATCGACACCGCGACCTGGGAATTCAAGCTGCGCAAGGGCGTCAAGTTCCATGATGGCTCGGATTTCACCGCCGAGGACGTGAAGTTCTCGATCGAGCGCATCCCGGTCGTGGCTGGCCCGAACCCCACGACGATCTATGTGCGCTCGGTCAAGGAAACCAAGATCATCGATCCGCACACGATCCACGTGATCACCAACGGCCCGGCGCCGACCCTGCCGAACGATTTCATCCGCCTGTTCATCGTCTCGCACAAGGCCGCGGCCGGCCTGACCAAGGAGAGTGCGAACGAGGCGTTCAACTCCGGCAAGGCGGCGGTCGGCACCGGCCCCTACAAGTATGTGTCGTGGCAGCCGAAGGGCGATCTCGTGCTCGACCGCAACGACGCTTACTGGGGCCCGAAGGAGCCTTGGGCGAAGCATATCCGCAAGGAAATCGCCAACGATGCCGCGCGCGTCGCGCAGCTCAAGGCCGGTCAGCTCGATCTCATTACCCGTGTTCCGGCGACCGATGTCGCCGCCCTCAAGCGCGATGCGAAGCTGAACGTGCAGACGGTTGATACCGTCTACGTTTTCAACATGGAGCTCGACCTGCGCGCCGAGGCCAAGGACACCACGGCGAAGGACGGTTCGCCCCTGCCGAAGAACCCCTTCCTTGATCTCCGCGTCCGCGAGGCGATCGACCTCGCTATCGACCGCAAGGCGCTCGCCGAAGTCGCGATGGAAGGCCTCGGCAAGGAAGTGAACCAGATGGTCACGCCGTCGATCTTCGGCTTCAACAAGTCGCTGCCGCCGCGCGAATACAACCCGAAGAAGGCGAAGGAGCTGCTCGCCGCCGCCGGCTATCCCAACGGCTTCAAGACCAAGCTTTCCTTCACCAAGGACCGCCTGCCGGGCGATACGCAGGTCGGCACCTCCATCGCGCAGATGCTCGCCGCCATTGGCATCGACGCGACGCCGAACGCCCAGCCTGCGGCGGTGTTCTTCCCCGCTCGCACGCGCGGCGAATTCTCGATGTCGATGTCCGGCTGGGGCACGCTGACGGGCGAGGCGAATTACACGCTCTCCTCGCTGGCCCACTCCAACGACAAGGAAAAGAAGATGGGCGCGTTCAACGTGCTCAACTACAAGAACGAGGAGATGGACAAGCTGCTCGAGGCCGCCGCCGTCGAACTCGACGAAGCCAAGCGCCGCAAGTTCCTAGAGGACGCGAACGCGCTGGTGTTGAAGGATCGCCAGCGCCTGCCGATCGTCGCGGTTGGTTCCGCCTGGGCAATGCAGAAGGCCAAGGTGACCATCAAGCCGCGCGTCGACGAAGACACGTTGGCGATGAACATCAAGCCCGCGAAGTAAGCATGGCCGAGATCGCGATTGGCCTGCACGGCGGCTGCGGCACTCTTGACCGCAGCCTCCAGTCCGAAGCCGAATGGACCGAGGCGCGCCAGCACATCGCTGACGCGCTTCGCGCCGGCTGGGCGATCCTCAGGAAGGGCGGTTCCTCGCTCGACGCTGTTGAGGCGACAGTCGTGGTTCTGGAGAACTCGATCCACTTCAACGCCGGTTACGGCGCCGCCCTCCACGCCGACGGCGGCCACGAACTCGATGCCTCGATCAT
>JAVTWI010000192.1:0-8825 GCA_032229845.1 Rhabdaerophilum sp.
CGAGCCGGCGCCGGCGTTATCGGGGTTCGCCATCGCATTCTGCATGAACCACATCGTCGCCTGCTGGAGATGGCCGAGCGACTTGCCGAGCGCGCCGAGGAGCGGCTTGAGGCTCTCGTCGGCCTCGTTGGCCTTGATGAAGCCCTGCACCTCGTTGAAGAAGCTCATCACGGCACGGCCGCCGTCACGCGGGAGCTTGCGGCCGACGAGGTCGAGCGCCTGGATGCCGTTCGCGCCCTCGTAGATCATGGCGATGCGGGCATCGCGCACGAACTGGCTCATGCCCCATTCCTCGATGTAGCCGTGGCCGCCGAACATCTGCTGCGCCTTGACGGCATTGTCGAAGCCGACATCGGTGAGAACGCCCTTGAGCACCGGAGTCATCAGGCCGAGGTGATCGTCCGCTTCCTGCCGGGCCTTCTCGTCACCCGAGCGGTGGGCGACATCGCTCTTGAGCGCGGTCCACAGAACGAGTGCGCGCGCCGCTTCGTTGAACGCGCGGATCGAAAGCAGCGTGCGGCGCACGTCAGGATGGACGATGATCGGGTCGGCCGCCTTCGCCGGCTCCTTGGTGCCGGTGAGCGCGCGGCCCTGGATGCGATCCCTCGCATAGGCAACCGCGTTCTGATAGGCGGCTTCCGACTGGGCCAGCCCCTGGATCGCGACGCCGAGGCGGGCCTCGTTCATCATCACGAACATGGCGTTGAGGCCCTTGTTCTCGGCGCCGACGAGCCAGCCGGTCGCGCCATCGTAGTTCATCACACAGGTCGAATTGCCGTGGATGCCCATCTTGTGCTCGATCGAGCCGCAGGAGACCGCGTTGCGCGCACCGACCGAACCATCCGCCTTCGGCAGGAACTTCGGCACCACGAACAGCGAGATGCCCTTCACGCCCTCCGGCGCGCCCTCGATACGGGCGAGCACGAGGTGGATGATATTTTCCGTCAGGTCCTGCTCGCCGGCGGAAATGAAGATCTTGGTGCCAGAAATCTTGTAGGACCCATCGCCCTGCGGGGCTGCCTTGGTCTTGATGAGACCGAGATCCGTGCCGCAATGCGGCTCCGTGAGGTTCATGGTGCCGGACCAAATGCCCTCGATCATCTTGGGAAGATAGGTCGCCTTGATCTCGCCGCTCGCATGGGTATGCAGCGCCGCGATCGCGCCCATCGTCAGGCCCGGATACATCGAGAAGGCCATGTTGGCCGAGGATGAGAATTCGTTGATGATGGCGCCAACCGTATACGGCAGCCCCTGCCCGCCGTATTCCGGATCGGCGGAGAGCCCAACCCAGCCGCCGCCGGTGTAGGCCTCGTAGGCCTCCTTGAAGCCCTTCGGCGTCGTCACGCGCCCATCGTCATGGCGCTTGCACCCTTCGAGGTCGCCCGAGCGGTTGAGCGGCTGGAGCATTTCCTCGCACAGCTTGGCCCCTTCGGAGAGTATCGCCTCCAGCATATCAGGTGAAAGATCGGAGAAGCCGGGGAGATTGCCGTATTTCTCGATCCCGAACACGTCATTGAGCAGGAAGCTGACATCCGCGACGGGTGCGCGATAGCTCGGCATGGCGTTTCTCCTCTGAGCGCTGTCACGGCGCATGTTTACCGGGCGACTCGGGTGTCGCCTCTATTGTTCATATATAAACTATCTTCTTTCTTGGCAAGTGCTGATTTGCGGAAGGCTCGCAAATTTGTGGTCAAACACAACCGGTTTCTGCAGCCTAAACGAAAAATAGGGGCGACGCTGTGGCGTCGCCCCCGGTTTTCGGGTCCGATTTGCCGGGATCAGAACAGGCGGAGCACGCCCTGCTGCGCCTGGTTCGCGAGGCTGAGCGCCGTGTTCGCGAGCTGCTGGCGGGTGTTGAGGGTGACGAGCTTCGCCGCCTCCTCGTTCTGGTCGGCAAGGACGAGACTGTCGGCGCCGGTCTGGAGCGTGTCGATCAGCGATTTGGTGAAGTCCTGCCGGGTCTGCACGACCGAGAGGTTGGCACCGAAGGTGGAGGACTGGGAACGGAGCTTGGCGAGCCCGTTCGTCAGGTTGGTCAACGCGTCGGTGATATCCTTGTCCGACTGGAAGTTGTTGGTCGAAACGGCGATCGTCAGGCCGGAAGCGTTGAACTTGACACCCGAGATCGTGATCGAGGCCGTGTTCGTCTCGTTGAACTGGACCTTCAGCGACCCCGAGTCGAGCAGGTTCGTGCCATTGTAGCCCGAGTCCGCCGCGAGCTGGTCGATCTGCGAGCGCAGCGAATCGAACTGCGTGGCGAGATCCTTGCGGGTCTGGTTGTTGGTGGTGGAAGCGAAAGTCGTCGTCACGCCCGTGCCGAACAGGCCGGTCAGGGTCGAGGCCGCATCGTCCGTCGTCACCGCGAGTGCGGCACCGTCGAGCGCCTCGATCTTCAGGTTGCCCGAGCTGTCGAGCGAAGCCTGCACCTTGAGCGCGGAGCCGGCCGGATTCAGCGTCGTGTTCGAGTTGATGCCGTCGATCAGGTTCTGGACGGTCGAACCGGCCGCAACCGTCAGCACGGTGGTGCCGTTGACCTTGATCACCTTGCCGGCGGTGAAGGTGCCCGCGGTTGCCGAGGTCAGCAGTGTCGAGGCCGTCAGGTCATTCTCGATGCCGACGACCTTGTTGGTGAGCGAGGTCGACTGCAACGCCTGACGGGCCGCGCCCTGAGCGCTTTCGACCAGCTTCGTGAGCGCCTGAATGCCCTTGTCGGCGGCATCGAGGACCTTGGTGGCCTGGCCGATCGAGTCGAGAAGGCTATTGAGGTCGTTGGCGCGGTTGTTGAGACCCGAGGCCGTGAAGAAGCTGACGGGATTGTCGATCGCCGAGTTCACCTTCTTGCCGGTCGCCAGACGCAGCTGCTGCTGGTCCTGCTGCTGCGTGATGAGCTGGAGGGCGGAAAGAGACTGGCGAATGCCGGACGTGAGAGCGATGGAGGCCATGTGAGGCACCTTTCTGGCTTACATCCAAGTGCGGAATGCGCTTGGTATTACCACCTCTAGTTGTAGTTTCCTAATTAAACGTTTCGATTGCGTACGTATAATTTTACAAGCTATGATTGTGGATCGATTCAACCGAAGCCATTTTTGGCTTCACAGATATCAGGATTTTTCACGCCCTATTCCGCAACCATCCAGCGTCTACCGCAGCAACGCTTCGATATCGGGGAAAAAATGTTGGACGAACGCGATCTATGCAAAAGTATTATCGATTTCTCGTTCATCATAAAGGACAGGCTTCATTCTCCTGAAACCGAAGTCCTGAAATCCATTCTTTGCATTCTCATCATGGAGGCCGAGGATTCTCTAGAACAGCTTGCAAAAGAAGAAGCGATTCGCAAGCGCTCCGAGCGCGCCCGTTCCGCAGGTTGAACGGGTGTTCCGGCTCTCTCTGGCGAGCCACTGGCCTCATCATGATTAATTCTAGGTTGCAAAATACCTTCCGGTCGGCAATTCCCGCCTGGTTGTGCCAAAGCCGGTCAATTTTGACCCAGCGGTTAACCCCAAATTTACCATAACAGGAAATGCTCGCCGGCAAGGGAAGAACCGTGCGCTGGCTGCAGTGATTCGGGCTTCCTTCACAGGATTCGCCGCAGCAAGCGCGGCAACGGGAGCGGGGCCTAAAATGGCGAATGCAATGCCGTGGAGCGTTCGGGGGATCGATCCGGATATCCGGGAACAGGCGGTGGAGGCCGCCCATCGCTCCGGCCTTTCCGTGGGCCAGTGGCTCAATCAGGTGCTCGCCGGAAGCCTCGACGACGAGGATGACGGCGAGGATTATCAGCCGTCCCGCGCCACCGGTCGCGCACCCCGCCGTCGCCAATCCCGGATCGCCAATCTCGGCGAACGCCTTGACCGTCTGGGCGGGCGCAGCGCGATGACCGCGCTGTCGCGCTTCGCCGAGGACAGCGACGATGCTCCCGTTCTTGATCTTATCGAGCGTGCCGTGAAGGCGATCGAACGCCTCGAAGCCGCACGTGCCGTTCCCGGCGCCCCGCGCGATGCGGGTGCCGAGGTGCTGCGCGCGCTTGAGCAGAAGATCGAGGCGCTGACGCCGCCTCGCGTGCCGCCTGCCGGCGCGATGCAGGACCCGCGTCTCGATACGCTTCTCGCGGCGCTCAACCGCCATACCGCTTCGGCATCGGCTGCCCCGGCACCGGCCGGCGTTTCGCGCTTCGACGAAGACCCCGCGTTCAGCCGCACCCTTGCGGAAGTCGAGGCCCGCCAGCGCGATCTCGATTCGCCCGGCACGCCCTCCGCCCCATCCGCTCGTCCGTCCGCCGAGGCGCCGGCGCACATTGAATCCATCCGTCAGCAGCTCGATCTTCTGCTGCACCGGATCGACGACATGCGCTCCGAACCGCGCCCCGAGGCGAACCGCCTGCAGGAGCGGCTGACCGAACTTTCAAACCGCATCCAGGAATGGGGCGAGCGGCCGCAGGATTCGATCCTGGCATTGCGCCGCGATCTCGCCTCGCTGTCGGCCAGCGTCGAGGAGCTGTCGCCGCAGCGGCTCGTGCGGATGGTCGAGGAAGCCGTCGGCCGCATGGCGGACCGCATCGGCCGCAACGGAGCAGATTCGCTGCCGGATCGCCTGAGCGAACCGCTCGAGCGTCTGCACGAGGACGTGCGGGCGGTGATGCGCGAAGTCGCCGGCACCCGGAATAACGACCGCCTCGCACAGGAAGTTGGAAACATCTCGCGGCGCCTCGATCTGATGTCCGAGGCGGTCGATCCGACGCGCCTGGAGCAGTTGCAGCGGGAAACCGCCGCGATCAAGACGCTGGTTGACCAGGCTGCGAATTCGCAGCCGCTGGAGGGGCTTGCCAGGAAGATCGAGGCCATTTCCGGCCAGATCGAGAAGTTCCAGCGCTCGCCGCTGCCGGGCGACGATCGCCAGATTCTCGACGCCGTGCGGGATGTGGCCGAGCGGCTCGACCGGCTCGACCCTTCCGCCGCGATGGCGAAAATCGAAACCAAGCTCACCGATATCGCCCAGAGCATGAAGAAAATGGCGAAGGAGGCGCAGCCCCTTCCCCAGCTCGAGACCATCGCCGACCGGCTCGAACGGATCGACCGGGTTCTCGACAAATCGAGCGGTTCTCCGCTCGCCGGGCTCGACAAGCTGACCGGCCGTCTCGAAAAGATCGGTTCCTCGCTCGACCGGATGGCCGAGCAGCCGGCGCGCGAAGATCATGCGCCGCTCGTCGCGATGCTCGAACAGCTTTCGAAGCGGATGGACGAGGCTCAGAACGCCCGCAGCGATTCGACCGCGCTCGACAGCCTGCACGGCGAGATCGCCGGGCTGGCCCATCGCATCGATCGCGTGGCCAACAGTTCCCCCGGATTCGACGGGCTCGAGCGCAACTTCTCCGACCTGCTCAGCCAGATCGACATGGCGCGGCAGGACATGCGCGAAACGGCCGAGACCGCCGCGATGAAGGCAGCGCAGGAAGCCCTGCGCAACGCGCCGCGCGACGAGACCGGAGAAACGCTCGCGGCGGAAGGCCTGCTGCTGATCAAGCGGGATCTCAACGAGTTCAAGAGCGCTCAGAGCGAAGCGGAAAAGCGGACCCGCACGACGCTCGAAGCCCTGCATGCGACGCTCGAAACGATGGTTTCGCGCCTTGGCGAGATCGAGAACCAGTCACGGGCCCCTGCGGCCGCGTCGATCCGGGCGCCTGAAGCCCCGATGATGCCGAAGGCCGAGCCGGTTCTCCCGCGCGCGACCGCTTCTGCCGCGCCGCAACCTGCCGTGCGGACCGAACCACCGCTGTCGGCGAGCCGCCCGTTGCCGCCTTCCCTGTCCGACGAAATGGCCGATACCGGCGATCTGCCGCTCGAGCCCGGCATGCAGCCCGGCCAGGCGAACGCGCTCCCCGAAAGCAGCGACCCGCGCACGAATTTCATCGCCGCGGCGCGCCGGGCGGCACAGGTCGCCGCGGAGAAAAGCCAGGCCGCGCTCGACGACGAAAAGGCGGCAAAGAGTGCATCCCGCCAGAAGCTGGTCGCCAGCGGCGGCAGCTTCATCGCCCGGGCCCGTAAACCGATCCTGCTCGGCCTCGCCGCCCTTGTATTCTCGCTGGGCGCGCTCAAGGTGCTGACCATCCGCAATGCTTCGACCCCCGAGACCAAGGCGCCGATCAGCCAGCCGGCCGTGCCGCTGCCGAAGGAACAGACGACCGTGCCCGAGAAGTCGGGCGAGACCGAGAGCCCGGCCAAGGACAAGGACTCGCCGCAGACGACGGGCACCAGCGGAAAGCCGGCGAACCCGGATATCCACCAGCCTCTCCCGTTCGGCGAGGGGTTGATGAAGCGCAGCCAGCGCCTCTCCGACAGCAACGCCATCACGCAGACCGATCCCGCTACCGTCGGCAGCGTGACGGGCGATCCCGGGGTGAAGCCGATCGAAACCGGCAAGGCCGCGCTGACACAACTCGTCGCCGACAGCAACCTCAAGGGCAGCGACAAGCTCAAGCAGGCCGCGCTCGACGGTCGCCCCGAAGCCATCTTCGAAATCGGCGCCCGCTTTGCCGACGGTCGTGGCGTCACGCGGGACCCGAAACTCGCCGCGCGCTGGTTCGAGCAGGCGGCGGTGCAGGGCCATGGGCCCTCGCAATACCGGCTGGCGAGCCTCTATCGCGAAGGCAAGGGCATCGCGAAGGACTCGGCACTGGCCTTCCAGTGGTTCGATCGTGCGGCTGCACAGGGGCATGTCCTTGCCATGCACAATGCCGCCGTCCTGCTCGCCGAGGGCGTCCAGGGCACGCCGGACTACGCCGGTGCGGCACTCTGGTTCAAGCGCGCGGCCGAGCACGGCGTGAAAGATAGCCAGTTCAATATCGCCATCCTGTTCGCGCGCGGGCTAGGCGTGAGCCAGAACCTCGTCGAATCCTATCACTGGTTCGCCATTGCCGCCGCGCAGGGAGACCAGGACGCGGCCAAGAAGCGGGACGATATCGCTGCGCGCCTGACCAAGGACCAGCTTGCCAAGGCAATCGCGCGGGCCAAGGCCTTCAAGCCTACCCCCGCCAACCCGGCGGCAAACGACGTGCTGCCGTGGGATCGTGCCGAAAAGCGCGGCGCATAAGCCACACGCCGCGTTGCGACGGTTGAGAGTGCCCGCTAACGGTTGACGGAGCGGGACGCCGGGGTCAAAACAAAACACCGGTTTCGCGGGGAGAAGCCGGGCACCCCGCGGTGATCCATGCAGCTCTACCTTCCCATCGCCGAACTGCCGCTCAATCTGTTCCTGCTTCTGGGCATGGGCGGAGCGATCGGATTCATTTCCGGTCTCTTCGGGGTCGGCGGCGGCTTCCTGCTGACGCCGCTGCTGATTTTCGTCGGTGTGCCGGCGCCCGTCGCTGTCGCGACCTCGTCGGTGCACATCGCCGCTTCCTCCGTCACCGGATCGCTGACCTACTGGCGACGACGCGCGCTCGATCTCAAGCTTGGTTCGGTGCTGGTCGCGGGCGGCCTTGTGGGAACCGTCGCCGGGGTGCTGTTCTTCAACCAGATGCGCAAGCTCGGCCATCTGGATCTTGTCATCACCCTGTCCTACGTCACGCTGCTGATGTCGGTCGGCTGCCTGATGTTCGTGGAAAGCATCGGCGCGCTTGTGGAACAGCGCAAGGGCAAGCCAGCGGTCCTCCGCCACGCCGGCGAACATCGCTGGTATGAACGGATGCCGTTCCCGATGCGCTTCCACCGCTCGAAGATGTCGACGAGCGTGATCCCGCTCATCGTTCTCGGGGCTATTATCGGTTTTATCGGCACGGTTCTCGGTATCGGCGGCGGCTTTCTGGTCGTCCCGGCGCTGATCTACCTTTTCCGCGTACCCACGTCCGTCGTCGTCGGCACGTCGCTGTTCCAGATTCTCATAACGATGATTGTCGCCACCCTGTTGCACGCCGTGATCTCGCAGGCGGTGGATGTTCTTCTCGCGATGACGCTGGTCGTCGGCGGCGTGATCGGCGCCCAGTTCGGCGCACGCACGGGGCAGGCGCTCAAGGGCGAGCAGTTCCGCCTTCTGCTGGCTCTCCTGATCCTGATCGTCGGCGTCCGCTTCGCGTTCGATATCATCGGCGCGCCGCAGGATCTCTACTCGATAAACGCGACGGTTCTGGACCGATGAGACGGTCGCCCACGACCTTGGCAGGTTTCCGCCGGCGCCTTGCCGCGGCGCTGGGGCTGGCTCTTCTGGCATCTTCCATACCGGCGCAGGCGGAGGACCTGATCCTCGCGCTGTCGACACGCGAAGTCGCGATCACCTCGACCTATACCGGGGCGGAAATCACCGTGTTCGGCCTGATCGAACGTGATGCGAGGACCATCGCGCGGACAGGTGGTTATGACATCGTCGCGCAGGTGCAGGGGCCGACGGGCGAGGTGACGGTTCAAAGGAAGGGAAAGTTCGGCCCGATCTGGCTGACTGACGACCGCCAGAAATACGCGAAGATCCCGCTGTTCTTCTCGATCCTGTCGTCGCGGCCGCTGACGACGGTGGTCGACGAAGCCGTGCGCGAGAAGCTCCAGCTCGGCCTTGAGTTTTTCCTTCCGAAGCCCGATGCCCAGCCGGGCCGGCGCGACGCCGACGATTTCGGCTTCCGGAACGCCCTCCTGCGTCTGCGGCGGGACGAACGCGGCCTCATCGAGGATCCGAAATCGATCACGATGATCCGACCCAATCTTTTCACCGTGCGCGTCGTCCTCCCGGCGACGGCTCCGACAGGGTTGTATCTCGTCAACCTCACCGTGCTGGCAGAAGGCCTGCCGCTGAAGACGGCTCAGGCCGGCTTCGTCGTCCGCAAGGTCGGCTTCGACGCC
>JAVTWI010000193.1:0-8758 GCA_032229845.1 Rhabdaerophilum sp.
GCACGGGCCGCTCGGCGACGACGCGACCGCGCGTGTGATGGAGCGCCTCTACGATCTCGGCATCCGGCCCGATTGGTGGAAGCTCGAATGCCAGCCGTCCGGGGCCGCCTGGGCGGCGATCGACGATGTGATCGCCCGCCGTGACGCCTATTGCCGGGGAATTCTGCTGCTCGGGCTCGATGCACCGGAGGAGGAACTTATCGCCGGCTTCGAGCTGGCGCGGCGATCCGGTGCAATGAAGGGATTCGCCATCGGCCGGACGATCTTCGCCGACGCCGCGCGGGAATGGTTCACCGGCCGCCTCGACGATGACGGCGCCGTCGCCCTGATGGCGGAACGGTTCGGGCGGCTTGTCAGCACCTGGCAAAACATGGATGGAGGGCAGGGATGAAGACCATCCGCCTCACCGCCGCGCAGGCGCTGGTGCGCTATCTTGGCGCGCAGAAGACCGTTGTTGATGGCGAGGAGCAGCCGCTGTTCGCCGGCGTCTGGGCGATCTTCGGCCATGGCAATGTCGCCGGCATGGGCGAAGCGCTCGCCGATTGCCGGGAAGACCTGCCCACCTTTCGCGCCCACAACGAGCAGGCGATGGCCCATGCTGCGATCGCCTTCGCCAAACAGAACCGCCGGCGGCGGATGATGGCCTGCACCACCTCGATCGGGCCCGGCGCGACCAACATGGTCACCGCCGCCGCGCTCGCCCATGTCAACCGCCTGCCGGTTCTGCTTGTGCCCGGCGATATCTATGCCTCGCGCCGGCCCGACCCGGTGCTCCAGCAGATCGAGGATTTCTCCGACGCGAGCGTGAGTGCCAACGATTGCTTTCGGCCGGTCTCGCGCTTCTTCGACCGCATCACGCGGCCCGAACAGCTTCTCGCGAGCCTGCCGCGTGCGCTCGACGTGCTGACCGACCCCGCCGAATGCGGCCCCGTGACCCTCGCCTTCTGTCAGGACGTGCAGGCGGAGGCCTACGATTACCCGGAAGCTTTTTTCGCGCCGCGCCTGCGCGTGCCTCGACGTATCCGCGCTGCGCGGGACGAGATCGGGGCAGCCACGAAACTCTTGCGGGCCGCAAAACACCCGCTGATCGTCGCGGGCGGTGGCGTGCTCTATTCGGACGCGAACAAGGCGCTCGCCCGCTTCGCCGAACGCTTCGGCATCCCGGTCGGCGAGACGCAGGCCGGCAAGGGCGCGATGCCGGCAGGCCACGCGATGGCGATGGGTGCGATCGGCGTCACCGGCACATCCGCGGCGAATGCGCTGGCGCGCGAGGCGGACGTGATCCTCGCCATCGGCACCCGGCTTCAGGATTTCACCACCGGTTCGCGGACGCTGTTCGAGAACGCCGAGGCCCGGATCATCGGCCTCAATGTCCAGCCGTTCGATGCCGGCAAGCATGGCGGCCTGCCGCTGGTTTCGGACGCGCGCGAAGGTCTCGTAGAGTTGACGGCGGCGCTTTCCGGCTGGTCCGCCGATGCCGGCTGGAGCGCAAAGGCGCGCGCGGCCCGCGCCGCGTGGGACAAGGAAGCCGCCGCCGCGCTTGCACCTACCGACGCGGCCCTGCCGGACGATGCGGCGGTGATCGGCGCCGTCCGCCGCCAGTCGCGCCGGAGCGACATCGTCGTCTGCGCCGCCGGCGGGCTTCCGGGCGAACTCCACAAGCTGTGGGAAGCCGGCGCGCCGGGCGGCTATCACCTCGAATACGGCTTCTCGACCATGGGTTACGAGATCGCTGGCGGGCTTGGCGTCAAAATGGCCGCGCCGGACCGCGAGGTCATCGTGATGGTCGGCGACGGCTCGTATCTGATGATGAATTCCGAGATCGCGACCTCGGTGATGCTGGGGCTGAAGCTTATCCTCGTCGTGCTCGACAACGGCGGCTTCGGCTGCATCGACCGCCTCCAGCGCTCGACCGGCGCGCCCTCCTTCAACAACCTGCTGGCAACCGCCGAACACACGGCCCTGCCGGCGATCGACTTCGCGGCCCATGCCCGCAGCCTTGGTGCGAAGGCGGTGAAGGTTTCCGGCATCGCTGCACTCGAAAAGGCCCTGCGGGCCGCGCGGCGGGCGAAAACCACCGCTGTCATCGTCATCGACACCGATCCGCGCGAGGGTTCGGGCGTCGGCGGGCACTGGTGGGATGTCGCCATCGCCGAGGTCTCACCCAAGGCCGATGTCAAGGCCGCGCGCAAGACCTATGAGACGGCCCGCAAGGCCCAGAAACTGACCTGAGGAAAGACCGAAACATGATCCGCATCGGCGCCAACCCCATCGGCTGGTCCAACGACGATCTTCAGGAGATCGGCGGCGCGACGACGCTCGAAACCTGCCTCGCCGAAGCGCGCGAGGCCGGGTTCGAGGGCATGGAGCTCGGCCATAAGTTTCCGCGCGAAGCGAAGGCGCTTCAAGCCGCGCTTGCCCCCTTCGGCATGGCCTGCATCTCCGGCTGGTATTCGGCGGAACTGCTCCTGCGCGACGCGGCCGAGGAAATGCGCCACCTGCGCGCCCATCTCGACCTCCTCAAGGCGATGGGTTCGACTGTCCTCGTTTTCGCCGAGACCTCGAATGCCATTCACGGCAATCGCGCCATGCCGCTCTCGCAGCGCCCGCGCATGGCGAAGGAAGCCTGGAAGCGTTGGGGCGAGCGCCTAACGGCCGTCGCCGAGGCAACGTTGAAAGAAGGCGTGCGCGTCGTCTATCATCACCACATGGGCACAATCGTCGAGGACGAGGCGGATATCGACGCGATGATGACGCATACGGGCGAGGCGGCGCACCTGCTGCTCGATACCGGCCACGCGACCTGGGGCGGATCCGATCCCGCCGTGCTCGCCGCGCGATATCGCGCCCGGATCAGTCACGTCCATGCCAAGGATGTCCGCAAGGCGGTGATGGAGCAGGCGCGGCGCGAGGACTGGAGCTTCCTCGACGCCGTACTGGGCAAGGGCGCTGATCTCGGCGTCTACACGGTGCCCGGTGACGGGATGGTCGATTATCCGGCCGCGTTCCGTGCGCTGCCGGGATATTCCGGCTGGGTCGTCGTCGAGGCGGAGCAGGACCCGGAAAAGGCCCATCCCCTGACTTATGCGAAGAAGGGCGTCGCCCATCTCAGGGCGAGCCTCAAGGCCGCCGGCCTGAAGTGAGGGAAGAATGCCGAAACTCCGCCTGCGCTCGCCGAAACCGGATGCCGAGGGCCGCATCCACCACGTTACACCGCAATCCGCCGGCTGGCGCCATGTCGGCTTCGAGACCTATGCGCTCGGATCGGGGCAGGCGGTCGCGCGCGCGGGCTCGGATCGCGAGCATTGCCTCGTCATGCTCTCGGGGCACATGCGCGTTTGGGCCGGCGGCAAGGATTTCGGCGCGATCGGTGGCCGGTCCTCGCCGTTCGAAGCCGATGTCTGGTCGTTCTATGTCCCCGGCGGGATGGACTGGCGCGCGGAAGCGGAGGGCGCTTGCGAATTCGCGGTCTGCTCGGCGCCGGGCAAGCCGGGCCTGCCGGCACGCGTCATTGCCCCGAAGGACGTCGGCTGCCTTACGCGCGGCACCGGCTCCAACACCCGCCATGTCCGCAATATCCTGCCGGAAACCGAGCCGGCGGAGAGCCTGCTCGTCGTCGAGGTCATCACGCCGTCGGGCAACTGGTCGAGCTATCCGCCGCACAAGCATGATCGCGACGCCTTGCCGGAGGAATCCCTGCTGGAGGAGACCTACTATCACCGCTTCTCGCCACCGCAGGGCTTCGGCTTCCAGCGCGTCTACACCGACGACCGCTCGATCGACGAGGCGATGACGATCGAGGATCGCGATGTCGTGCTGGTGCCGCAGGGTTACCACCCGGTGGGTGCGGCGCATGGCTACGACCTCTATTATCTCAATGTGATGGCCGGGCCGAAACGCGTGTGGAAATTCCACAACGACCCCGCCCACGAATGGATGCTGAAGGCCTGACCGGCCGTGCGCGCCCAGGCGGCCTGCTGCGAAGGGTTTATGTTGCAGCGCAAAAAATCCGTTGCTTCGCGGGACCTGCCAGCATACATTATCCACATCAGGGCCAGACCTGCCAAAGTTGCATTGGCCTGTTAACCGGAAGATGCAATCCTGTGCTTTCGCGTCTCCGACTGCCAGCCTGAACCGAAAGGTGTCCCGGCGATGAACAAGAGCGGATATTTCTTCTACGAAGCGGCCCACGCGGTCCTTGGACCGGCGCGCGCGGCCAGCGATGCGCTCCGCCTCTTCTACCGCAACCCGATCAATCCGCTTTCGCATACGGCCTATGGCCGCTCGGTGGCGGCGGCCTGCGAATTGTTCGAGCGGACGACCCGCCGCTATGGTAAGCCCGCGTTCGACCTGCCGACGACCGAGATGGGCGGCAAGCGCGTCGAGATCACCGAGACCGCCGTCTGGCACCGGACGTTCTGCAACCTGATCCATTTCGAGCGCAATCTGCCCTCCAGCGCCCCCAAGCAATCGCGGCTGCTGATCGTCGCGCCGATGTCGGGCCATTTCGCGACGCTGCTGCGCGGCACGGTTGAAGCCTTCCTGCCGACGCACGAGGTCTACATCACCGATTGGGTCGATGCGCGGCTCGTGCCGATGAGCGAAGGCCGCTTCGATCTCGACGATTACGTCGATTACGTCATGGACATGATCCGCTTCCTCGGCCCGGACGTGCATGTGCTGGCGGTGTGTCAGCCGTCCGTGCCGGTGGCGGCGGCGATCGCGCGTCTCGAGGCGATGGACGATCCGGCGATCCCGCGCTCGATGATCCTGATGGGCGGGCCGATCGACACCCGCAAGAGCCCGACCGAGGTCAACAAGCTCGCCGAACGGCGCGGCATGAAGTGGTTCAAGGAACATTGCATCTCGCGCGTGCCCTTCCCGCACCCGGGCGTAATGCGCGAGGTCTATCCGGGCTATCTCCAGCTTTCCGGCTTCATGGCCATGAACCTCGACCGCCATCTCTCGGCACATTGGGACATGTTCAACCATCTCGTCGAGGGTGATGGCGACTCCGCCGAGAAGCACCGCGATTTCTACGATGAATACATGGCGGTGATGGACCTGACCGCCGAATTCTACCTCCAGACGGTCGAGACCGTGTTCGTGAAGCACTCGCTGCCCAAGGGCGAGATGATGCATCGCGACGAGCCGGTCGATCTCGGTGCGATCCGCCGCTGCGCGCTGATGACGGTCGAGGGCGAGAAGGACGACATCTCCGGCGTCGGCCAGACCAAGGCGACGCATGATCTCTGCGTCAATCTGCCGAAGGACAAACAGCTCTACCACCTGCAGAACGATGTCGGCCATTACGGTGTGTTCAATGGCTCGCGGTTCCGCAAGTTCATCGCGCCGAAGATCGTCGAATTCACAGAGACGCATTCGGCCGACCGGAAACCTGTGGTCAAGGGCAAGCTCGCCGTCGTTGGCTGAAAGAGGTTATGCTGGGTGCCTGATTCGGCCCCTCGGGGCCCGTTCGGCCCTGAGGTGACTGATCTTGGCGCGACGCGGCCTGCTCGATTTCCTGCTTCCCAAGAAAGCCGGCCCGGCGCCGGACGCGCGGCGGCGCGACGCGCCCGAGGCCCTGACGGTCGAGTGCGGCGGATCGCCGGTCACGGTCGCGCTTCAGGTCCGCCCGAACGCCCGCCGCATGATCCTGCGGCTCGACCGGATCACCGGCACACCGACCCTGACACTGCCGCGTGGCGTCCGGCGCATCCACGCCGAGCGCTTCCTTTCAGACCATGTCGGCTGGCTCGAAGCGCGGCTCGCCGCCCGGCCGGCGCAAGTCGCATTCGCGCCCGGCAACGTCATTCCGGTGCGCGGCGAACCGCATCTCATCCATCATCACGCGACTTTCCGCGGCACGACACGGATCGAACCGGGGCCGGAAGGCCCGCTCCTCGTCGTCCATGGCGACGGCGCGCATGTGGCAGGGCGCGTCGAGCGCTTCCTGCGCGCGGAGGCGGTGCTCGACCTCACCGCCGCGGCACGACGCCACGCGGCGGCAGCCGGCGTCACCATCGGCCGGATCACGATCAAGGATACAAAGAGCCGCTGGGGCTCGTGCTCGGCGCGCGGCGATCTCGCGTTTTCGTGGCGGCTGATCCTCGCGCCGCCCTTCGTCCTGGATTACCTTGCGGCCCACGAGGTCGCGCACCGGCTGGAAATGAATCACTCGACGCGCTATTGGCGTCATGTCGCACAGTTATTCCCGCGGTTTCGCGAGGCGGAAGCCTGGCTCAACCGCAACGGCTCCGGGTTGCATCTCATCGGGCGGTGACGCCCTTATTCGGCAGCATCGGAGCCGGCTCCTCTCTTTTTTGAAACCATCCGCTCTTGTCCCATCTTCGCCCCGGCACTTTCGCGCTTACGGCCCTTCTCGGGATCCTGACCTCCCTCGGCCCGCTCTCGACCGATCTCTACCTGCCTTCGCTGCCGGCGATCGCGCAGCATTTCGGCGCGACCAGCGGGCATGCGCAGCTCTCGCTTTCCGCCTATCTCGCCGGTTATGCCATCGGTCTGCCGCTCTACGGACCGCTGTCCGATCGGCGCGGGCGCAAGAACGTGCTGCTGTTCGGGCTTGTGCTCTACGGGGTCGCCAACGCGATCTCCTCGCTCTCACCGACGCTCGACGTGCTGATCCTGAGCCGCGCGATCCAGGGGCTGGGTGCGGCCGGGCCGATCGTGATCGCGCGCGCCATCGTCCGCGACCTCTACGAAGGCCGCCGCGCCGGGCAGGAACTCGCGCGGATGGGCTCGATCATGGGCATCGTCCCGGCGGTCGCGCCGGTGCTCGGCGCCGGGCTTGAGGAATTCCTCGGCTGGCGCGCGAACTTCATCTGCACGGCGCTGCTGGCCGGCGGCCTCGCTTTCCTGGTGCACCCGAAATTGCCGGAAACGCTCAAGGTGCGCCGGACAGATCCGTTCGGCGCAAGGGCGGTGTTCGGCGGGTTCTCCGACCTCATCACCGACCGGCGCTTCCTGCCGTTCGGGCTTCTGGCGGCCGCGACCTATTCCGGCCTTTTCGCCTTCATTTCCGGGTCGAGCTTCGTCTACCAGTATCATTTCGGCCAGACGACCTTCGGCTTCGCGCTGGCGTTCGTGCTGATGGTCTCCGGCTACATCACCGGCACCTTCCTGGCGCAACGGCTCGCGCTCCGGGTGGAGGGGCGGCGGCTGATCCTCGTGGGCTGCCTGCTTCAGGCCGCCGGCGGCGCGGCGATGCTCGCGTTCGTCTTCCTGTTCCGGGGAACGCCCTACGCCATGACCCTGCCGATGATGTTCTATTCGTGCGGCGTCGGCTTCACCCTGCCGCAGAGCATGGCCGGCGCGATGATGCCCTTCCCGGACCGGGCCGGCGCGGCCTCCTCGCTGCTCGGCATCATGCAGATCGGTTTCGCTTCGATCGTCGGCGCGGTGGTCGGCGCCTTCATCGATCACGGACCGCTGGTGCTCGCCGGTGCCGTCGCGCTGTTCGGGCTCTGCGCGGTTGCGATCTACCCGATGATCCGCCGGCCGGAAGCCACGCCCTAGACTTCCCGTATCCCTAACCGCCGAACAGGCGGCCGAGCAGGCTCTTTTCCTTGGCGCTCGGCCCTTCCCAAGAGCCGGGATTATCGTTGGCGACCGGCTGGCGCGGCCTTGGCGCTGCGCCCGAGCCGTTGACGACGCCGGCGATCAGCCCGCCGAGACCGCCACCGGCATTGAGGCCCGGCAGTTCCTGCGGCTTGTAGCCCTTCTGCGCCTGCCGCATGAAATCGGCCCAGATCTCGGCCGGCAGGCCGGAGCCTGAAACCTTTTTCATGGGATCGCCGTCGTCGTTGCCGACCCAGACGGCGGTGACAAGGTTGGCGGTGTAACCGACGAACCAGGCATCGCGGTATTCCTGCGTCGTGCCGGTCTTGCCGCCGGCCGGGTAGCCGGGAATATCCGAGCGTTTTGCCGTGCCGCTGACGAGCGTCTCGCGCATCATCCGGTTGAGCTGGCCGATGATCGCCGGATCGGCGACCTGACCGAGATTCTGCGGCTTGCGGCGGTAGATCACGGTGCCATCGGTGCGCTTCACCTCGAGGATGGCATGCGGGATGACACCGATACCGCCGTTGGCGAAGGCGGAATAGGCCGTCGCCATCTCGATCGGCGAGACTTCCGAAGTGCCGAGCGCAAGCGACTCGTTGGCCTTGAGCGGGGAATGGATGCCGAGCCGCTGCGCGGTTCGGGCGACGACGCGCGGCCCGACCTCGACGTTGAGCTTCACCGCGACCGTGTTGAGCGACATCGACAGCGCCTGCGTCAGCGTGACATTGCCGAAATACTCGTGGCTGTAGTTCTCGGGCTTCCAGCCGCGGATGTTGATCGGCGCGTCCTCACGAACCGTGTCCGGCGTCAGCCCCTTCTCAAGGGCGGCGAGATAAACGAAGGGCTTGAACGACGAGCCCGGTTGCCGTTTCGCCGCAACCGCGCGGTTGAACTGGCTCTGCGCGTAATCGCGCCCGCCGACCATCGCCCGCACCGAGCCATCCGGCGAGAGGGTGACCAGCGCCATCTGCTCGACATCGAGCTTCAGCCGCTTGGGCTCGAAGCTGGTGGCGACGACGCGTTCTGCGAGCTGCTGCAGCTTCGGGTCGATCGTCGTCTTGACGATGATATCGCCATCGACCGCGCCGATGTGGTCGTCAAGCACGTCCATGATCCAGTCGGTGACATAGTTGCCGGCGCCGGGGCGCGAACGCTTCCTCGCGTCCGCCGTGTTGGT
>JAVTWI010000194.1:0-8739 GCA_032229845.1 Rhabdaerophilum sp.
CGCCGGGACCCATCTCGCGCCGCTGGTGACCAGGCTGCTTGATGCCGGTTGTTCGGTGCGGGGCGATGCTGCGGTTCAGGCTGTCGACGCGCGTGTGACACCGGCGACGGAGGAGGACTGGGCGACCGAGTTCCTCGACAAGATCATCGCGGCGAAGGTGGTCGACGGGCTTGATGCCGCCATCGACCATATAGAACGCTATGGCTCGCACCACACCGATGCGATCATCACGGCGGACGAGGGCGCGGCGATGCGCTTTCTCAACGAGGTCGACAGCGCTATCGTCATGCACAATGCCTCGACCCAGTTCGCGGATGGCGGTGAGTTCGGCTTCGGCGCCGAGATCGGCATCGCCACGGGCCGGATGCACGCGCGCGGGCCGGTGGGCGTCGAACAACTCACCAGCTTCAAGTATCGCGTCGTCGGTGACGGGACGGTTCGAGGCTAAGCTTGGCCGTCACCCTCCCGCCCCATGCTCCCGGCCAGCGGATCGGCCTCTTCGGTGGCTCGTTCAATCCGCCGCATGAGGGGCATCTGCTCGTCGCAGAGACAGCGCTGCGCCGGCTGAAGCTCGATCGCGTCTGGTGGCTGGTGACGCCGGGCAATCCGCTGAAGGAAACGGCCGGATTGCCTTCCCAGGAAGAACGCATGACGGCCTGCCGGCGGCTCATCGGCCATGATCCGCGCATCGTTGTCACGGGCATCGAGGCGGGAATCGGCACGCGCTACACGCAGGAGACCATCGCGTTTCTCAAAAACCGAGCGCCGGGCGTCCGTTTCGTCTGGCTGATGGGGTCGGACAATCTCGCCTCGTTCCATCGCTGGCAGAAATGGCGGGACATTGCAGCCATGGTGCCGATGGCGGTGATCGACCGGCCCGGCACGACGTTGCGCGCGGTTGCGAGCCCGGCGGCGCGTGCGCTGGCGGCGAGCCGGCTCGGCGAGCGCGAGGCCTCCACTCTAGCGGCGCGCGAGGCGCCGGCGTGGGTGTTCCTGTACGGGCGCCGCTCGGATCTGTCCTCGACGCGGCTCAGGGAGGCGCAGAAGGACCTCTGAAGAACGCCTCGAATGCGTGGGAATTTCTTAACCGCCTATTTTTCCTCGAGGCTAAGGGAACCTTAAGGCCGCCTTGCAATGATGACTTCCTGAATTCGATCAAGGAATGGTCGTTATGGAAGCCGGTTTGCTGAGTTTTGACGCCTTTTCGATGTTCCAACGGTTCAATCCGACGACATTGGCGGCGGACAGGGCGCGTTTCGCCAAACGCGGCGATGTGAAGAACGAGATTGCCTATTTCCGCGAGAAAGTCGCCAAGGTGACGACGCCCGAGGCATTCATGAAGGATTTCCGCCTCATGAAGTTCGCGCTGTCGGCGTTCTCGATGGAATCGCAGATGGATTACCCGGCCCGCATCAAGGCGGTGCTGATGGGGGATCTCAACGACGACAAGGCGCTCGTCAATCGCATGTCGGACCCGAGCTATCGCTCGATCAACCGGGCGTTCGATTTCTTCAATTCCGGCGTGAGCAAGCTCAAGAACCAGTCGTTCATCGACAGCCTCGTCGAGAACTACGTTGCCAACCAGCACGAGCAAAGCCTCAGCCAGATGAACCCGACGCTGACGGACGGGCTCTATTTCGAGCGCAAGATCAAGTCCGTCACCAGCGGCTACCAGATCATCAGCGACCCGGTGCTCTTCCCCGTCATCAAGACCGCGCTGAACATTCCGAATGCCGCGGTGACAGGCAGCATCGAACGCCTCAACGAATGGATCGAGCGCGATTTCGATCTCACGCGCGTCAACGATACGAAATACATCCGCGGCATCGTCAATCGCTTCCTGGTGCTCAAGGATGTGCAGGCGAAACTGGCGTCGGGGTCGCCGCTGCTCGATATCTTCGCCTGAGGGGATGGTGCTCGCGAAAGGGCCTCTCTTTCGCGAGAATTCACGCCTCCCCCTGTTGTCCGCCGTTTCCGATCGCTATATCGACAGCTTGACACTGCGTGCCCCGAAACAACTCGCGGCTGGTAATTTCGCGCGATGTCGCTAACCTGACGGTGTCGGGTTGGGTCGAGTCGCAACGAGAGGAATGGCTAAGCTGATCACGACTGAAACGAGCAAGGCGCCTGAAATTTCCAAAGCATCTGCGGCGCCGATGCAGACAGTGCCCGAGGGGATCGCTCCTCACGCGGCGCCCTTGGTCCGGACCATCCTGTCCGTTCTCGATGATGCGAAAGCCGAAGACATCATCACCCTCGATCTTGCCGGCAAGACCTCGCTTGCGGACGCGATGATCATCGCGACCGGGCGCTCGGATCGCCATGTCGGCGCGATTGCTGATCGTGTTGCTTTTGCCATGAAGGAGATGAAGCTGCCTGCGCCGCGTATCGAAGGCGTCCCGGTCTGTGACTGGGTGCTGATCGATGCGGGGGATGTCATCGTTCATCTCTTCCGGCCGGAAGTGCGCGGCTTCTACAACCTCGAGAAGCTCTGGGGGATGGGCCGCCCGCAGGAAGGCGTGGGCGAGGACAAGCCCAAATCCGTGACAACGGGTGCAGGCAAGCCGCGGCCGAAAGTCGTCCGCGCCCGAGCGCCGAAAGAGTGAGCGCGCGGAGCCGTTCCGCGTGAAGATCGATGTCGTCGCCGTCGGCAAGCTCAAGGCCGGGCCGGAGCGGGATCTGGTCGCACGCTACGCCGAGCGGTTGAAGGGCATGGGGCGGGCCATCGCGTTCGATGGGCCACGGCTCGTCGAGATCGGCGAAAGTCCGGCGCGGCGCGATCTCGATCGCAAGGGGGAAGAAGCGCAGGCGATCCTGGCACAGGTTCCGGATACCCATCGGGTCGTGCTGTTCGACGAGCGCGGCACCAGCCTCGACAGTGCCGGATTCGCGCGGATACTGGGCGAGTGGCGCGATTCGGGCGTCGCGGGCGTCAGTTTCGTCATCGGCGGTGCGGATGGGCTCGACCCGTCGCTGCGCGAGAAGGCGGCGCTGGTGCTCGGCTTCGGGCGGATGACGATGCCGCACCAGATCGTCCGCGCGCTGGTACTCGAACAGCTCTATCGCGCGGCGACCATACTGGCCGGGCATCCCTATCACCGGGAATGACCGGCGGCGCGATGAGGGACACGGGCGGGATGCCGGGTTGGGCAACGAGGAGAGGTCTGGACCGGCGGGGATGCCGCTGGCCCGTTCTTGTCGCCTTGCCGCTGGTCGTCTTGCCGCTGGTTTCCGGGATCGCGCTGGCGCAGGGGACTCCCCCGCCTGCCCCGGACGATCCGATCGGCAAGGCGAAGCTGCGCGGCATCGAAAGCCAGATCGAGAAAAGCGGCTTCGAGCAGCGCCGGCTGAACTACGAGATCGAGAACCTTTCCGCTGAAACGCAGAAGCTGCGGCAATCGCTGATCGACGTCGCGAAAAAGGTACGGGAGGCCGAGGAGCGGCTCGCCGCGCAGGAGGAAAAGCTCGCGAGCCTCGGCAAGCGCGAGGATGCGCTGCGGCAGTCCCTGCGCTCCCGCGAGCGGGTTCTGGCCGAAGTGCTGGCCGCGATGCAGCGGATCGGCCGCAAGCCTCCGCCGGCGCTGCTGGTCGCGCCCGAGGACGTGCTCTCGTCGATGCGCGCGGCGATCCTGCTCGGCGCGGTGCTGCCGGACATGCGCGACGAGGCGATGATCCTCGTCGCCGACCTCAAGACCCTGACCGACCTGCGCCGCGAGGCGGCGGCGGTGACCGAGCAGATGCGCGCCGAGCGCAACGGGCTCGACGCCGAACGGACACGGATGGCTTCGCTCGTTACCGAACGCCAGAACCAGATATCGCTTTCGAAGGAGCAGCTCGACCGCGAGAAAGCACGGGTGGCCTCGCTGTCGCAGGAGGCGAAATCGCTGCGCGACCTCATCTCCCGCTCCGAGACCGAGATCGTCGGCAATGCCCGCGCGGTGGAGATCGCGAAACGCGCACCGGCGCCGGGGAAGGGCGGGACCGATGTCGCCGCGCTCAACACGGAGGCAGGTCGTTCCGTTGCCCGGCTGCAACCCCGGATCGCCTTCGCCGAGCGGCGCGGACAGATCCCGCTGCCGGTCTCCGGTCAGATCGCGCGGCTGTTCGGACAGCCCGACGGTGTGGGCGGGACGGAGCGCGGCACCACAATTTCGTCAAACCCGGGTGCTGTCGTCACCGCGCCCGGCGACGGCTGGGTGCATTTCGCCGGCCCCTATCGCGGTTATGGGCATCTCGTGATCCTGAACGCCGGAAACGGCTATCATGTGGTGCTGGCCGGCATGGAACGGCTGGCGGTGGAGATCGGCCAGTTCGTGCTGGCCGGCGAACCGCTCGGGTTTCTGGCGGGGAGTTCTTCGGCGGGGAAGGGTGAAGGGCCTTCCGTGCCGGGTCAAACCGGCGTGAATGTCGTCAAAGGCAGCGCAAATCCTCTTGGAGGTGCAAAGCCGGCACTCTATGTTGAGTTCAGAAAAGACGGTTCACCCTTCGATCCGTCGTCCTGGTGGTCCCAACAATCAGCCGAGAAGGCTCGCGGATGATGCGCAAGATTTCTGTTTTTCTCTCCGGTGTGGCGCTCGGCGCCATCGCGCTCGTGGCGCTCGAGGAGATCAAGTTCTCCTCGAGCGCAAACGCGGCCGCGTCGGATACGTATCGCCGGCTGACGCTGTTCGGCGATGTGTTCGACAAGATCCGCTCCGACTACGTTGACAAGCCGGACGAGTCCAAGCTGATCGAGGCCGCGATCAACGGCATGGTGCAGTCGCTCGATCCGCATTCGAGCTTCCTCGACCAGAAATCCAATCAGGAGATGCAGCAGCAGACCCGCGGCGAGTTCGGCGGTCTCGGCATCGAGGTCCAGATGGAGGACGGGCTCGTCAAGGTGGTGACGCCGTTCGACGATTCGCCCGCCGCCAAGGCCGGCGTGCAGGCGAACGACCTCGTGACGCAGATCGATGGCGATCAGGTGCAGGGGCTGACGCTCAGCCAGGCCGTCGACAAGATGAAGGGGCCGAAGGGCACCAAGGTCAAGCTGAAGCTGCTGCGCAACAAGAAGGACACGGTCGAGGTCGAGATCACCCGCGACACGATCCGTCCGCCGGTGGTGCGCGCCCAGAAAGAGGGCGACAGCGTCGGCTACCTGCGCATCGGCTCGTTCAACGAGCAGACCTTCGAAGGGCTCAAGAAGCAGGTCGACAAGCTCACGGCGGAGATCGGCAAGGACAAGCTCAAGGGCTTCATCCTCGATCTGCGTAACAATCCGGGCGGGCTTCTCGATCAGGCGATTTATGTCGCCGATGCCTTCCTCGAATCGGGCGAGATCGTCTCGACACGCGGCAAGAGCGCGGACCAGACCAACCGCGCGCTGGCGCGGCCGGGCGACATCACCAACGGCAAGCCGCTGGTGGTGCTGGTCAACGGCGGTTCGGCCTCGGCCTCGGAAATCGTCGCTGGCGCCTTGCAGGATCACACGCGCGCGACAGTGGTCGGCACGCGGTCGTTCGGTAAGGGATCGGTGCAGTCGATCTTCCAGCTGCGCTCGAACTATGCGCTCAAGCTGACGACGCAGCTCTACTACACGCCCTCGGGCCGTTCGATCCAGGGCAAGGGCATCACGCCGGATTTCATCGTCAAGCAGGACATTCCGGATGAACTGAAGGGCAAGGACGAGATCAAGGGCGAAGCCTCGATCCGCGGCCATATCAAGGTCAACGAGGAGGAGCAGCCGTCCGGCTCGTCGGGCTACGTGCCGGCCGACCGCGCCAAGGACAAGCAACTCATCTGGGCGGTGGATTTTCTCGAGGGCAAGGTCACGCGGGAGAACCCCGGCGAGGGCGTTGTCATCTCGCCGCGGCCGTCGAAGCCCGAGGCCAAGGCCAACACGGGCAAGACCGAGCCTGAAAAGAAATAATCCGCGACGAAAAGCGCTTCGGAACGGTTTCGGGATCGCCACCTTCGGGTGGCGATTTCTTTTTGTCGGGCATCAGCCGCCGCCGCAGGAATTAAACCGGCATTAACCAGCGTTCTTTACGGTTTCGTATGGATTTTCGCGACGCGGAGATCCCGCGAGGAAACCGTCGACTATGGCGTTGGACAGTCTGGCAACTCCCCTGGGGATGGACCCCGGGAAGCCGCCGCGAAGCGTGAACCCGCTTCGTGGCCGGAGCGGTGTTGTCATGCTCGCGCTGCTCGTCGCGCTCGCCGCCGGCTACGTCGGCAGGACTTTCCTTAAGCGTGGAACCGAGCGTGGCGTCGTCGCCGTCATCCAGCGCGTCGATGTGCCGATGGCCGCGGGCAGGGATGGGACGGCGCTCGTCGAGCGCGAGACCCGATCCGGTGGTTCGCGGTCCGATGCGGCTACGGCGGAAGCGGATTCGGGCGTCAAGGTCATCCGTCAGAATGGCGGGCAGGTGCCCGGCGGTCTTGTGATCAAGGTACCGGATTCGGGCAATCGCGGCGGCACGACCGGCGCCGACCCGCGCGTCAGCGAGGGGAGCGCCGCCGGCATCCTGCCGCGGATCGGCGAGGGCGGGCTCACGCCACGCGCGGTTTACGCGGCGCCGTTCACCGATGGCCCCGGGCCGAAGATCGCGGTCGTGATGACGGGGGTCGGCATCGGCGCGCAGGGAACGACGGACGCGATCTCCAAGCTGCCCGGTGCCGTGACGCTCGCCTTCGCGCCTTACGGCCGCGATCTGCCCAGCCAGGTCGCGCGTGCGCGGCGGGAAGGGCACGAGATCGTCCTGCAGGTGCCGATGGAGCCGCGCGATTATCCGGACAGCGACCCGGGGCCGCATACCTTGCGCGTCGGCGGGGAAGCCCGCACCAACATCGAGCGCCTGCACTGGCTGATGTCGCGCTTCCCCGGCTATGTCGGGTTGATGAATTTCATGGGTGGCAAGCTGATGACGCAGGATGCCGCCTATGCGAGCCTTCTCGAGGAGATCAATCGCCGTGGCCTCGTCTTCCTGGACGACGGCTCGAACCGCGATACGAAGACGGCCCGCCTTGCGGAGAAAATCGGTCTGCCGGTGCGCGTCGCCGACCGGCTGCATGAAACCGGCGGCGGGAAATCGCTCGAAACGCAACTCGCCGAGATCGAGGCAATCGCCCGCAAGACCGGCAGCGCGGTGATCTCTGTTCCGGCGTTGTCGGCCAATATCGAGCGCATTGCCGCTTGGCAACGCGATCTTGCCGGACGAGGGCTTGTCCTCGCGCCGCTTTCCGCCATCATCGGCAAGTGAATCGGCGACGGACCCTGAACGAGCGGCCTGGCCGCCGGATTGAAATCGACTGACGGAGTCACGATGGCCCGCGTGCTGGAGGATATGCCCTATCGCCCCTGCGTCGGCGTCGCGTTGTTCAATGACCACGGACGTGTGTTCGTGGCGCGGCGCCGGCCGGACAAGGGACCCGAATATCGCGATGCCGTCTACGAGTGGCAGATGCCGCAGGGCGGGATCGACCCCGGCGAGGATCCCTATAACGCCGCCTTGCGCGAACTCTACGAGGAAACCAACGTCCGCTCGACGAAGCTGCTCGCCGAGGCGCCGGACTGGTTCAACTATGATCTGCCGATGACCGTTCTCGGCAAGGCGCTCAAGGGGCGCTATCGCGGCCAGACGCAGAAATGGTTCGCGTTGCGTTTCACGGGCGACGAGAGCGAGATCGACGTCGTCGCACCGGGCAACGGCGCCCACAAGCCCGAATTCGTGGAATGGCGCTGGGAGCGGCTCGAAAAGCTGCCCGGCCTTATCATCCCGTTCAAGCGCGGCGTTTACGAGCAGGTGGTGGCGACCTTCACGCCCTTCGCGGCGAAAGATTAAAGGCCCCTCGCAAGGGCGCTTGCCGTGCCTGCTTGGCGTCGCGGTCGCTCCTATCCCGGTTTCACACCCGCTCCAGCGCGATGGCGATGCCTTGGCCGACGCCGATGCACATGGTCGCGAGCGCATAGCGCCCGCCCTTCGCCCTGAGTTCGAGCGCGGCCGTGCCGGCGATGCGGGCGCCCGACATGCCGAGCGGATGGCCGAGCGCGATGGCGCCGCCGTTCGGATTGACGTGCGGCGCATCCTCGGCAATGCCGAGCTGGCGCAGGGTGGCGATCCCCTGGCTCGCGAAGGCCTCGTTGAGTTCGATCACGTCGAAATCCGACGGCTTCAGGCCGAGCCGGGCGCAAAGCTTCTTCGAGGCCGGAGCCGGGCCGATGCCCATGATGCGCGGAGCGACGCCGGCCGTCGCGCCGCCGAGGATGCGGGCGATCGGCGTGAAGCCGTATTTCTTCGCCGCCGCTTCCGAGGCGACGATCAGCGCCGCCGCGCCGTCGTTGACGCCGGAGGCATTGCCGGCGGTGACGGTGCCGTTCTTGCGGAACGGCGTGCCGAGCTTGCCGAGCGCTTCCATCGTCGTCTCGCGCGGATGCTCGTCACGGCCGACGACGATGGGGTCGCCCTTGCGCTGCGGAATGGTGACGGGGACGATCTCGCGGTCGAAAATGCCGGCCTTCTGCGCGGCAGCGGCCTTGGCCTGCGAGCGCAGCGCGAAGGCATCCTGTGCCTCGCGGGTCACGCCGAAGTCCTCGGCGACGTTCTCGCCGGTCTCGGGCATGGAATCGATGCCGTACTGCGCCTTCATCAGCGGGTTGACGAAGCGCCAGCCGATCGTCGTGTCGTGGATCTCGGCATGGCGCGAGAAGGCGCTGTCGGCCTTGGGCATGACGAAGGGCGCGCGCGACATGCTTTCCAC
>JAVTWI010000195.1:0-8709 GCA_032229845.1 Rhabdaerophilum sp.
AGCACACGAATGCCGGCGAGAAGCCCCGACACTCTTTCCTCCATCCCGTTTGTTAAATGTTCTGTCTATCAGAACCTTATTTTGTCAGATAGAATTAGAATGCGAATCGCGGGGCGAGTCAATCGAGGTCGGTTTGGCCAGAACAGGTGGAAAGATCACACGGCCCGGCGCGCCGGACATTCCGGAAACCCAGCGCGTGGAAGCTGTGGAAAGAGCGCTCGCGATCCTCGATGCGTTCGACCGCGATACCCCCGTGCTGGCACTGGCGGAACTCGCGCGGCGCACCGGCATCTACAAGAGCACGCTGCTGCGCCTCGCTGGCTCACTGCAATATTGCGGCTATCTGCTGCGGGACGAGGGCGGAGGTTATCGACCCGGCCCGGCGCTGGCCCGGCTTGCACCGCTCGCGACACCGCGAACGGCCGACCTCGCGGCCCGCATCCGCCCCGCCCTCGAACGCCTCGCGACGGAAACGGGCGAAACGGCCTCGTTCTACATCCGCGAAGGCGAGGAGCGGATCTGCCTTTATCGGCGCAACTCAAACCACGCGGCGCGTCATCATCTCGAGGAAGGCACGCGCCTGCCGCTGGCACAGGGCGCGGCCGGCCGGGTTCTCGCAGCCTTTACGACGGGGGAGCCATCGCAACAGGCAAGCGCCTACTTCGTTTCAGTCGGCGAGCGCGATCCCGCGGTCGCGGCGGTCGCGGTGCCACTTTTCGCAGCCGACGGCATCTTTCTCGGGGCGCTATCGGTCTCGGGCATCCGCAGCCGGTTCGACGAGGCGAGCCGCCTCGCCGCTCTTGAATGTCTGAGAAGAGAAGCGGACCTTTCCGCGGCTCAGCCGTGAATGAAACGGCCGGGCGCCGCCTCCGTCGCCGCAAAGCCGGCCTCCGGCCTGCCCACCGGCGGTGGGGCGACCATCGCTCCGGACCGGGCACCGAGCCATTCGAACCAGGCCGGCCACCATGATCCTTCCTGCCGTTGATGCTCCACCAGCCACTGATCGGCATCGATGTGATTGCCGGTGGCGCTGGAGGTGCCGATGCGGAAGTAACGGCCTTCGGCGCCCGGATATGAGACGATGCCCTGATTGTGACCACGGTTGGCGAGCACGAAGGTGACGTCGGAACCGAGAAGGTGATGCAGGCGGAACACCGAGCGCCAGGGCGCGACATAATCCGCTTCCGTGCCGACGGCGAAGGCGGGAACCCGGATATCGCCGAGATCGACACTCCGCCCGCCCGCGACGAAATTGCCTTCGGCCAGTTCGTTGTTGAGGTAGAGCGCGCGCAGGTATTCGCTGTGCATCCGGGCCGGCATGCGCGTCGCGTCGGTCGACCAGGCGGTCATCTCGTCCATCGGCTCGTCACGCCCGAGCAGGTAACGACGGATAACCCTCGACCAGACGAGATCGTTCGAGCGCAGGAGATGGAAGGAGCCGGCCATCTGCGAGCCTTCGAGCACGCCTTTCTCGGCCATCATGTCGTCGAGCAGGGCGAGCTGGCTCTCGTCGATGTAGGTGCGCAGTTCGCCAGCCTGCTCGAAGTCGGTCTGCGCGGCGAACAGCGTGAGCGTCGCGAGACGATCGTCCCCGTCGCGCGCCATCGCCGCCGCGGCGACCGTGAGCAGCGTACCGCCGATGCAATAGCCGACCGCATGGGCCTTCTTCGCGCCGGTGATCGCAAGCGCCGCCTCGATCGCCGCCATCACACCGCTCTGGCGGTAGTCGTCGAAGCCGATATCGCGATCCTCAGGGCCCGGATTCTTCCACGAGATCATGAAAACCGTGAACCCTTGATCGACGAGATGCCGCACGAGCGAGGATTCCGGGCCGAGATCGAGAATATAGTATTTCATGATCCAGGCCGGCACGATCACCACCGGCTCCGGCCGCACCGCGCCGGTTGTCGGCGCATACTGGATGATTTCCGCGAGCGGCGTGCGATGCACAACGCGGCCGGGCGTGATGGCGACGTTGCGGCCCGGCTCATATTTTTCCGCGCTTTCGGGGCGCCGGTGCGAGAGGTTCCGCTGCGCGTCCTTCGCCGCCAGAACCGCGCCCTCGACGAGGTTGCGCCCGCCGGTCTCGCGGATGGCATCGAGCACTTCAGGATTTGTCGGCACGAAATTGGAGGGCGAGAGCGTGTCGAGATATTGCCGACCGACGAAGTTGAGGAGTTCGAGATGGTGCGGCGTCGCGCCGTGGACGTCGCGCGTCGCCTCGTCCCACCAGCGCTCCCAGGCAAGCAGGCTGCTGGCATAAAGCGCGAAGGGCCATTGCCGCCAGCGCGGATCGCGGAAGCGCTTGTCCTGCGGCAGGGAGCGCTCGCAGGGCACGCAATCACCATGCGTCGCGGCCGCGCCGAGCGAAAGCGTCGCAAGGCGCATCGCCTCGGCACCACCGGCCTGCGCGATCTCGCTCATGCGCTGAGGCGAAACCGAGAGATGCAGCGCCCAGTCGAGCCAGGCCTCCGTCAGCCCCATTGGCGAGAATCCGCCCGTCATCTGCCCAAGGGCGGCATGGGTCGACCGGTCGAGGCGGTTCTCCCGATGCGGAGTGGAACTTGCGGGGCTATCCGGGATTGCCGGCGTTTTCGAATTCGGCTCGACCGAAGGGGAACGTTTCCCGGACACGCATAGTTCTCCCGTCTAGCGACGATGATGGACCCGCCCCCGCTTGCGCGGAGACGTGTTCGCCTCCTCCGGTCGCCCGCCCGCTCCAGAGAGCCAGCCGGCGATCCGCCGCCATTCCCGGGCGAGCGTTTTCTTCCCCATGAAGAGCGAGAGGTGGTTTCCTCCCGCCCTGAGGCAGATCTGGGCATCGGTGGGCGTACCGACAAGCCCTGCCGCCGCAAAGACCTGCGGTGGCGGCGCGATGTTATCGTCTTCCGCCGCGAGCAGCACGAGCGGACAGGTCACCGAGGCGAGGCCCACCTCGCGTCCAAGCGCGGGGAACCGGCCCTGCGCGAGCCGGTTCTCGCGATAGAGCCAGGTCAACGTCTCGCGATAATATGCGCCGGGCAGGTCGAGCGTCCGGCCGAACCAGTCCAAGAATGCCGCTAAGGCGGGGCTCTTCCCGTTCTCCGAACGGCGCGAGCCGATCTGGAGCGCATCCTGCGCCAGCACCGGCCATTCCGGACGATCCGGCCAGAGGCGCAACATCCCCTCGCCCTCGATCAGCCCGCTGCCGCTCTCGATCAGTTGTTCAACCGCGAATGCCGGCGTCGTCTGGGTCGCGAGCGTGATCGCAGACGGCGCGGCCTCGACATCGACCGGCACGCCCGCCAGCACGAGCCGCGAAACCTTCCCCTCGAACCGCGCCGCATAGAGCAGGGACAGCCAGCCGCCCTGGCACAGGCCGACGATATCCGCACTGCCGCCGATCTCGTCCACAGCGACATTCAGCGCCGCCAGCTGCGTATCGATGGTTTCGAAGCAGCGCTCAGGACCAGCCGATTTCCATTCGAGCAGCCAGAGCGAGGTGCAGCCGCCTGCCTGCAGAGCCTCGACGAGGCTATGTCCCGGCGCGAGATCGGCCAGCCCGGCATCATGCAGGGTGAAGGGCGCCACGATCAGCACCGGCCGACTTGCCTCGGGCACTGCCTTGTCAGGCTCCGGGGAGAAATCCCGAAGGCGGAATTGCGCGGTTTCAATCATGAGGCGGTTGGGCGACCTCCAGGGGATACGGTCGGCCCCGTCTTGCCCGGCTCCGGGCTCCAGCGATGCCGCGCGCGGCTCCCTGCCGCCGGTTGCAGCGCCGAGCCACGGCCACATCCACAAATGCCAGGGCGCCATGCCGCTGCTCCTTGGCTGATCCTCGCCCGATCTGCCGCACGCGCCGTCGCCCCGCGCTGGATCGACCGACGTCGGTGCGCTTGTCGATAGCCGGAGACGGCACGCAACGCCTTAACCGGGATCAAAACGATGCCCGATGTGCGGCAACGCACAACCGCCAGGCGCCGCCTGCGGGAATAGTCATCTTGCACGGGCGCCGTGCCGGATCGGTGCTCCGACGCACCGCGCAGGCCCGGCCGCGACAACGGCGCCATTCCAATGATGCGGCTCTCTTTCCGGCCGAATTTCGACGGGGATATTCATAACCATGCTGATTGCCATCTTCCGCAATTCCATCATCGCCAAGCTGGGGCTTCTCGGGCTCGCCGCCGGCATCGGCTTCCTCGGCTACAGCCAGCTTGCCAAGGTTCCGGAACGCTCCGAGCTTCAGGTCGCCGAGGCGCGCGTCGAAAGCGCCGTTCGCGTCACCAAGAAGAACCGCCGCACCGGCACCACCTCGGTGCACTACGAACTCAATATGAAGCCGCTGCAAGGCGAGGCCCTCAAACTGAGCGTTCCCTCACATCAGGTCGGGGATTGGGCCGTCCGGGCCATGATCGGCCGGACGGTGAAGGCCGAGTATGATGGCGACGGCGAGGTGATGCATCTCGCGCAGGGCGGGGCCGATGTCGTGCGCTACGACTCCGCCGCCGAGCGCCGCCGCCTCGGCCTCCATCAGTTCTGGATCGACGGTCTCGCCATCCTCGCCGCGAGCGCGGTCGCGCTGCTGATCGGTGCCGGGCTGGCGCTGCGGCGGATGCGCAGGGAAACCGCCCCTCAGCCGTGATCGTCCTTCACCGCTTCCATTGAGACATGAGTGCTGGTCTGCGCGACATGGGGAAGCGAGGAGATCTTCTCCCCCAGCACCGCGCGATAGTCGGCAATGTCCCGTGTCCGAACCTTGAGGAGATAATCGAAGGAGGAGGCGATCATGTGGCATTGCTCGACCTCGGGCAGCGCCCGCACCGCCGCGTTAAACGCCGCGAGCGCCGCGGCGCGCGTGTCGGACAGCTTCACCTCCACGAAGGCGATGTGCGAGCGGCCGAAGCGTCGATGATCGAGGATCGCGCGGTAGCCGAGAATATGCCCGCCGGTTTCGAGGCGCTTCACCCGCATCTGGCAAGCCGTCTTCGAAAGGTTCACCTGTCGCGCGAGCTCCGCGACGCTGATCCGACCGTCTTTGCTGAGCGCGGCTACGATCCGTTGGTCGATGATGTCCAATTGGTTGTCATTATCGGTTTTCATAGGCGATCGTTCGCTTCATGAACTTGATTTCAGTTTAACAAGCTATCAAGTGCCATCATTTTGGGCAAACGAACATCAGAAATCGTGCCATTCTTGGATATCCCCGTTCCAGCCTCCTGAGGATTGTCCATGAGCAGCCTCGACATCGCCCGCGATGCGATCCGCCGCACCGGCGCGATCGACGAAACCGATCTCGTCTCGACCCTGATCGCCGCCTGCGGATTGTCCGAGGCGGAGCGCGGGGCCATCTCCGCCAAGGCGGCGGATCTGGTCGAAACCGTGCGCTCGACCGCCCGGCCCGGCCTCATGGAGAGCTTCCTGTCCGAATACGGCCTCGCCACGGACGAGGGCGTCGCACTGATGAGCCTTGCCGAGGCGCTGCTGCGCGTGCCGGACAGCGAGACCATCGACGCCCTCATTCAGGACAAGGTGACGGGATCGCATTGGGAAGAGCACTTCGGCAATTCGAAATCGACTTTCGTCAATTTCTCGACATGGGCGCTCAGCCTCACGGCCGACGTTCTCGGAAACAACGCGATCGGCCCGGAATCGGCGCTCCATGCCGTGATCCGCCGGCTAGGCGAACCGGTGATCCGCGTCGCGGTTGCGCAGGCGATGCGGATGCTCGGCAGCCAGTTCGTGTTCGGGCGGACGATCGACGAGGCGGTGACCCACGCCAAGGGGCTTGAGCGCGAAGGCTACCGCTTCTCCTACGACATGCTCGGCGAGGCAGCGCGCACGGCGCATGACGCCGCGCGTTATCTCGACGCCTATGCCGGCGCGATTGCCGGGCTCGCGCCGTTCGGCACGTCGGCGCGGGTGCATGACAACCCCGGCATTTCGGTGAAGCTCTCCGCGCTGCACCCGCGTTACGAATTCGCCAAGCGCGAGCGGGTTCTCGACGAACTCGTCGAGCGCACGCGCATTCTTGCCCGCGCCGCCAAGGCCGGCACCATGAGCTTCAATATCGACGCCGAAGAGGCGGACCGTCTCGATCTCTCGCTCGATGTGATCGAACGGGTGCTGGCCGACCCCGAACTCGCCGGATGGGACGGCTTCGGCGTCGTCGTCCAGGCCTACGGCAAGCGTGCGCTCCCGGTGATCGACTGGCTCGATGCGCTGGCGGAAAAACTCGACCGCCGCATCATGGTCCGGCTCGTCAAGGGTGCCTATTGGGATGCGGAAGTGAAGCGCGCGCAGGTGCTCGGGCTTGCGCAATACCCCGTCTTCACCCGCAAGCCCTCGACCGATATTTCCTACATCGCCGCCGCGCGCAAACTGCTCGGCGCGAAGCGGATCTACCCGCAATTCGCGACCCACAACGCCCATACCGCCGCCGCCGTGCTGCACCTCGCCCAATCCACGGGGCAAAGCCCGAAAGACTTCGAGTTCCAGCGCCTGCACGGCATGGGCGAAACCCTGCACGAGGTGCTTCACCGCCACGAGGGCACCAACTGCCGCATCTACGCGCCAGTGGGGCCGCACAAGGAACTGCTCGCCTACCTCGTGCGGCGGCTGCTTGAAAACGGCGCCAACGGCTCATTCGTCTACCAGATCGCCGATGCCGATATTCCCGCTGCCAAGGTCGCGGAAGATCCGATCGGCAAGGTGCTGAAATTCGGCAATGCCATTCCCAACCCGGCGATCCCCGCCCCCGCCCAACTGTTCGGCGCGAGCCGCGCCAACTCGGCCGGTTTCGACCTTACCGATCCCGTCGCCGTCGAAGCCCTGATGGCGGCGCGCGCGCCGTTCGAGAAAGCGACATGGCAAGCCGGACCGCTGATCGCCGGCGGCGCGAAGGGGGAGGCGCCGGTGCCTGTGCGCAATCCGGCGAAGCCCGGCGATACCGTCGGCACCATCGCCAACACGACGCAGGCAGAGATCGGTCGCGCGATCGCCGCGGCAAAAGAGGCGAGTGCTTCCTGGAGCAGCGTTGCCGTTGCGCAACGCGCGGCTTCCCTGCGCAAGGCGGCCGATCTCTACGAGCGTCACCACGTTGAACTGTTCGTGCTGCTCGCACGCGAGGCCGGCAAGACCCTGCCCGACGCGGTGAGCGAAGTGCGCGAGGCGGTCGATTTCCTTCGCTATTACGCAGCGGAAGCCGAGGCGCACCCCGACGGCGCGGCGCGCGGCGTCATCACCTGCATCTCGCCGTGGAATTTCCCGCTGGCGATTTTCACCGGGCAGATCGCGGCGGCGCTCGCTGCCGGCAACGCGGTTCTGGCCAAGCCGGCCGCGCAGACGCCGCTCATTGCCTGGCGCGCGGTCCAGCTCATGCACGAGGCCGGCATTCCAGCCGATGTGCTCCAGTTCCTGCCGGGCGAGGGCGCAAGCGTCGGCGCGGCACTGACCTCGGACGCGCGCATCGACGGCGTTTGCTTCACCGGTTCGCTCCCCACGGCGAAGCGCATCGACCGGGCGATGGCCACGCATGCCTCGCCCGACGCGCCGCTGATCGCCGAGACGGGCGGGCTCAATGCGATGATCGTCGATTCGACCGCGCTGCCGGAGCAGGCGGTGCGCGACATTCTCGCCTCCGCCTTCCAGAGCGCGGGCCAGCGCTGCTCGGCCCTGCGCATCCTCTACCTCCAGAAGGATATTGCCGACGGCGTTCTCGCCATGCTGAAGGGCGCGATGGACGAACTCGCGCTCGGCGATCCGCTGACGCTCGCCACCGATGTCGGTCCGGTCATCGACGAGGCCGCGCGCGTGAAGATCGAGGCGCATGTCGCGGAGCACGCGCTCGCAGGCAATATGGTGAAGCGCCTCCCGACGCCGGCGGAAGGCACGTTCGTGCCGCCGACGATCATCCGGGTTTCGGGCATCGAGGCGCTGAAAGAAGAGATCTTCGGTCCCGTGCTCCATGTCGCGACCTTCAAGGCGGAGGAGATCGACCAAGTGATCGCCGCCATCAACGCTTCGGGCTACGGGCTCACCTTCGGCATGCACACGCGGCTTTCCTCGCGCGTCGCTTCGGTTTCCGAAAAGATTGCCGCCGGCAATATCTACATCAACCGCAACCAGATCGGTGCCGTGGTGGGCTCGCAACCGTTCGGCGGCGAAGGCCTCTCCGGCACCGGCCCCAAGGCCGGCGGTCCGGCCTACCTGCAGCGCTTCCGGCGCGAGGTCACGGCTCCGCTACCGCCGGCACGGGAAGCGATGCCGGGGCCGACCGGCGAGAGCAACGAACTGCGGATCGTTCCGCGCGGCACGCTGCTCTGCCTCGGTCCCTCCGAGGAGGATCGCCGCCAGCAGCAGGAAATGGCGCGGCAGGCCGGCTGCTCGCCCCGCAATCCCGCCGTGGAATTCGCGCCCGGCGATCTCGACAGCCTGTCCGGCTTCGACGCCGTTGCGTATTTCGGAGAGGACAGCCGGCTGCGCGAAATCCGACCGGCATTGGCAAAGCGCGGGGGCGCACTCCTGCCGCTTCTCACCCATCCTGGCGAGATCGGCCGCCTCGTTCTGGAGCGGCATGTCTGCATCGATACGACAGCAGCCGGCGGCAACGCGAGCCTGCTCGCGCAGAGCGGCGCCGAATAGCCGGCCGGGCCGATCAATCGAGCGCGTCGGCTATCGCCTTTCCGCATTCGACGGTGCTGGCTGTTCCGCCGAGGTCGCGCGTGCGGTAAT
>JAVTWI010000196.1:0-8694 GCA_032229845.1 Rhabdaerophilum sp.
CAACGCCCGCGGTGAACTGGAAGGTGAGCTGCGTGTCGTCGGCCTCTTCACCGCCACGGCCTACACCGGCTCCACCCGCGCCGTTCCCTACCTGCGCCACAAGATCGCCCGCGTGTTCGAGCGCGCGGGCTTCGACCCCGCCGGCCATTCCGGCAAGGCGCTGATGAACGTGCTCGAGAACTACCCGCGCGACGAACTGTTCCAGGTCGATCTCGACACGCTGTTCGGGTTCGCGATGGACGTGCTTGCGCTCTCCGAACGGCCGCGCCTGCGCGCCCTGTCGCGGACCGACCGCTTCGACCGTTTCGTCTCCGTTCTGGTCTACGTTCCCAAGGATCGTTACGATACCAGCGTCCGCCTCAGGATCGGCGAATACCTTGCCCGCGTCTACGAAGGCCGGATTTCGGCAGCCTACCCCGCTTATCCGGAAGGCCCGCTCTCGCGCACGCATTACATCATCGGCCGCTTCGAGGGCAAAACGCCGGACATCGACCGCAAGACTCTCGAGGCCGGCATCGCCGGCATCGTTCGCACCTGGGCCGACGATTTCGTCGAGGCGCTGGAAACGGAAGCCGCCGCCGACAAGGCCGGCGAATGGAGCCGGGTCTGGTCCGGGGCCTTTTCCGCCGCCTATCGCGAAGCCTTCTCGGCGCGCGAGGCGCTGGCCGACATCGAAATCCTCGAACGCCTCGGCACTGAGGCACCCTATGCGTTCAACTTCTATCGCAAGGCCGGTGACGACGCCAACCGCGTCAGCCTCAAGGTCTTCGCGCATGGGGCGGCGATTCCGCTGTCGCGGCGCGTTCCCGTCCTCGAAAATCTCGCCTTCACCGTCATCAACGAGCGCACCTATCGCATCGAGCCCGAAGGCGGCGCCGACCCCTCCTGGCTGCACGACATGACGCTCGAACGCGCCAGGGGCGGCGCGATCGAGATCGAGGCGCTCGAAAAAGCGCTGGAGGCGACGCTTGACGGCGTGTTCTCCGGCCGGCTGGAATCGGACCGGTTCAACATTCTCGTCACGGAGACCGGCCTTTCCCCGCGCGAGGCCGATATCCTGCGGTCTTACGCCCGCTATCTGCGCCAGATCGGCGTTCCCTTCGCGCAGATCTACATCGCCGACGCGCTCGCCCGTTATCCGGAGGCGACACGTCATCTGGTTTCGCTGTTCGCGACCCGCTTCGACCCCGACCTCAAGGGCGGCAAGGAAGAGCGCGGCAAGAAGGCGCAGGAGATCGAAACCGCGCTCCTCGCCGAGATCGACAAGATCACCAGCCTCGACGACGATCGCATCTTCCGGCGCATGCTCAACCTCGTCCTCGCGACGCTGCGCACCAACGTCTATCAGCCGGGGCGGCCGACCATCGCCGTCAAGTTCGCCTGCCACCGCATCGACAATCTGCCGCTGCCCAGGCCGCTGTTCGAGATTTTCGTCGCCTCGCCGCAGGTCGAGGGCCTGCATCTCCGGTTCGGCAAGGTCGCGCGCGGCGGCCTGCGCTGGTCCGACCGGCCGATGGATTTCCGCACTGAGATCCTCGGCCTCGTCAAGGCGCAGCAAGTCAAGAACGCGGTCATCGTGCCCGTCGGCGCCAAGGGCGGTTTCGTGCCCAAGAACCTGCCGCCGGCCTCGGATCGCGATGCCTGGTTCGCGGAAGGCACCAGCGCCTACAAGACCTTCGTTTCGGCGCTGCTCGACCTGACGGACACCATCAAGGGCGACAGGATCGTGCCGCCTGCCCATACGATCCGCTATGACGAGGACGACCCCTATCTCGTCGTCGCGGCGGACAAGGGCACCGCCACCTTCTCCGACACCGCCAACGCGATCTCCGAAGCGCGCGGTCACTGGCTCGACGATGCCTTCGCCTCCGGCGGCTCGGCCGGCTACGACCACAAGAAGATGGGCATCACCGCCCGTGGCGCCTGGGAGGCCGTGAAGCGCCATTTCCGCGAGATGGACATCGACATCCAGACGATGCCGTTCACGGTCGTCGGCGTTGGCGACATGTCCGGCGACGTGTTCGGCAACGGCATGCTGCTTTCGAAGGCGATCAAGCTGGTCGCCGCCTTCGACCATCGCGACATCTTCATCGATCCCGACCCCGACACCGCAAAGAGCTTCGCCGAGCGCCAGCGCCTGTTCGAGAAGCCGCGATCGAGCTGGCAGGACTACGACGCCACGCTGATCTCGAAAGGCGGTGGCGTCTTCTCGCGCGCGCTGAAAAAGATCCCGCTCTCGAACGAGATGAAGGCCCTGCTCGACCTCGAAGGCAACGATGCGACGCCGCAGGCGGTGATGACCGCGATCCTCAAAGCCCGCGCGGACCTGCTCTGGTTCGGCGGCATCGGCACCTATGTCCGCGCCTCGACAGAGACCGACGCCGAAGCCGGCGACCGCGCCAACGATGCGATCCGCATCGCCGGCGGCGACCTCAGGGTGAAGGTCGTCGGCGAGGGCGCCAATCTCGGCATGACGCAATCGGCGCGCATCGAGGCCGGCAAGCGCGGCGTGCACCTCAACACCGACGCCATCGACAACTCCGCCGGCGTCAATTCCTCGGACGTCGAGGTCAACCTCAAGATCGCGCTGGCGATCCCCGAGGCGGATGGCCGGCTGACGCGCGAGAAGCGCAACACGCTGCTCGCCTCGATGACCGACGAGGTCGCCGAACTGGTGCTGCGCAACAACTATCTCCAGTCGCTCGCGCTCTCGCTGTCCGAGCGCGAGGGCTCGGGCGCCAATCCCGAGATGATGGAGTTGATGGCGGCGCTCGAAGCCGAAGGCCGGCTCGACCGCAAGGTCGAGGTCCTGCCGCCGGATTCGGATATCGTCGAGCGCGGCGCGCGCGATACCGGCCTCACCCGGCCGGAACTCGCGGTGCTGCTCGCCTATGCCAAGCTCTCGCTTTACGACCACCTCCTCGCATCCGACGTGCCGGATGACGCCTATCTCGTCGAGGAATTGCGCCGCTACTTCCCGCGCGCGGTGCAGAAGACCTATCCGGACGCCGTCGAGCATCATCGCCTGCGGCGCGAGATCGTGGCGACGCAGCTATCCAACGCGGTCGTCAATCGCGGCGGCCCCGGCATCGCCGTGCGGCTCGCGGCGCGCACCGGCCGCTCGGTTCCGGATGTCGCCCGCGCCTATGCGCTGGCGCGCGACGTCTTCGGCATCCTCGACATCAACCGCGCCATCGATGCGCTCGATACGAAGATCGGCGGCAAGACGCAGCTCGCGCTTTACGCCGCTGCAAAGTCCCATGCCGACGAGCGGATGCTCTGGTTCTTGCGCAACATCGACTTCGCGCCGGGGCTCGCGGCGCTCGTCAAGCGCTTCCGCGACGGTGTCGCCGCGCTCGAAGCGGCGCAGGGCAAGCTGCTCTCGGCGGAGGCGAAAAGCCAACGGCGAAACGTTCTCGCCCATCTCGAGGCCGAGAAGGTCCCGGCGGAACTGGCTGCCCGCATCGTCGATATTCCGGTCGTCGCCAGCGTGCTGGATGCGACCCTGATCGCCGAACGCACCGGCATCGATGTCATCGCGGCGGCGCAGACCATCTTCGCCCTCAACGACCAGTTCGACCTGGCGGACATCCGCGCGGCGGGCGCCTCGATCCAGGTCGCGGATCCCTACGAGCGCCTCGCGCTCGACCGCGCCTTCGCGGCGGCCGACGAGGCCGTCCGCAAGATCGCGGCGGATGTGATCACCCGGCACGGCACCGGCCCGGACGGCGTCGCGCGCTGGGTCAAGGCCAAGGGCGAGGCGCTGGCGCGCACCAAGGCGGCGATCGTCTCGCTCGCGGCCGGCCAGCTCAACCAGGCCAAGCTGACAGTGCTCGGCGGCCTGCTCGGCGATCTCGCGCGGGATTGATGTTGCGCGGACAAAAGCGCCCCTCGGCCGATCCCGAGGGGTAGTTTGCAAAGCGCGAATGCGCGCCCGAGCTTATGCGAGGAATTTCGGCCTTCAGTGCCGGAAATGCCGGAATCCGGTGAAGACCATCGCGATTCCGGCTGCATTGGCCGCGTCGATCACTTCCTGATCGCGCATCGAACCGCCCGGCTGGATGACGGCGGTGGCGCCGGCCGCGACCAGCGCCTCCAGCCCGTCCGCGAACGGGAAGAACGCGTCGGATGCCGCGACCGAACCGAAGGTGAGCGGCTTTTCGACGCCCGCCGCCTTGGCGGCCTCGGCCGCCTTCCAGGCGGCGATGCGCGCGGAATCGACACGGCTCATCTGGCCGGCGCCGATCCCCACCGTCGCCCCGCCTTTCACATAGACGATGGCATTCGATTTGACGTGCTTCACCACGCGATAGGCGAAACGCATGTCGGATAGCTCGGCCTCGGTCGGCGCGCGCCTGGTGACGACCTTGAGGTCCATGTCGTCGACGACGGCATTGTCGCGGCTCTGCACGAGTCGGCCGCCGGCGATCGAGCGCAGCACGATGTCCTTCGCGCGTGGATCGGGCAGGCCGCCGGTAAGAAGAAGGCGGAGGTTCTTTTTCGCCTTGACGATGGCGATGGCCTCATCCGTCGCGTCCGGCGCGATGATGACCTCGGTGAAAATCTCGGTGATGGCTTTCGCGGCCTCGGCATCGAGCGTCGCGTTGGCGGCGACGATGCCGCCGAACGCCGAGACCGGATCGCACAGAAGCGCGCGCCGATAGGCCTCGACGAGATTGGCGCCTTCCGCGACGCCGCAGGGGTTGGCGTGCTTGATGATGGCGACGGCGCTCGTCCGCTTCGGATCGAACTCCGCGACGCATTCGAAGGCCGCGTCGGCATCGTTGAGGTTGTTGTAGGAAAGCGCCTTGCCCTGAACCTGCCGCGCGGTCGCGACACCCGGCCGGGCCTGCTGCGGCTTGAGCACAAGCCAGGCCTGCTGGTGCGGGTTTTCGCCATAACGCAACTCGGTCTTGCCGTCGGCTCCGCCTTGCCCGGCGAGCTGCGGGCCGTCCTTCGTCACGCCCGCAAACCATTCGGCGATGGCGCGGTCATAGGCGGCGGTATGCGCGAAGGCCTTCGCCGCCAGCGCCTGCCGGAAGGCCCGCGTCGTTTCACCGTCATGCGCATCGAGTTCGGCCAGCAGCGCGCCATAGTCGCGCGGATCGACGACAACGCAGACGCCGTCGTGGTTCTTGGCGGAGGACCGCAGCATCGCCGGGCCGCCGATGTCGATGTTCTCGACGATCTCGTCGTAGGAAGCGCCGCGCGCCAGCGTCTCGCGGAACGGATAGAGATTGCCGACCAAAAGGTCGATGGGCGCGATGTCATGGGCCAGCAGCGCCGCCTCGTGCTCGGGATTGCCGCGCATCGCGAGGAGACCGCCATGCACCTTCGGGTGCAGGGTCTTCACGCGGCCGTCCATCATCTCGGGGAAGCCGGTCACCTCGGAGATGTCGAGCACCGCGATCCCGGCGTCGACGAGCGCCTTGCGCGACCCCCCCGTCGAGATCAGCGTGACGCCGCGCGCGCGCAGCGCCTCGGCCAGCTCGACAAGCCCGGTCTTGTCGAAAACCGACAGCAGGGCGCGTTGGATCGGGCGGGTATAGGCTGGCATGAGGCGCTCCGGCGAGGATCTTGGTGGAATCGGGACTTTGACGGTCAAGGCGGTTTCGGACTTTCCGTCGCGCCGATACCACAGCGTTCCCGGTCCTGCCATGCCGCAACGCAACAAAATCACGCCGGCTTCACATATTTCGCGGCTCTCACCCGCGGTAGGGGATAAGCCGCCAGGCGATTTCCGTGTTTCCCGCGACAACCACCTCGACGACGATGACCTCGGTCTCCGGCGAGGCGAAATCCTGCTCGTAGCAACGGCTCGCCTCGATCTGCAACGGCACGCCGGGCACCTCGAACAGCCACATGTCCCGCCCCGGTGCCTGATGCTGCAGGCGCAACACCACCGCGTCGCGGCGCGACAACGGCACCGGCATCACCCGGGGATGGAGATGGAAGGCGAGTGTCAGGCGATGGCTCGGCGCCTCGTCCCGCACATCCTCGAAACGGTCGAGACCGAGCAGGCCGCCCCCGTTCGCGAGCAATGTCAGACGGCGCTCGATCCGAATGCTCTTGGCGGCGAGGAAACCGTCATGGCCGAGCACCAGCGCGGTTCCGCCGGGCCCGGATTCGAGCCGGGGCGCAGAAAACGGCCCCTCCGAGACCGGCTCCCGAACCGGCCCGAGCAGCGCGTTGGCGTTCCACGCCAGCCGGACCAGCGGTTCGTCATCGATGAGAACGGTCGAATGCGCGGACGCCTGCCGGTAACTCGCAGCCGCTTCGCCTTCCGCCGCGTGCGGTATGCCACAGTTGACGATGAGACGATCGGACTTGGTGGAGAACTCGAAGGCCAGCGCCCCGGCACCGGCCTCGCTGCCGAAGCCCGGTTTCGGCAGCGCGCCGGCATCGGCGATCAGCAGGCCGTGCTCGTCTTCCATCCGCTCGAACCCGGCGTCCGGCGCACTCTCGATCCGCAGGCTCTGGCCCATGCCGAACTGCAGGACCTGCGCCGCGAGATCGCGGGTCACGCGGCCCGAGCCATTGAACAGTGCAAGCCCGCCATCCGGATGCTGCATCATGCGGATGAAGGAGATCAGGCGCAGAAGCGCCGGCGACAGCAGGTCGGGCACCGCGCGCTGGCGGGCGCGGTAAAGCGCCAGCACCGGAATGAGATTGGCCGCGAGTTCGACGGCGGTTCCCGCGCTCCGGTCGCGCGGTGTCCCGTCTTCGGCGAGGCATTCGCCAAGCGCCAACAGGAGCAGCCCTTCGGCCTCGGCCAGGACACCGCGCCGATGGTCGAGCGCCAGCGCCTGGAAAAGGTAGGCAATCGCCGCATCGAGCCGGATCATGCCGATCCCCGAGGTCCGCGCGATCACGCGGACCATCGCCGCATCGCGGCCGACATGAGCCATCAGGCGTCGGTAGCCGGCATGGTCCGCATTCTCCGCGAGCAGGGCGGAATGCGTGACCCAATTGACGATACGCCGGGTGACGGCCTGCGGCAGCTCCGCATCCGGCAGGTGCCCGGCCTCGCGGCGGGCCATCCACTGGATCACGAGGCTGCGCGCGCCGGCCCGCACCTCCGCCGCGCCGTTGGCTTCGAAATGGCGGAGCCAGTCGAACCCGTGGAAGGCGAGGCTGAACGTCTTTCCGGGCAGCGCCATGTCGAGCGGAGAGCGGCCCGCCGTGAGAAGGCTGCGGCCACCGAGCACGATCTGTCCGGCAAGAAAGTCCCCGGCGATGGACGGATCGGCGAGGTGCAGATGCGGCGGCACGTAGAGAAAGCGTGAGGCCACCTGCCGGAAGCGGCCCAGCCGGCTCCGGGCACGCCGCAGCCGGCGCGCCAGCCGGGCCGCGCGCAGACGCGCCAGCAGGCCGGGTGTCTGGCCGGTTCCGGTCGGGTCAGGCAAGGGCGGGCTCACGGCTGCGGGCGTCCATGCGGCACTATTGGGCTATCCGGCGACACGTTTCAACCGCGCCGCGAAAAAGCCGTCCACCCCGCCCCATTCGCCGAGATGGAATGGCAGCACGCGCAGGAATCCGTCCGGCGTCACCGCACCCGGATCGATGCCGAGTTCGGCGGCGACCACTGGTTCGACCGCGAAATCAGACTGCCCGGCAAGCCATTCGCGCACCTGATCCTCGCCCTCCTCGGGTTCGAGCGAGCAGGTGGCATAAACGAGCCGCCCGCCGGGGCGGACCAGCGTCGCCGCATGGTCGATGAGGCGCCGCTGCGACCGCGCGAGGCCGAGGATATCCTCGAAGTTTTTCGTCCAGGCGATTTCGGGATGGCGGCGGATCGTGCCGGTCGCGGAGCAGGGCGCGTCGAGTAGCACGCCGTCGAAAGGCGGGGCGTCGAAAGTCGCGCCATCGGCGATGACGAGCGAGGTCGAAAGGCCGAGCCGGGCAAGGTTGTCCCTGAGCCGTTCCGCCCGCTGCGCGCTGCGCTCGACCGAGGTGATGTCCGCCCCGGTCGCCGCGAGCTGTGCGGTCTTGCCGCCCGGCGCCGCGCACAGATCGAGGATGCGCGCCCCGGCGCTCGCGCCAAGCAGCCGCGCCGGCAGCGCGCTTGCCGCATCCTGCACCTGAAACGCACCCTCCGCGTAGCCCGGCAGCGACGGGATCGCGCTCTGGTCCGCGAGGCGGATCGACCCGGTCGGCAGCAGGACGCCGCCGACCGCCGCGGCGACACCGGCCGGATCGCGGAACGGCGTGAGGTCGACATGCGGCGGGCGGGAGAACATCGCTGCGATCTCGCGCACGGCCGCTTCGCCATAGGCGGCAACCCAGCGCTCGCGCAGCCATTCCGGCAGATCGTGCAGGAAAGGATCGGCAGTCTCGAGGATCGCCGCCCGGTCGCGCGCGATCCGGCGGAGGAGGGCGTTGGCGAGCCGCGCATAATGCAGGGCGAGGCGGTCCGACTTCACCAGTTCAACGGCGAGATCGACGGCGGCATGATCGGGCACATCCATGAACAGGATCTGCGCCGCGCCGCTCAGGATCGCCTCGTTGAGGATGCCGGCCTCTGGCAACGCCGCCGTCTCGAGCCGGGCCGCGAGAACATGCCGCAGCGTGCCCATCCGCCGGAAGGTGACGGTGGCGATGGCGCGCGCCAGCGCGAGATCGGCCGGTTCGAGCGCGACGTTCCGGTCCTGCGCAAGATACAAGGCCTCGTCGAGCGAGCGCCGTTCGGCCATC
>JAVTWI010000197.1:0-8692 GCA_032229845.1 Rhabdaerophilum sp.
CCACCCCACCCCGTCCCCCCCGGATCGGGCTTGCGAAGAAAGGGCCGGCTCGCGTTACTCGCGGGCCGGCCCGATCTTTTTTCGGTTCAGCCTCGTTCAGTCCACGCGCTTCATGCCGCGCGCGAAGCGCTTGAAATTGCGGGAATAGCCGGCAGCCGAGCCTTTCAGCCCTTCGAGCGCCTTGTCGTCGAGCGTGCGGACTGCACGCGCAGGCGAACCGACGATCAGCGAATTCGGCGGAAATTCCTTGCCTTCGGTCACCAACGCCCCGGCGCCGACCAGCGAGCCCGAGCCGATCTTCGCCCCGTTGAGGACGATCGCCCCCATGCCGATCAGCACATGGTCGCCGAGCGTGCAGCCGTGGAGAATGGCGCCATGGCCGATGGTGCAGCCCCGCCCCGTCGTCAGCGGGTAGCCCATGTCGGTATGGAGCACCGAGTGCTCCTGGATGTTGGTTTCGGGGCCGAGCGTGATCGTCTCGTTGTCGCCGCGCAGCACGGCGCCGAACCAGATACCGACATCCTCGCCGAGCACGACCTTGCCGATGACATGCGCGTCGGGCGCGACCCAGTAGCGCCCCTCGCCCGGCGTCTGCGGCTGATGGTCATCGAGAGCGTAGAGCGGCATTCGGGCCTCCGGTCACTGTCTGGAATACGGAATCCTACCGGGGCAGCGATCAAAAGGCTCGGAAAAAATCAGCCTGCGAAGCCGGAAAAGGCCTTCATCACCTGATAGCCGAGCGCGATCGCCCAGAAGGAAGCGATGATCGTCGCCAGCGTGACGAAATGGATCGGCCGGCGCTCGAACTTCCGGCCGCGCAGCGTGTTGCGCATGATGATCGCCGGTCCGGTGACCGCCAGCAGCGGGATCGCTGCCACCAGCCCCGGCCCGCCGTTCATCAGCAGGCTGAAGCTCGCGGGCCGCGCGCGCAGGGCGCTGTAGAGTGCGGAAACGAAGCCCGCGAGAGCGAAGCCGACGGCGAGCGCGAGAAAGGAATCGATCTGGCTCGGGGACATGACGCGATACTCCATGAGGCTTGCACCGGGGTCCCCCGGTCTCGGGTTTCCCTGTCAGCAAGCACCGTGCCTATCGATACCGCGTCAGTTTGGTTCAAATCGACCGGATTCTTAAGGTTTGGTTAACCACGTTGGCCTCTTACTCCCGATATGAAGCAAGTTGTCCTCGCTCTCGGCTTTCTCGGCGTCGCGCTTGGCGCGAACGCAGCGCTGCTGATGCGCAAGGAGACAACGCGCGAGGAATTCGCCGGCTCAAGCCGCGTCTTCATCGGCGGGCGCACTCTCGACATTCCCCGAGCCCTGTTCCGCGATCGCGCGCAGATGGCGGGCGGGCGGCTCGACCGGCTCGACCTCGCAGTCAGCCCGTTCGATTTTTCCCCCGTACCGCCGCCCTCCGCCAAGGTCGCGCAGGATCTGGTGCCGGACAGCATTGTGCTCTCCGTCACCCCGAAAGGCGACGCGCCGGACCCGACGGATATGTTCCAGAACGTCTACGCCCGCTTCTTCTCGCGCGAAAACTGGTCAAACCCCGGCGGCCTTGTGATGCGCCGGTTCCGCGCCGGCACGCCTTACGAGGATCGGGAAATCTATATCGGCGCGGGAGGCCAGAAGCTGTTCGTCGCGCTGTGCCCGGTCGATCTCGCGATCCGCGAGATCGAGCCTTGCTCGGCAACGGTGCGGCAAGACGAATTCGACATCGAGATGCGCTTCAACGCCCGGCATCTGCCGGATTGGCGGCGCCTGACAAGCGCCACCCTCAAGCTCGCCGGTGCGGTGCTGGTGCCGCGCTAGATCGTCGATCTCAATCGAGATCGGTATCGAGGATCGCCATCTCGAAGAAATAGGACTTGTCGCCGTCCTCGTTGTCCTCGGAAATCACGCCGATGAACTCTTCGCCGAGATAGACCTCGGCGCTGTCCTTCTTCTTCGGGCGCGCGACCACGCGGATCGCCGCATTCGAGAAGGTGCGCCGCATATAGGCCTCGACCTTGGCCAGATCCGCTTTTTCCATTTTACGCCCCGTCACGTTGCGCCCGCCGGCGGCAGCCAGAATCAGGCAGGTTCACGCACCCCGATTGCCACGCCATCATGAAGCGAACAATCGAAAATGCACGCCGCAACGCGGCAACGGGATCAGAGGTCGGTACCGATCACCTGATCCATCGCCCGGGCCGGCTCCGCACAACCCGCTTCGCCGACGATCCGCGCCGGAACGCCGGCCACTGTCTTGCAGGAGGGAACGGCCTGAAGGACGACCGAACCGGCCGCGACACGCGCGCAACTGCCGATCTCGATGTTGCCGAGTATCTTCGCGCCCGCACCGATCAGCACGCCGCGGCGGATCTTCGGGTGCCGGTCGCCATGTTCCTTGCCCGTGCCGCCGAGCGTCACGCCCTGAAGGATCGAGACATCGTCCTCGATGATGGAGGTTTCGCCGACGACGAGGCCGGTCGCATGGTCGAGGAACACGCCGCGCCCCATCGGCACCGCCGGGTGGATGTCGGTCTGGAACACGGCGGAAGAGCGGCTCTGGAGATAGAGCGCGAAATCGCGCCGCCCCTGTGTCAGCAGCCAATGCGCGAGCCGATGCGTCTGGATGGCGTGGAAACCCTTGAAGTAGAGCACCGGCTCAATGAGGCGGTCGCAGGCCGGATCGCGGTCGAGCACCGCCATGATGTCAGCCCGCAGGATCTCGCTCCACGCCGGATGAGCCCCGGCAAAATCGCTGAATGCCTGCCGGATCAGGCTCGCAGACAGATCGGGGTGGTCGAGCCGTTCGGCGATACGATGCGCGACCGCCTCTTCCAGCGAGCGCTGCTGCAGGATCGTCGCCAGCACGAGACCGGCCAGAGACGGCTCGGAGATACGGACCTGCTCGGCCTCATGGCGCAGCCGTTCCCACGCGGGATCGAGCTGCGGCAGCGCGCGATGGCGATCGGCGGATGAACTCGCGGGCATGGTGGCTTCCTTCCGGTCGCGAAAATGCGGGGCAAATTATATCGCAAACATGGTGTCGTGGCGAGAACCGGCAAGAGCCCGAGGCCGCGCAGCCCGTTTCGCGGTTAACACATCCGGGTGATCGCGCCGGCTCACGGCCCTTTCGCGCGCAACGCCTCGAAGAAGGCGAGAACTGCCGCGCGGTGGCTGCGGTCACCGACCGCGAGATTGTGGTCGCGCCCCTCGATGGCGAAAGCGCGGGCGCTGGGCATCATCGCGACGAGTGGTTCCGGCGGCCCGGCGATAGGATCGTTGGTCCCGACCGCGACCAGCGTCGGGGTCCGGATGCGCTTCACCTCGTCGCGGTCCATCACCTGCCGAGAGCCGCGGATGCAGGCAGCGAGCGCCACGAGATCCTGCCGGTTCTTCTCCGCGAAGCTCCGGAACATCTTCTGCGTCGGATCGGTGATGTTCTCGGGATCATGGCGCTCAAGCGCCTCGGCAATCCCGAGCGGCAGCCCGACACCCTCGACGAGGTGAATGCCGAGCCCGCCCATCGCCAGGCCGAGAACGCGCTCGGGGTGATCGAGCGTCAGGAACGACGAGATGCGCGCACCCATCGAATAGCCCTGCACGAAGGCCTTTTCGATCCCGAGATAGTCGAGCAGCGCCAGCGCATCGCTCGCCATGCGGTGGGTCGAGTAGGCTGCCGGCTGATGTGGCTTGTCGGAGGCGCCATGGCCGCGGTTTTCAATGGCGATCACGCGATAGCCGGCCTCGCCCAAGGTCTTGAACCAGCCGGGGAAAACCCAGTTCACCTCGATCGATGAAGCAAAGCCGTGAATCAGCAGCACCGGCGTATCGTGGCCGCCCGCGCTGCGCTCGTCGCGATAGGCCAGACGAAGGCCGTCATGGGAGAAACTCTGCATCATGCCGTTCGGGTAGCCGTGTTCTGCTTGTCGCGCAAGCACGGCGCGTCTAAGGTTTCCGGGAAGACTCAAGGGACGTTCGAGGAGAGAGGTCATGGCGGAGCACTCGGTGCCCCATTTCCACAACAACGCGGGGCTCGCGACGATCGCGGTCGGCTCGAAGGAATTCATGTGCATCGGCGCCAAGCCGCCCTTCGATCATCCGCATGTCTACCTCGACATGGGCACGGAAACCGAAATCATCTGCCCCTATTGCTCGACGCTCTATCGCTTCGACGCGACGCTGAAGCCGGGGCATTCGAACCCGGAAGACGCGGCTTTCGCGCATGACGAAGCAGCCTGAGGAGCCTCAGGCGTCACCATGCCCGACGAAGACCCCGAACCGGAACTGCCTCTCAGTCGCGAACCTCACGGCCGGCAAGCCCCGCATGGGCTGATCGCCGGCGCTGGCATCGGCGGCCTTGCGGCCGCCCTGTTTCTCGCGCGTGCCGGCTGGCGGATCACCATCGTCGATCGCGAGCCGTCGCTGCAGGAAGTCGGTGCCGGGTTGCAGCTTGCGCCCAATGCCACGCGCCTCCTCAAGGACATCGGTATTGTCGACGATCTCGACGACATCGCCGTCGAGCCGACCGGGCTGCACATCCGCCTCGGGCGGGACGGCAAGACGCTGAGCCGCACCAGCCTCGGCCGCTCTGGCGCGACGCGCTTCGGCGCGCCCTTCCTCGTCGTCCACCGGGCCGACCTCCAGAACGCGCTGCTGCGCCGCGTCGAGCAGGAACCGGCCATCGAGCTGCACCTCGGGTTCCGCCTCGTGGACATCCGCGAACGGGAAGACGGGATCGCTGGCCTGTTCGTCGCAGCGGACGAGAAGGAAGCCCGTTTCGAGGCCGATCTTCTCATCGGCGCGGACGGCCTCTGGTCGAAGGCACGCAGCCTCGCCGGCCTGCCGGCACCGACACGCTATTCGGGCAAGACCGCCTGGCGCACCCTGATCCCGCGCGACGAGGCGCCTCTGTTCGCCCGCGAGGCCGAGGTCAATCTCTGGCTCGGGCCGGATGCGCATATCGTCCATTATCCCGTCTGCGGCGGGCACGAGATCAATGTCGTCGCGATCATCGAGGACGACTGGCGCGAGGAAGGCTGGTCGGCGCCGGGCAACCCGGACATCGTCAATTCCCGCTTCCGGAACTGGAACGTCAAGGCGCGCGATCTCATCGCCGCAGCCGCGAGCTGGAACCGCTGGGCACTGATCGACCGCGCGCCGGAAAGCCGCTGGTCGCGCACGAGGATGACCCTTCTCGGCGACGCCGCCCATCCGATGATGCCGTTTCTTGCCCAGGGTGCCAGCCAGGCGATCGAGGACGGCGCTGCGCTGGCGGCCCTGCTGGCTGGCCCTGTGCCGGACGGCCCTGCCCTGTCGCAGGCGCTTCGCCGCTACGATGCCCTGCGCATCCCCCGCACTGCGCGCGTGCAGAAGGAAGCGCGCCGACAGGGAACCATCTATCACCTCGACGGCGCTCCCGCCTGGATGCGGGACGCCGCGATCCGCATCCTGCCCGCCGATGCCCTCCTCCAGCGGTACGACTGGCTGTTCTCACATGATGCCCGCAATGTCTCGGCCTAGAGCGTTTTCAAGCGAAGCGGGCACCGGTTCGCATGCAGAAAACGCGTCAAAACAAAAAGACGGAGCGGCATTTCGATCCATTTTGATCGGAAACTGTCCTGCCCGGAAGCCCCGGCCGGCGGCTGTTCCAGCGGCATGAGCGCGCCGCCCGAAACACCGCCTCGGACGAGCGATATCGGCCACGAACGGCGCAGCCGGCTCATCGCCATCGCCCTGATGTGCGGCGCCTTCGCCTGTTTTTCCGCGCTCGACGCCACCGCGAAATGGCTCTCGCCGCGCATCGGCGTGATCGAAACCACCTGGGTCCGGTACGTTTCGAGCTTCCTGTTCGTCTCGGTCATGCTCAATCCCTGGTCCCACCCGACCCTCGCCGAAACGCGGCGCCCGTGGACGCAGGCCTTTCGCTCCTTCGCCCTGCTGGCCTCTACCCTGCTGAACTTCCTCGCGCTGCAGTATCTTCAGCTCACCGAGACGATGACGATCATGTTCACCCAGCCGCTGGTGGTCGCGCTGGTTTCCGGCCCACTGCTCGGCGAGTGGCCCGGCCCGCGCCGGCTCGCGGCGATCGGCGTCGGCTTTCTCGGCGTGGTGCTGGTGACGCGGCCGGGCGCCGGCGGCATTCATTGGGCTGCGATCTATTCCTTCATCGGCGTGGGCGCCTATGCCGCCTATTCGATCATGACGCGGAGCCTCGCCGGTGACGATCCGTCCGAGACGACGATGTTCTATTCCGCCGCCGCCGGAATCCTGCTGCTCACCCCGGCGATCCCCTTCATCTGGCACACGACGCCCGATCTCAAGACGCTGGCGCTGATGGCGCTGGTCGGCTTCTGGGGCGCGCTCGGGCACTGGCTGCTCATCCTCGCCCATCGCCACGCCTCGGCGGCGGTTCTCGCGCCGTTCCTCTATACCCAGATCGTCTGGATGATCCTGCTCGGCTATCTCGTCTTCAGCGATGTTCCCGACATCTGGACGCTTGCCGGCGGCGCTGTCGTGATCGCGTCGGGCATCTATCTGTTCCATCGCGAACGGGTGCGTGGGGTCCCTCCCAGGTAAGAATCCGCCAGTTTCCTCCCCGTGTTGCGCCCCGGACCACGCGGAAGATGCGGCCGGAGGGGCGGGATTCCCCAAGCGAAGACCATCCAACAACCATTTGAAAATATACAGATTTTCTTAAGGTCCGCTCCCTAACCTCCCACAGCGCCGTCCGTCGTCGGGCGGGAACAGATACTCGAGAGGCCGAACATTACGGCCACGAATATTTAAATTGTTTCTGTCATAGTTCACATGACGACCAATACGGTCGGAGCAGCAGACAGGGCCGCAAGGTTATCGCCATGCCGACGGAAAACCGCTCTAGCACGCGCGTTCGCAGCTTCCTGCGAGGCGAAATCATTCATTCGAATGGTGCATCGAAAACCGAATGCATCGTGCGCGATCTTTCCGACGGCGGCGCCCGGATCGACGCTCCGTCGACCGTTACGGTTCCGGAATTCTTCGATCTTCACATTCCGCTCCGCGGTGTCGTCTATCGCGCCCAGATCATCTGGCGGCATGGCCTCGAACTCGGCCTCCAGTTCGCCAAGCCGAAGGAGAACGAAGCGACTGTTCCCGATCAGAAGAGTTCGGACGTGAAGTTCCGGATGCTCGAACTGGAAGGCGAGGTCGCGAAACTGCGTGCCCAGCTTGCGGAAATGCGCCGCATCGTCGAGCACGTGGTCGGGGACAAGATGACCGGCTGAAACGAGAGGCCGCTCAACAGCAGCCCGCACATCCCAGAAGGGAAAGGTCGATGGAAGACAAACGCGCTCACTCCCGAAATCCCAGTTTCCTCCGCGCCGAGATCGTCGTTGGTTCGAACGTGCCACCGGTTCCCGCGGAAGTGCACGACATTTCCGACAAGGGCATGAAGCTGGTTGTCGAGAAGCCCGAGGATCTGCCGAACGAATTCCTCGTCTCGATCCCGCGCCGCCGCCTGCGCGAGTTCGTCGAAGTCGTGCGCCGCGACAGCAACTCCCTTGGGGTTCGGGTTCAGGTGCTCAGGCGTTCCGCCATCGCCTGAAGTGGTGCGGACGGCGGGGATCGAACCCGCACAGCCTTGCGGCCGAGAGATTTTAAGTCTATGAATCAATAGCTTGCCGGGATATGCCGAGGCATATCATGGCATACTTCCCTTGAGTTTCGCGTCATCGTCTTCGTGTCGGATCGTGTCGGCCCTGGCTTCATACCGGGCCTGACATCGGGTCCGGAAACGAAGAGAGGACCGCGAACCATGTCTACCAAGCTCACCCAGGCCGCCGTCAACCGGCTTGCCGAGGATCACCCCACCGGAGCCCAGATCTACGACGCCGATGTTTCGGGTCTACGCATCGTCGTCGGCTCGAAGTCGTCGAGCTACAAGCTTGTCGGCAGGATCAACGACGGCAGCGAGCGCTACGTCTCGATCATCATCGGCCGCACCGACGAGATCAGCCTCAAGACTGCCCGCGACAAGGCGGCGGAATTGAAGCTCGCTCTACGTCGCGGCGAAGACCCGCGTGCGCCGAAGCGGTCGATGGCAAGCCTCCGTACCGCGTGGGAACGATATAAGGAAACGCGCGGCCCTGAACTCCAGCCCAGCACCTTGGTCTGGTACGAGGAGAAGGTGCTGCGGGTCTTGAAGCCGATCCTCGATGTCCCACTCGACAAGCTCGACCGCGAGACGGTCCGCGCCCTCCACGAGAAGATCACCAGGAAGAACGGCCCCTACGGCGCGAATGGGGCGATGCGAGCCCTGAAGGCGGTCTACAACGATGCCGCCCGCACTCAGGACCTCCCGCCCAACCCGGTCAGCCGCGCCGTTCGGATGAACAAGGAAGCGCCAAGAAAGTGGGCGCTCGATGCCACTGGACTTGCCGAGGCATGGCGGCTTCTCGATGCGATGGATGATCGCATCAGGGCGGCTTGCTGGACGATGATGCTATTGACGGGACTTCGCTCCCACGACGCACGGTCGATCCGGTGGGAGCATCTCGACGATGACGGCGTGTTGACCGTGCCGTCTCCCAAGGGTGGCGCCGACCGCGCGTTCCGCCTGCCTTTGCCGAGGCGGCTCCTGCAGGTTCTTGAGATGGTGAAGCAGGAGACGGCGCCGATGGAGAGCCCCTTCGTCTTCCCGTCTCTCACCAGCAAGTCGGGGCACATCG
>JAVTWI010000198.1:0-8626 GCA_032229845.1 Rhabdaerophilum sp.
CGACGCCGGAGGACACATCGACGCCCTCAAGCTTCAACCCCATGCCCCGGATTGTCCGGATCGCCTCGCCGACATTTTCCGGCGAGAGGCCGCCCGATAGCATGAAGGGCTGGTCGGGGGGAAGCGCCGAAAGAATGGTCCAGTCGAAGGGCTGGCCGTGACCGCCCGGATAGGCGGCATCCTTCGGCGGCTTGGCGTCGAGCAGGATGATATCGGCGATCGCGGCATAGTCGGGAATCGCGGCAAGGTCCGCCGGCCCCGCGACGCCGATGGCCTTCATCACGGGGCGCCGGCGCCATTCCTTGATCTCGCCGCAGCGCGCCGGCGTTTCGAGCCCGTGCAACTGCCAAATATCGGGCGAGACCTGCGCCGAAAGCACGTTGAGCTGGCCCGGTCCCGCATCGACGACGAGCGCGACGATTTCCGCGCGCCCGCGCGCATGCGCGGCGAGCCTCGCTGCCGCCTCCGGGACGATATGGCGCGGGCTCCGGGCATGAAAAACGAACCCGATCATATCCGCACCCGCTTCGATGGCCGTCTCGACCGCTTCCTTGGTCTTCAGGCCGCAAATCTTGATCTTGAAATTCAATCTCCTATCCCGCTTTTTCTGGCAATGAGCGCCGCCGCGGCGAGGTCGAACACCGCGCCGCCGGTCGACTTGTAAAAGGTAATGTCGCCTGGTGCCCGGTCGAGGCGCGCGTGCCCCCGGGCGAAATCAAATAGATCGGCCTCGACGGCCGCTTCGGAAATAATACCGTCCCGGATCGGCTGGACGAAATCGCCGCCTTCCTTGAGAACGCCCCCGCGCGTATCGACAAACAGGCGCGCACGACGCACGCAATCGTCATCCGTCTCGCGCATCGCCGGTGTGAAGGCACCGACGCAATCGAGATGTGCGCCGGGCTTGAGCCAGGCGCCCCTGACCAGCGGGAGGGTGGACAGCGTCGCGGTGGAAATGATGTCGGCCTCGCGCACGGCGGCCTCGAGATCGTCGGCGACCTCGACCGTCAGGCCCTCGTCGGCCAATTGCCCGGCAAGCTTCTCGGCATTGGCGCGCGTCTTGTTCCACAGGATCGTCCGGGCGATCGGCCGGACCGTACGATGGGCCCGGATGAAGAACGACGCCAGCGCGCCGGCGCCGACCATCAGATGCGTCGTGGTCTCCGGCCGGGCGAGGTAGCGGGCGGCGAGCGCCGAGGTCGCCGCGGTGCGCCACAGGGTGAGCCGCGTGCCGTCGATCACGGCGATCGGCGCGCCGGTATCGCCGTTCATCAGCACATAGCTGCCCATGACGCTGGGCAGCCCGCGCGCGCCGTTGCCGGGGAACACGTTGACGAGCTTGACGCCGAGAAACCCGCCCGGCCCGCTCGCCCAGGCCGGCATGATGAGATGCGTCGCCTCGCCGTCGGGCCGCGCGATGGCATGGTGGTGGCGCACCGGCACCACGACATCGCTGCGCAGGGCGTCGTCGATGGCCGCGATCAGGTCCGGAAAAGCCAGCGCGGCATCGACCTCCGCGGAAGAGACGACCCGCATCGTTACCGCGAGCCGATCAGCGCCGTGCTGGCGGCGGGCAACTGCGATTTCAGCCGGGCGCATTCGCCGGAAAGCTTGTCGCATTCGCGCTTCAGATGCCGTTCGGCGCGGCGGTGGCGCCCCTGCGCCAGCCAGGTCGTCATCGAGCCGACAATGGCGCCGACGGCCAGCGTCCCGAAGAAGAAGGCAAACAGCGGCACCGTGATCTTGAGGGCATCCGGCCCCGAGGAGATCGGGTCGAGCACCAGCGTCACCAACTGCCGGTTGGCGACGCCGAACATGACGAGCGCGATGGCGACCGGCGCAAGGATCAGCCACTTCAGAAACCTTACCACACGATCCTCCCTCGATACGGCGCCGGTTGGAGCATCCGTCCGCCACGCAAACACCGGCCGGCGGAAAAACGGATGCGAAACAACAAGACGGAGTGCCTCAACCCTTGCGGGCCGCGCCCGCCTTCGGATTGAGGCGGTCGCGCATTTCCTTGCCGCTCTTGAAATACGGCACGACCTTCCCCGTCACGCTGACCTTCTCGCCGGTGCGCGGGTTGCGGCCCTGGCGTGCGTCGCGCTCCTTGATCGAGAACGTGCCGAAGCCGCGCAGCTCGACGCGGTCGCCGCGCCGCAAGGCGTCCGTGATCTCGTCGAGGATGGCGTTGACGAGAATCTCGACATCCCGCTGGTAGAGATGCGGGTTCATTTCGGACAGCTTGAGCACGAGTTCGGATTTGATCATCGGTTTGTCTCTCTGGCGGAGCTTCGGTCGTCCCGTAACAGGGAATCTTGGATTATAGCCTTGATATGGAATAATTATTCGCGCGAAGGGTGCCAGACCGAAACCAGCCCGTCAAGCGCGCCGGGCCCCAGAAGCGCCCGCGCCTGCTCTTCGAGGGAGCCTGCCGGCGCGCCGGTCAGGAAGGTCAGGATTCCGCTCATCGACGTCAGCGTCGGGAACCGGCTGGCGCTGGTCGTATAGGCGCGGATATTCACCGTTTCGGCGATGCCCTTCTCCTTGCGCAGCCAGGCGAGCGCGTCGAGTTCGTCGCCCAGCGCATCGATCAGTTTGAGGTCGATCGCCTGCCGGCCGGTGAAGACGCGGCCGTCCGCCACCCTGTCGAGCGCCTCGCCCGAAAGCGCGCGCGCCTCGCCGACGAGGTTCTTGAACCAGGCGTAGCTGTCCTTCACCGTCGCCTCGATGGCGGCGCGGGATTCGGGCGTTGTCGGCTCGATGCCGTTCGGCATCGCCTTGAGCGGAGACGAGCGCACCGCCTCGACCTTGACGCCGAGCTTGTCGAGCAGCTGCGAGACATTGGGATACTGCGCGATCACGCCGATCGAGCCGACGAGCGCGCTGCCGTTGGCGATGATCCGGTTTGCGCCGAGCGCGGTCATGTAGGCGCCGGAAGCGCCAACGCCGTCGATGACGGCGATGACCGGCTTCTTCGCCGCAAGACGCCGGACCTCGTTGTAGAACAGTTCCGAGCCGGCCGTGGTGCCGCCGCCGGAATTGATCCGCAGGATCACGGCCTTCGCGCTGGCTTGATCGGCCCGGCGCAGAAGATCGATCGTGGCCTGGCTGCCGGTGATGAGCCCGTCGATGCGGATGCGGGCGATATGGTCGCCTCCGGCAAGCCCGCCGCGACGCAGCGCGAACCCCGCGCCGAGAATCGCGGCGACGGCGATCAGAAAGGCCGCGATGCGCCAGAAAGTTACCTGCCGGCGCAGCTTCCGCCGATCCACCATGAGGTCGGAACCGAAATTCATCCTTTCCGCCTTTCCTGTCGAGGGTACGGGAACAAGGGCACGGGGCCGGGGCCTCACCCGGATTCGTGGACCGAGTGCTGCCACGCCCCGGCGGCGGTGACAAGGCTTTTGACGCGAGGCATGCCGACGGCCGCCGGATTTGCTCCCGGCCGTCGGCCAGGAACGAATGCGACGCCGAGCTTATGCGAGAGATTGGTCCGAAATGGACCTGCCCGCCGGAGGTGGGACAGGTCGATCTGGGGGACCACGATAATCAGAGTCCGGTCGGCCGTCCGGCGACCACGACCAGCGGCTCGGCCTTCGCGAAAAGGCGTGTGCCGACGCGGTGAAGGTCGTCGAGCGTCACGGCGCTCACTTCGGCATTGCGGCGGTCGATGTAGTCGATGCCGAGCCCCTCGATTTTGATTTCGAGCAGCTGATGCGCGATCTTGCGCGAGGTGTCGAATCTCAGGGCATAGGAGCCGGTTTGGAAGCGGATCGCCTGTTCGAGTTCCTCGACGCTGGCGCCGTCCTTCGCGATCCGGGCGATCTCGCGCAGCATGATGTCGAGCGATTCGGCGACGCGTTCGTTGCTCGTCGCGGTGCCGGCGAAGAACAACGAGGCGAGGGTGCGGTTGGCGAGCATCGACCACACGGAATAGGCAAGGCCGCGCTTTTCGCGGACCTCGAACCACAGCCGCGAGGTGAACGAGCCGCCGCCGAGGATGTGGTTGAGGATCATCGCCGGCATGTGGTCGGCATCCTTGCGCGCGATGCCGGGCAAGGCGAGGTAAAGTGTCGATTGCGGGATATCGATGTCGATGATCTCGCGCCGGCCGAGATTTTTCATCGAAACGGCGTCGAGCGGCGCCAGTTGCGGCGCGGCCGCGAGCGGCCCGAACGCGCTTTCGACCAGCCGGGCGAGCGCGTCGGGCGCGATGGCACCCACGGAAACGATATGAAGCTCTCCGCGCGCGAACAGGCGCGCATGCTGGCGGAGAATATCGTCACGCGTGATCGAGATGAGTTCGTCGATCGTTCCCTCCGCCGAGCGGCCGTAGGAATGACCCTCGAAGGCGAGCGCGTTGAGCCGATCGCGCGCCCGCGCGCCGGGATCGGATTCGTCACGCTTGAGCCCGGAGATGATCTGCGCCTTCACGCGCTCGATCGCATCCGGATCGAAGCGCGGTGATTGCAGTGCGAGGCCGAGCAGGCGGAAGGCCTCGCCGGCGTTTTCGGCCAGCGTCCGCAGCGAAGCGCCGACCCGGTCGCGGCCGGCATCGAAGGAAAGCTCGATGGCCTTTTCCTCAAGCGTCTCCTGAAATGCCGCGGAATCGAGCGGGCCCGCGCCCTCGTCCATCAGGCTGGCGAGCAGGTTGGCGAGGCCGCATTGCCCGTCGGGGTCCTGCGCGGCGCCCCCCAGGAAGGCACATTCAACCGAGAGGACCGGAACGGTGTAATCCTCGACGTGCCAGATCTCGATGCCGGATGCCGTCCGGAAGGATTGGACACGCGCGGCGGGTGGGGTGGAAGCGATCGACATCGGCGATAGGGACTTTCGGGTTCCGGAAGGAAAAGCAGGGCGAACGCCTCAGGCGGCATCCTTGACGAGATGGCCGATGACGGCGCGCTCGGCGGCGAGATAACGGTTCGCGGCGTCGCGGATATCCTCGGCGCTGACCGCGCGGATGCGCTCCGGCCACTCGGCGACATCCTCGACCTTTCCGCCGGTCGTCAGCGTCGATCCGTAGATGCGCGCGAGATGCGTCTGGCTGTCCTGCGCGTAGATCATGTCGGCGATCAGCCGGGTCTTGGCGCGTTCCAGTTCCTTCTCGTCGACGGGCCTGTCACGCAGTTCCTGCATCACGGCGCTAATTGCGGCATCGACCGCATCGAGCGTCACGCCCTCGGCTGGCACGCCGTAGGCGCCGAACTGACCGAGATCGAGTGCATCGTTCCAATACCAGGAGCCGGCGCCGACGCAGAGCCCCTGCTCCATCACCAGCTTGCGGTAGAGCCGGCTCGTCTGCGACCCGCCGAGAATCTGCGAGAGCAGTTCGAGCGCGAAGGCCTCGTTGCCGGTGGCCGTTGAATGCGAGGGAACGAGGAAGGCGCGCTGCGAGGTCGGCTGCTCGACCTTCGCGTCGGCGAGCTTCACGCGGCGGCTCGCGCGGATTTCCGGCTCGCGTACCCTCCGGCGGTTCGGTGCCGCGCCGTTGTCGCGCGGAATGCGGCCGTAGGTCTCCCCGGCGAGCGCACGCACCTCATCCGCCTCGACATCGCCCGCGACGATCAGGATTGCATTCTCCGGCCGGTAGAATCGGCGGTAATAGGCCAGCGCGTCGTCGCGTCCGAGATCCTCGATCTCGTGTCCCCAGCCGATGATCGGCGTGCCGTAGGGGTGGTGGACGTAGAGCGTCGCGAGCAGGCTTTCCTGCAACTGCGCCGCCGGGTCGCTGTCGGTGCGCATCTTGCGCTCCTCGATCACGACGTCGCGCTCTGAGTCGATTTCGGGGCCTTCGAGGATGAGGCCGGTCATGCGGTCGGCTTCGAGCGCCATCATGCGGCCGAGGTGCTCCTTGGCGACGCGCTGATAATAGGCGGTGTAATCGTAGGAGGTGAAGGCGTTCTCCTGCCCGCCGACGCTGGCGACGATTTCGGAGAACGCGCCTTTCGGGTTCTTCTCGGTGCCCTTGAACATCAGGTGTTCGAGGAAATGCGCGATGCCGGACTTGCCGGGTGGATCGTCCGCCGCGCCGTTGCGGAAATAGACCATATGCGTGACGACCGGCGCGCGGCGATCCGGGATGACCACCACGTCTAATCCGTTCTCAAGCTGGAAATGGTCCACCTGTGGCGCTTCGCGCATCGCGTCTCTCCCGAACACCTTGAAGGTGCGCGCCGCAAGGGCGCCTGCCCGGTTCCGGCGGGCCGGAACTCGTTTCCTTCAGATGGGCAATAACAGGGCGGATAGCAAGCCCGTTGCGCGGTAGCGCTTATTCGGGGTTCTTGTCCCAGGCGCCGAGCTTGCGGAATGTATCGGCCACCGGGCCTTCCGTGGTGCGCTTGCCGATCGGCGCGTTGTTCGAGGGGATGCGGAGCCCCTTCGGAGGATCGGTCAGGTAGACGCGCGGCGGCTCGGTGCCCGGCGGGTAGCTCGGCGCGCTGGCGGTCTTGCCGGCGGCTTCCATCTGCTGGATGTCGAGACGGACACCGTCCTTGTCGTTGCGGGGAATCGGCGCCTCGCCGAGCACCGCGCCGCGCACCGAGCGACCGCGGCGCATCTCTTCCAGCGACAGGCGGTTGCCTTCGCTCGCATCCGCTTTGAGCGGTGCGAAAATCGGCACGTTGCGGCGCGCATGCTCACGCTGGCGCTCGACGACATCCGGATCGACCGGCCACTGCCCGTTCTTGGTGTAGCTCTCCGGCTGCTCGGGAGCCCGGAGCTTCGACATGTCCTTCGGCACGACGAGCGACGGACGCTCGTGATAGGTGATCGGGTCCTTCTCCTCGGGGAGAAGGCCGAGTTTGCCGATGATATTCCGCATCACGAGGCCTTCCTGCGCGGCGGCCGGGGTCGGCAGGGCCGACACGGCCAGCACCGGAAACAGGGCGGCGGCGAGGAGAACCGGTTTGCGGAACGGGAACGTCGTCATCATCAACTCCACACTTTCGCGGGGCGTCATATCACTCAATACCATAAAAGACCAGATCAGGGCTTTTCCGGGGCAGAAGCGGCGGGAACCAACTGGGCGAGCAACATCAGCCCCACACCGACGACGATCGCCGTGTCCGCCACGTTGAACACATACCAGCTGAAATCGCCGACGTGGAAATGCGCGAAATCGAACACCGCGCCATGGACGATGCGGTCGATCGCATTGCCGATGGCGCCGCCGATGATCATGCCGATGCCGGCAGCCTCCCAGCGGCTCGCGGCCCTTTTCACCCAATAAGTCAGGAAAACCGCCGCGCCGATCTTGACCGCGGTCAGAACCCAGCGGCCGAGTTCCGAATTCTGCTGGAAGAGGCCATAGGAAATGCCGCGGTTCCACACCACGGTGAGGTCGAAGAACGGCAGGATCGGCCACGGGTAGGTGAGCCGGATATCTGTGGCGAGCAAGGCGAGCTTCGAGCCCTGATCGAGCACCAGCACGATCAGGGCGACGAGAAGCCCGATGCGGACCGCCGCGGAGGCTGTCATCAGACGGCGTCCGGGTTGGCGGCGCGCCATTCGTGCATCGCGAGGGCGTCGCGCGGCGTAATGCCCGGGAAAGCCGGATCGGCCGTGGCGGCGTCGAAGTAGCGCCAGGAACGCGCGCACTTGATGCCGGCGGCCTTGCCCGGCACCACCGCGACGCCCTTCACATCCTCCAGCCGGAAGGCTTCCGCCGGCCCCTCGCCCGCCTGAACGGAGATCGCCGAGGTGATGCAGATATCGGCGAAGTTCACGCCTTCGAGCGCGGCGCGCATGCCGGCATCCGCGATATGGACGGTCGGTGCCGCCTCCAGCGACGAGCCGATGCGCTTGCCCGCGCGTTCGAGTTCCAGCGCACCGGTGACGACGCGGCGGATCTCGCGGATGGTCGCCCATTTGGCGGCGAGCGCTTCGTCGCGCCAGCTTGCGGGCACCTCGGCGAACTCCATTTCGTGCACCGAGGCGTCCGTGCCCGGGTTGCGCGCGAGCCAGGCTTCCTCCGCGGTGAACACCAGCACCGGCGCCAGCCAGCGCGTGATGATGCTGTTGAGCCGGTCGATGACCGTCAGCGCCGCACGCCGCGCGAGGCTGGAGGCCGGGTCGCAATAGAGCGTGTCCTTGCGGATATCGAAGTAGAACGCCGAAAGTTCGGTGTTCATGAAGGCCGAGAGCGACGAGACGACCTCGCGGTAATCGTAATCCGCATAGGCCTTGCGGATCGCCGGATCGAGTTCGGCGAGGCGGTGCAGCATCAGCCGTTCGAGTTCCGGCATGTCCTTGTCGGCGACCGGCTTGCCGTCGAAATGCTTGAGCGCGCCGAGCATCCAGCGCAGCGTGTTGCGCAGCTTGCGGTAATGCTCGGAAAGGCTCTTGAGGATTTCCGGGCCGATGCGCTGATCGTCGGAATAATCGACCGAGGCGACCCACAGCCGGAGGATGTCCGCGCCCGAAGCCTTGATGACATCCTGCGGGAAGGTCTGGTTGCCGAGCGATTTCGACATCTTCAGGCCCTTCTCGTCCATGGTGAAACCATGGGTGAGAACGACATCGAAGGGCGCACGGCCGCGCGTGCCGCAGCTCTCCAGCAGGGACGACTGGAACCAGCCGCGATGCTGGTCCGAGCCTTCGAGATACATCACGCGATCCTTGC
>JAVTWI010000199.1:0-8579 GCA_032229845.1 Rhabdaerophilum sp.
CCCGGCGATGGAATGGACCATCGAGACTTCCAGCAGTTCGCGCGGCGAAAGCCGGGGCAGGATCGAGGGCAGGCGTGCCGCCAACATCGACTTGCCGGCGCCGGGCGGGCCGTTCATCAGGAGGTGGTGCCCGCCAGCGGCCGCGATCTCCAGCACGCGCTTGGCGCTTTCCTGCCCCTTGATATCGCGGAGGTCGGGAAGGTTGCTCTCGCCGGCGCGGATCGCGGGGTCCGGCCGGCGCATCACCTGCGTGCCCCTGAAATGGTTGGCGAGCTGGATCAGCGATTGCGGCGCGAGCACATCGAGATCGCCGCCCGCCCAGGCGGCTTCCGGCCCGCTGCGATAGGGGCAGATCAACCCCAGACCCCGCCCCTGCGCGGCGATGGCGGCCGGCAGAACGCCCGCGACGGGCGAGATCGTGCCATCGAGCGCGAGTTCCCCGAGCACGCAGTAGCCGTCCAGCGCATCCGCCGGCAGCGCACCGATGGCCGCCATGATGCCGAGCGCGATCGGCAGATCGAAATGGCTGCCTTCCTTGGGAAGATCGGCCGGCGCGAGATTGACGATGATGCGCTTGGCCGGCAGCGCCAGCCCCGAGGCGGTGAGCGCGGCGCGAACGCGCTCGCGGCTCTCGGCCACCGCCTTGTCGGGCAGGCCGACGAGGACGAAGGCCACCGAACCGGCAGCGACCTGCACCTGAACATCGACCGGCCGCGCCTCGATCCCCTCGAACGCGACCGTTGCCACCCGCGAAACCATGCCTTCCCCCGGCGCCTCGCGGCAAACCTAGCGAGGGGCGGTGCGCGCCGCTAGAGCAAAAGGCAAATCCAGGCGGCGGGCGGATGGATTGTTCCGCCGCATCCGCTTTTCCCGCCAACCGGTTCCCACTTGGCGGGCGGATGCTAGTGCGAACCGATGTAGATGCCCGCCAGCAGCACCAGCGCGCCGCCGACGATGACCTGGAACACCGAGCGCAGGAACGGCGTATCCATGTATTTCGTGCGGATCCAGGCGATCACGATCAGTTCGACCGCGACGATCGCTCCCGCGATTCCGGTCGCGAGGTGAAAGGCGTTGGGGAAATTGTCGGGCACGAGGTAGGGCAAGGTATGACCGATGCCGCCCAGCGTCGTCATCAGGCCGCAGACGACGCCGCGCAACCACGGCGAGCCGCGCCCAGAGATCACGCCGTCGTCGCTCATCGCCTCGGTGATGCCCATCGAAATGCCCGCGCCGACCGAAGCCGCGAGACCGACGAGAAACGTGTACCAGTTGTTCTGGGTCGCGAAGGCGGCGGCAAACAGCGGCGCCAGCGTGGAAACCGAGCCGTCAATCAGCCCGGCGAGACCCGGCTGGACATAGGTAAGCACGAACTGGCGGTGGCGAGCGGCGTCTTCCTCGTCACGCGCGGTGTCGGTCATATGCGCCTCGGCGAGGGTGTCCGCCTTCTTGCGGTGGCCGCGCTCGACCTCGGCAAGGGTGAGGAACAGTTCGCGGATGCGCGTATCGAGCGTCTGGGTGGCGGCCTTCTCGTAGAAATTGGCGGCCTGCATCTCCATGATGGCCGCTTCCTCGCGCATCCTCTCCGGGCCGAGGTTCTTCGTCCACCAGACGGGGCGGCGGGTGATGAAGCCGCGCACATCCTCGCGGCGGATCGGCGGCAGATGCTCGCCGAAGCGCGTCCGGAACAGTTCGAACAGGCTGGTGCGGTGTTCGCGCTCCTCCTCCGCCATGTCGGAGAAAATCTTGGAGGAGGCCGGGAATTCCGCTTCGCATTTCTCGGCGAAGAGCTGATAGATGCGGCTATCCTCTTCCTCGTTGGCGATGGCGAGGGCAAGAACCTCCCGCTCGGTGAGATCGCTCAGGGCCTTTTGTCCAAAAATCGCCACGATACGCTCCAGTCATCTCGCCAATAGTTTTGAATCATTCTAAATTATTCTGATGCTCCTGCGAATTCAACCGCGAAAATGATCTCCCGGGGGCGACAAACGTCTGTCCGGATGCTACAGCCATCGCCGTTTCGCCTTCGGCCCCGCGAGTGCCATTCGTGACCGCTTCGACGCTTCTCCTTCTCGTTCTGAAAATGGCCACTGCCGCGACGATCGTCGTCTCGGCCTCGATCATTGCCGAGCGCTCGCGTCCCTTCATCGCGGCGATGGTGGCGACGTTGCCGGTCTCGGCCGGGCCGGCTTTCGCCTTCCTCGCGCTCGAGCATGACGGCGCTTTCATGCAGGTGACGTTGACCGCGGCGATGGTCACCAATGTGGCGACGGCCGCCTACTCGTTGGCCTATGTCGTCGCAGCCCAGAGACTGCGGACGATACCGTCGCTGCTGGTCGCCTTTCTGGCCTGGGGCCTGTTCAGCCTCATGCTCCGGCAGATAACGTGGAGCCTGCCGGCGGCCCTCATCGCCTCGACGGCCGCCTTTCTCGTCGCGATTCCGCTCGGCCGGCGCTTCGCCTCGAACGAGCGCGTCGCCGCCCCGCCGCGCACGTGGTACGCGGTTCCGCTCCGGGCGCTCGCGGTGGCGACGCTGGTCGGCACCGTCACCACGCTCAGCTGGACACTGGGCCCCTATAACTCCGGCATGCTGGTCGCCCTGCCGATCGTGCTGACGAGCGTCATCGCCATTCTCCAGCCGCGGATCGGCGGCAAGCAGACCTCGGCACTGATCGCGAACGGCCTGATCGGGCTGCTGGGGTTCGGCTTCGCGCTGGGAATCGCCGCCTGGGCGGTTCCGAGGATTGGCAGTTTTCCGGCGCTCGGGCTCGGGCTCGCGATCTGCATTCTCTGGAACGGCGGGGTCGTCGTCTGGCGCCTCGCGAAGGTTCAGTTCTCGTCGAGCAGCCCGCGCAGCCTGTAAAGCGCGTCGAGCGCCTCGCGCGGCGACATCTCGTCAGGCCGGAGGTCGGCGAGGGCATCCCGAAACCGGCTGTCCGGGGCCGGAGCTTCGCTCGCCGCCGCGCGGAACAGCGGCAGATCGTCGACCATGCGCGCCATCGGCGAGGCGCGATCGGCCTTTTCCAGTTCCGAGAGAATGGCGCCCGCCCGTTTGACGACGCCCGCCGGGAGCCCCGCGAGCTTGGCGACCTGGATGCCGTAGGAACGGTCGGCCGCGCCGGGCACGACCTCGTGCAGGAACACGACATCGCCCTTGTAGGCCGCGACCTTCATCGTCACCGGATGGAGGCGCGGCAGGCGCGCCGAGAGCGCGGTGAGTTCGTGGAAATGCGTCGCGAACAGCGCTCGGCAGCGGTTCTGGTCGTGCAAGTGCTCGATCGCCGCCCAGGCGATGGAGAGCCCGTCATAGGTCGCGGTACCGCGCCCGATCTCGTCGAGAATGACCAGCGCATTCGGCCCGGCCTGATTGAGGATCGCAGCCGTTTCGACCATCTCGACCATGAAGGTCGAGCGGCCGCGCGCCAGATCGTCGGCGGCACCGACGCGGCTGAACAGGCGATCGACGATGCCGATCCGCGCGGTGGCGGCGGGCACGAAAGACCCCATCTGCGCGAGGATCGCGATCAGCGCGTTCTGCCTCAGGTAGGTCGATTTACCGGCCATGTTCGCGCCGGTGACGAGCAGAATGCGGCCCGCGCCGGAAGCGTCCTCCGGCGAGAGATCGCAGGGGTTGGCGATGAAGCTCCCGCCCTCGCGCTTCACCGCGCGCTCGACCACCGGATGGCGGCCCTCGACGATCTCGAAGAGACGGTCGGCGCTCATCACCGGACAGGTCCAGCCCTCACGCACGGCGAGATGGGCGAGGCCGGCGATCGCGTCGAGCCGCGCCAGCGCCTCGGCTGCGGCGCGGATGGCGCCGTCCTGTTCGAGGACGGCCTTCGCGAAGGCGGCGAAATGATCGAGTTCGCGGCTGAGCGCCCGGCTCGACGCCTCGCCGATGCGATGTTCGAGTTCGGAAAGTTCCTCGGTCGAGAACCGCATCGTCCCCGCCATGGTCTGGCGGTGGACAAAGGTCGCGTTGTGCGGCGCCTTCAGCATTGTCTCGCCAGCGGCCTGCGGCACCTCGACGAAATAGCCGAGCATGTTGTTGTGTTTGACCTTGAGCTGCCGGACGCCGACGCCTTCCGCATACCGCGCCTGAAGATCGGCGATCACGCCGCGCGAATTGTCGCGCAGGGCGTGGAATTCATCGAGGACGGCATCGAAGCCGGCGCGGATGAAGCCGCCGTCCCGTTTCTGGAGCGGAACGTCTTCCTTCAGTGCCGCGAGAAGCTCGGCGCCGAGCGTAGCCGGCGCGGCGAGCAGCGCATCGCGGGCCTCGTCGAGCAGCGTGCCCTGCGCGTGATCGACCAGCACGCGGGCGGCGATCTCCTCGGCTTCGCCCAGTCCTTGCGCGATGGCGATGAGATCGCGCGGGCCGGCACGATCCATGGCGAGGCGCGAAAGCGCGCGCGGCATGTCGGTGACGCGGCGCAGATGCGCTCGCAGTCCCACGCGTGTCGCCTCGTTTTCCGCGAGAAACCCAACCGCCGCGTGCCGGGCCTGGATGGCGGCAAGATCGGTCAGCGGCGCGGCAAGCCACTGCGCGAGCAGCCGCCCACCGCCGGGACTGACGGTCTCATCGATGGCTTCGAGGAGGCTCCCGGCACGCTGCCCGCCCAACGTGCGGACGAGTTCGAGATTGGCGCGCGTCGCGGCGTCGATCGCCATCGCCTCGCCGGCGAGCCGCCGGCGCGGGACGGACAGCGGCGGGCGCTGCCCAAGCTGCGTGCGTTCGAGATAGACGAGGATCGCCGCGATGGCCGAATACTCGGCGCGGGAGAAGGCGCCAAGCGCGTCAAGCGTCGTGACGCCGTAGAAATCGAGCAGCCGCCGCTCGGCGGAAGCGGGATCGAAGCCATCGCGCGCGAGCCGGGTGATGGCGGCGCGGGCATTCTGGAAGAGCGGCGCCAGCGCCGGATCGTCGCGCATCGCGTCGGGCACCAGCATTTCCGACGGGTCGAGCCGGGCGATCTCGCCGGCAAGATCAGCAACATCGACCGCCATCACCGCGCAGTCACCGGTGGAGATATCGACCGCTGCCAGCGCGTAATCGTGGCTCGCCGCGCCGGTCTTCTGCCGGGCGAGTGCCAGCAGGGTGTTGGCCCGGCGCGCGTCGAGCAGGCCTTCTTCCGTAATCGTGCCGGGCGTGACGATGCGCACCACATCGCGTCGGACGACCGATTTCGAGCCGCGCTTCCGCGCCTCGGCCGGGTCTTCCATCTGCTCGCAGACCGCGACGCGATGGCCGAGCGCGATCAGGCGCTGGAGATATTCGTCCGAGCGGATGACCGGCACGCCGCACATCGGGATATCCGCGCCCGCATGCCGGCCGCGCTTGGTGAGGACGATGCCGAGGTCGCGCGCGGCGATTTCGGCATCGTTGAAGAACAGCTCGTAGAAATCGCCCATCCGGTAGAACAGCAGGCAATCCGGGTTGGCGGCCTTGATCTCGATGTATTGCGCCATCGACGGCGTCGCGCGGGCGGCGTCATCGGGCGCGGGAGCCTCGTAGGGCTCCTGCGGCGGATCAAAGGCGGGGTCGCGCATCGGGCGTTGGCGGAGCGGGTTCTCGATCATCGATCCGCCCCGTCTAGCATGGCGAAGGCCCGAATTCGACCCGCCGCCCCGCTATTGCGGAAATCCACGCTTGAGCGCTGGGGACAACGCCCCTACGCTGAAACGGCCGATTGCTCCAAATTTGAGCATTGCCCTGTCAAACGCGCCAACTCTTTCGCCGGAATGCCCGCTCCATGCCCAGCCATAACGATAAAAACAGCCGCGCCCGCCCGACCTTCACCGATCAGGAAGCCCTCGATTTCCACACCCGCGGCAAGCCGGGCAAGCTCGAGATCGTCCCGACCAAGCCGATGGCGACCCAGCGTGACCTCTCGCTCGCCTATTCGCCGGGCGTCGCGGTGCCGGTGAAGGCGATCGCCGCCAACCCGGCGACGGCTTACGATTACACCGCGCGCGGCAACATGGTGGCGGTCATCACCAACGGCACCGCCATCCTCGGCCTCGGCAATCTCGGCGCGCTCGCCTCCAAGCCGGTGATGGAGGGCAAGAGCGTGCTCTTCAAGCGCTTCGCCGACATCGATTCGATCGACCTCGAGGTCGATACCGAGGACGCGGATGCCTTCATCAACGCGGTGCGCTATCTCGGCCCCTCGTTCGGCGGCATCAACCTTGAGGATATCAAGGCGCCGGAATGCTTCATCATCGAGCAGCGGCTCAAGGAATTGATGGACATTCCCGTCTTCCATGACGACCAGCACGGCACCGCGATCATCGCCGCCGCCGGATTCCTCAACGCGCTGGAGATCACCGGGCGCGACGTGAACTCGACGCGCCTCGTCGTCAACGGTGCCGGCGCGGCGGGCATCGCCTGCGTCGAACTTCTCAAGGCGATGGGGTTCAAGCCCGACAACGTGATGCTCTGCGATACCAAGGGCGTCATCTATCAGGGCCGCAAGGAAGGCATGAACCAGTGGAAGAGCGCGCATGCGGTGAAGACCGACCGCCGCACGCTTGCCGAAGCGCTCAAGGGCGCGGATGCCTTCTTCGGCCTTTCCCAGAAGGGCGCGCTCTCGAAGGCGATGGTCGAGGGCATGGCGCCGAACCCGATCATCTTCGCGATGGCGAACCCGGATCCCGAAATCACCCCCGAGGAGGTCGCCGCGATCCGCGACGACGCGATCATGGCCACGGGGCGTTCGGACTATCCGAACCAGGTCAACAATGTGCTCGGCTTCCCCTACCTGTTCCGCGGCGCGCTCGACGTGCAGGCGACGACGATCAACATGGACATGAAGATCGCTGCCGCCAAGGCGCTGGCGAGCCTCGCCCGCGAGGAGGTGCCGGACGAGGTGGCGGCCGCCTATGCCGGCGCGCGGCTGCGGTTCGGCCGGGAATATATCATTCCGCTGCCGTTCGATCCGCGCCTGATGGCGCGCATCTCCGGCGCGGTGGCGCAGGCCGCGATGGATACCGGCGTCGCGAAAAAGCCGCTCAAGAGCCTCGCCGAATACGAGGAGGCGCTGTCCCATCGCCGCGATCCGGTCGCCGGCGTGCTCGCCCGCGTGTTCAGCCAGGTGCGGCGCAAGCCGCGCATCGTCGTCTTCGCGGAGGGCGAGGAGGAGCCGGTGATGCGCGCCGCGCTGAGCTTCGCGACGCAAGGGCTGGGCAAATCCGTCCTTGTCGGCCGCGAGGAGCGGATTTTCGCGACCGCCCAGAACGCGGGCATCGACATCAAGGGCAAGGTCGAGATCATCAATGCCCGGCTCTCGAACCGCAATCAGGCTTACGCCAATTTCCTCTACGAGCGCCTGCAGCGCGACGGCTATCTGCTGCGCGACTGCCAGCGCCTCATCAACAACGACCGCAATACCTTCGCCGCCTCGATGGTCGCGCTCGGCGACGCGGATGCGATGATCACCGGCGTGACGCGCAACTATTCCGCCGCGCTCGCCGACATCCGCCGCGTGATCGACGAGAAGCCCGGCCATCGCGCCATCGGGCTCAGCCTCGTGCTGGCGCGCGGGCGCAACGTGCTGGTCGCCGATACCGCCGTGCACGAAATGCCGAGCGCGGAGGAACTCGCCGGCATCGCCATGGAGGCCGCCGGCGCCGCGCGGCGGCTCGGCTACACGCCGCGCGTCGCGCTGCTCGCCTTCTCCACCTTCGGTAATCCGACCGCCGAGCGCTCCGAGCGGGTGCGCGAGGCGGTGAAGCTGCTCGACCAGCGCCGCGTCGATTTCGAATATGACGGTGAGATGGGCGCGGATGTCGCGCTCAACCCGGAAGTGATGGCGGCCTATCCGTTCTGCCGCCTGTCCGGTCCCGCCAACGTGCTCGTCATGCCGGCGTTCCACTCGGCGGCGATCGCCACCAAGATGCTGCAGGAGCTCGGTGGCTCGACCGTGATCGGCCCGCTGCTCGTCGGCTTCGACCGCGCGGTGCAGATCGTGCCGATCGGCGCCAAAGACACCGACCTCGTCAACATCGCGACGCTGGCGGCGTTCGGCGTCGGCGGGTAAGGAGGTTCACGGCCCGAAACCGGGCAGAACCGACCCGAGCCCGCCGTGAACGACAAGCTGCCGATCGACGCCGTCCTGCCCGATCTTCTCGCCGCGCTTTCCGGTGCGGGAAGGGCCGTGCTCGTCGCCCCGCCCGGCGCGGGCAAGACGACTGGTGTGCCGCTGGCGCTGCTCGACGCGCCCTGGCGCAAGGACGGGGCGATCCTCGTGCTCGAGCCGCGCCGCATCGCCGCGCGCGGCGCGGCAAGCCGCATGGCGCAGCTCCTTGGCGAACCTCTTGGCAGGCGCGTCGGATTGCGCGCCCGGTTCGACGCGCGGGAATCGAAGGAGACCCGCATCCTCGTCGTCACCGAAGGCGTCTTCACCCGGATGATCCTCGCCGACCCCGAACTCACCGGCATTGCCGCGGTGCTGTTCGACGAATTTCACGAGCGAGCGCTCGACGCCGACTTCGGCCTCGCGCTGGCGCTCGAAGCGCGCGAGGCGCTGCGCCCCGCTCTGCGCCTCGTCGTGATGTCGGCGACGCTCGATGACCGGCGC
>JAVTWI010000200.1:0-2554 GCA_032229845.1 Rhabdaerophilum sp.
GGCGCAAAAAAAACTCCCGGCCGCGAGGCCGGGAGTTGGATGTCCGGAATGTCCTGAAAAATCAGAACTTGTAGTTCAGGCCGGCGCGGATGATGTGACCCTTCGCGTTGGTCGAGATCGCCGGAACCGCGACGGTGTTGTAGTTGTTGCGGCCGAAATCGTAGTAGAGATATTCGCCCTTCACGCTGATGTTCTGCCAGACGGCCGCTTCCATACCGGCACCGATCGTCCAGCCAGCCTGGAAGTCCGAACCGGTGAAGGCGCCGGCGCGGCCATAGACGTCGGCGACCGCGAGACCGCCGGTGATGTAGGGCATGAACCGGTCGAAGGCATAGCCGATGCGGCCGCGGACGGTGCCGAAGGAGCGAAGCTCGGTCTTACAGCCCGGGGCCGCGCAGCCGACAGCCGTGCTGCCGGAAATCTTCGCCCAGGCGTAGTCGGCCTCGACACCGGCGACGAGGTTGCCGAACTGCTGATTGTAGCCGATCGTGGCGCCGACGAGACCGCCGGTATAATCGAACTTGCCGGAGCTCAGCGCGCCCTGACGATGCACGATGCCGTCGCCGAAGCCGTAGCCGCCCTGAATACCGACGTAGAAGCCGGTCCAGTTGTAGGCGGCCATGATCGGAACGACCGGCGACGGTTTGCGCGTCCCGAGATCGGCCGCATTGGCGGCGGTGGCGGCGAAGAAGACCAGCGCGGTGGTCGCAAGAAGCTTTTTCATCTCGATGCTCCAGAAGAGATGTGGCGGAAATTCTTGGAAGTCACATTAGCAATTCAGTAAGCGCTGTCTGTAGCGGCGATGCAACAGCAGTAAATCCAATTGCGGATGGTGAATGGATGCTTAATGGATATTTCCTGGTTATTTTGTGGCGGAATCGTGGCGCAAAATATCCCGAACAGGAAGTAAATCGCGCATTGGTGGAAAAGCCGGGCATTTGAATTAACGGAATGGCGAAGCTTGCGTGCTAGAGCGCTGGACAGGTGAGTTTTTGCGTTGCGGAGCGTTTTGCCCGATGTCGTTGGAAGCCGTGGAGTTTCATTCACACGAGAGCAAGCTCGACAGTGCTGTCTCAGGCTGGCTCAAACGGACGTCGAAGACCAAGATTCTCGGCCTCGTGCTGCTGTTTGATATTTCCGCGCTGGTGTTCTTCGGGATTGCGACCGCGTTCTATTTCCTGCCTGAGCGCAATGTCGGCGAATTCGCCACCGGGCTGCTGGTTCTCGGGCAATCCGGGCTTACCGTCTACATCGCTCAACGGCTTTGGGGCTATACGATTCCGAGCCTCAGCGCCTTCGCGCGCCAGGTCCGCATCCTGCTGGCGGCATTGCTGGGCGCCTTTGTCGCCGTGGCCGGCGGGCTGTTCCTCTCGGGCGTCGACATCATGCCGTATCGGGGGTGGGTGCTGGGCTGGCTGGGCGCTGCGCTCTTCGTTCTGGTTCTTTTCCGCCTTCTCGCCTCGATCGCCATCAGCCGGGCAGAAACCCGGGGCGAACTGGCGCGGCGCGCCGTCATCGTCGGCGGCGGCAAGGCCTGCGAGGATCTGATCGCCCGCCTCGAGAAAACCGGCAAGAAGGCAATCCGTATCCTTGGCATCTTCGACGATCGCGGCGGCGAGCGCTCGCCGGAGGCCGTTGGCCGCTATCGCAAGATCGGCGCGTTCGACGAGCTGGAGGGCTATTGCCGCGACAACGGGGTCGATCTCCTGATCATCGCGCTGCCGCAGACGGCCGAGGAGCGCATCCTTCACCTGATGAAGAAGCTCTGGGAATTGCCGATCGACGTGCGGATCGCGGCCCATTCCTCGCGCCTCAAGCTGTCGAAGCGAGCTTACAGCTACATCGGCGACGTGCCGTTCCTCGCCGTGTTCGACCGGCCGCTCTCGGACTGGAACTCGGCCGTGAAGGCGGTGTTCGACCGGATCGTTGCGGCTTTGGCGCTGCTTGCGCTCTCGCCGCTGATGCTGCTGGTCGCGCTGGTCATCAAGCTCGAATCGAAGGGCCCGGTGTTCTTCCGCCAGCCGCGCCACGGGTTCAACAACGAGTTGATCGGCGTGCTCAAGTTCCGTTCGATGTATACCGACCTCGCCGATCAGCACGGGGCGAAGCAGGTCACGAAAGACGATCCGCGCGTGACGCGCGTCGGCAGGATCATCCGCAAGACGTCGATCGACGAATTGCCGCAGCTCATCAACGTGCTGCGCGGGGAACTCTCGCTGGTGGGGCCACGCCCGCACGCGACCCAGTCGAAGGCGGGCAACCGGCTCTATCAGGAGGTGGTTGACGGCTATTACGCACGCCATCGCATGAAGCCCGGCATCACCGGCTGGGCGCAGATCAACGGCTGGCGCGGCGAGACCGATACGGTGGAAAAGCTCGAGCGCCGCGTCGAGCACGACCTCTATTACATCGAGCATTGGTCGCTGCCGTTCGACCTTTATATCCTCGCGGTGACGCCGCTGTCGCTGTTCAACACCAAGAACGCCTACTGATCCGATAGCCGGCTGTGCGTTTTGGCACTGCCGGACCTCCTTCTTGCCGCCACAATAATCCT
>JAVTWI010000200.1:2654-8574 GCA_032229845.1 Rhabdaerophilum sp.
GCCGGCTGTGCGTTTTGGCACTGCCGGACCTCCTTCTTGCCGCCACAATAATCCTTTCTTGCCGGTTGCAGGCGAGAGCAGATTTCAGGCGGGACTTGCGTCCGCGCGTGGCATCGGGACGATGCTCCCGCGACGCGGAACAGGTCACGGCCGCTTTCGGGGCTGGCTGTGACAAGAAGGAAACAAGGATGGACGTACGGTTCTGGGGGGTGAGGGGGAGCTACCCGGCTTCGGGAGCGGCCTATTCCGAATTCGGTCATCACACGGCTTGCGTTTCCGCCCGTCTGGGCGACGATCTCGTCGTGTTCGATGCCGGGTCGGGCGCGACGGCGCTGGGCGAGTATCTACGGGGCCATCCGGCGCGGAGCGTCCGCCTTCTCGTCAGCCATTTCCACCACGATCACCTGATGGGCCTGCCGTTCCTGCTGCATGGCGCCTGCGCCTCGCCGGGCACGGCGGTCTCGCTGCATTGTGCCCTGCCGATCGACGGGAAGCTCGAGGATCTCATCCGGCCGATGATCGCGGCGCCGTATTTCCCGGACGAGGCGGGCGACCTTGCAGGCCGGATTTCGTATAATCGGCATGCGCCGGGCGACACCTTCATGCTGGGCGATGTCGCTGCCCGGAGCGCGCTGGTCGAGCATCCCGGCGGATCGATGGCCTACCGGATCGAGCGGGGCGGTGCGGCGGTCGTGTTCGTGACGGATATCGAGGACAGCGCGGCGCCGTCCGCCGATCTCGTCGCGCTGGCGCAGGGGGCGGACCTTCTTATCCACGATACGATGTTCACGGCCACGGAAATCGCGACCCGCCGCGGATGGGGGCACGGCACGGCGGAAGGCGCGCTGGCGCTCGCACGTGCCGCGGGCGTGCGCCAGCTCGCCGGGTTCCACCACAATCCACTGCACGACGACGCCACGCTGCGGCAGCGCGAAAAAGCCTTGCAGGCGGCTTTTCCCGCCTCTTGCCTCGCGCGGGAAGGCCAGCTTATTCACGTGTGAAAGGCTGGCGCCCGGCGCGAGGTGCCGTCAACGCGGCGCCCGGCATGTGTGTTGCATCACCGCCGGCAATCTTCGAGGAGCATACGCATGATTTCCAATCTCGACCGGGACGAGGTCAAGGCCGGCCTCGCCAACGGCACCCTTCTGGTGGTCGATGTCCGCGAGCCGCACGAATACGCTCAGGGTCGCATCCCTGGCGCGGTGTCCCGGCCGCTGTCGCGGCTCGACCTGTCCGATATCCCGGAGGCGGCGGGCAAGCGGATCGTCCTTTCCTGCGTCGCCGGGGTCCGGTCGATGCAGGCGGCGATGGTCGCGCGGTCGCAGGGCGTGCCGGTCGATGCGCATTATGCCGGCGGCTTTCGCGACTGGATCATGGCCGGCGAAGCGGTCGAGCGGGATTGAGCGATACGAAAGTCCTGATCGACCCGTCCTGAAGGCTTGCCAGCCGGGCTCACGCTTGTAATCTCTCCTGAACGGCGCGGAAGCGGTTTCCGCCACACCTTTCAGGTCTCAAGACACATGCGTCCAATGAAATTCGGGATGGGCCAGGCGCTGACGCGCGTGGAGGATCAACGTTTCGTCACCGGCTCCGGCCATTACGCGACCGACTATCACGCCAAGGGCGAATTGCAGGCTTTCGTGCTGCGCTCGCCCTATGCCAGCGCGGGGTTCCGCTTCGGCGATCTCGGGACCGCCCGTGCGATGCCGGGCGTCGTCGCCGTCATCACTCACGACGATGTCGCGCACCTCGGCGATCTGCCCTGCCAGGCACCGGTGAAGAATACTGACGGAACCTTGCCGCAAGCGCCCTCTTATCCGGTACTGCCGAAGGATCGCGTCCGCCATGTCGGCGAGGCCGTGGCCTTCATCGTCGCCGAAACGCTGAACGAGGCGCGCGACGCGGCGGAGGCCATCGACATCGCTTGGACGGCCGGGCCGGTTGTCAGCGAGATCGCGGATGCCAGAAAAAAAGGCGCGGCGCTCGTGCATGAGGCGGCGCCGGGCAATGTCGCCTTCGATCACTTGATGGGCGACAAAGCGAAGACGGACGCGGTTTTCGCAAAAGCCGCGCGCGTCGTCTCGCTCGATGTCGTCAACAACCGCCTGATCGCCAACTACATGGAAGCGCGGTCGATCGTCGCCGAGCCGAAGAAGGACGGGAAGTTCCACATCACGCTCGGCAGCCAGGGCAGCCACGGCCTCCGGAACACGCTCGCGAAATTCATCTTCAAGACCGATCCGGCGAACTTCCGGGTCGTGACGCCCGACGTCGGCGGCGGTTTCGGCACCAAGAGCTTCATGTATCGCGAGTATCCGCTCACGGTGTTCGCGGCGGGCAAGCTCGGCCGCCCCGTCCGCTGGGCGTCGGACCGAAGCGAGCATTTCTTCGCCTGCGCGCATGGGCGCGACAACCTGACTCACTGCGAGATGGCGCTCGACGAGCGCGGCAAGTTCCTCGCGCTGCGCGTCGAGATCGATGCCAACATGGGAGCCTATCTCTCGCAGTACGGGCCGTATATCCCCTGGCTCGGCGCGACGATGCTGACCGGCGTCTACGATATCAAGGCCGGCTATGCGCGGGTGCGCGGCCTCTTCACGAACTCAGTTCCGTTCGATGCCTATCGCGGCGCCGGGCGACCGGAAGCCGCCTATATGCTCGAACGCTTCGTCGACTACATCGCCGACGAGATCGGGATGGACCGGGTGAAGCTGCGCAAGCTCAACTTCATCAAGCCGTCGAAGATGCCGTACAAGACGGTTACGGGGCGGGTCTACGACACCGGTGAATTCGCCGGGCATCTCGACCGGGCGATGGAACTCGCGGATTGGAAGAGTTTCCCCGCACGGGTCAAGGCGGCGAAGAGGGCCGGCAAACTGCGCGGCATCGGCCTCGGCGTTTACATCGAAGCCTGCGGCGGCGGTTCGCCCGAGCCGGCCTATGTCACGCTCGAAAAGGACGGGACGGCGACGGTCAGGATCGGCACGCAGTCGAACGGGCAGGGGCATGAGACGGCCTATGCCCAGCTCGTCTCGCAGCATCTTGACCTGCCGCTCGACAAGATCCGGGTGAAGCAGGGCGATACCAACGACACCCCGACCGGGCAGGGCACCGGCGGCTCGCGCTCGATCCCGGTCGGCGGATCGGGGGTCCTGAAGGCGGCCGAACTTCTCGCCACCAATCTCAAGACGCTGGCGGCAGAAAAGCTCGAGGCAGGCGTCGCCGATCTCGAGATCGCAGGAGGCGCCGTGCGCATCGCCGGCACCGACCGGCGGCTCACCTTCACCGAGATCGCCGCCCTGCCGGGCGCGAAGAAGGACTTGCTCTCGACGACGGCGGAATTCCGGCCGCCGGAGGCGACCTATCCCAACGGCACCCATGTCTGCGAGGTGGAGATCGACCCGGAGACCGGAGAGACGCGCATCGTCAATTTCGTCATCGTCGACGACTTCGGCGTCACGCTGAACCCGATCCTGCTCGCGGGGCAAATCCATGGTGGTGCGGCACAAGGTATCGGCCAGGCGATGATCGAGCGCTATGTGCAGGACGAAAACGGCCAGATCCTCACCGCGAGCTTCCTCGATTACGCGATGCCGCGGGCGGACGACATGCCGAATTTCGTCTTCGAAACCCGCAACGTGCCCTCGACCACCAATGCGATGGGGCTGAAGGGCGCGGGCGAGGCCGGGACGATCGGCGCGGCACCGGCGGCGATGAACGCCATCGTCGATGCGCTGCGCCGGGCCAAGGGCATCCGTCATGTCGATATGCCGGCGAATGCGCAGGCGATCTGGGGGCTGCTGCAATCCGGCGGCTGAGCGAGGTCAATCACGCAAATGTGAGCGGCATTCCTGTTTGCATTCCTGCAATAAGTTGGGGGTGGACATCGTCCGGTCCGCCCGCAACCCTCTGACCCGAAGCCCGCAATCGTCAAGGGGCGGGCAGGTTCTGTGAGAAGAAGGAATTCAAGATGCGTCGTAAAATTGTTCTTGCTTCGCTGTTCGCGCTCGGCGCCGGCGTGGCGCTGGCCCAGGGCTCGGTCATCGAGCAGCGCAAGGCCGAGATGAAGGCGATGGGCGCCGCCGCCGGCGCGATGTCGAAAATGATGAAGGGCGAGGCGCCTTTCGATCTGGCGGCCGTCCAGAAAGGGCTCGAAACCATCGGCAAGAACGCCAAGAGCGGGCCCGCCCTGTTCCCGGAAGGCTCGGACAAAGGTGACACCAAGGCCCAGCCGGATATCTGGCTGAACAAGGCCAAGTTCGACGGTATTTTCGCCAAGCTCGCGGAGGATGCGCCGAAAGCTGCCGCCGCGATCAAGGACGAGGCGAGCTTCAAGGCCGAAATCGGCAAGGTCTTCGGTAGCTGCGGCGCCTGCCACAAGGAATTCCGCGGCCAGTGACGGATGACGCCCGGCTACCGGACCCTGCTTGAAATGCGTGCCGCAGGGCGCGCATTTCTGTCTGATTTGCAGCCATGCTGCCGGCCCGGAGGGTGATGTCATGCGCAGGATCGTCAAGGCGCTCGTGATGCTTGCGGCTCTCGGCCTCGCGGGAGCCTATGTCGTGACCGCCCCGGCGTTCCATCATCTGGTTTTTGGCGAGAACGCGGGCATCGTGCCGACGAGTGCCGATCTCGATAACGGCCGCACGCTGTTCCATATCGGCGGCTGTGCCTCGTGCCACGCCATTCCCGGCGAGAAGGATCGCACCCGCCTCGGCGGCGGGCTCGGGCTCAAGTCGCCGTTCGGGACCTTTTATGCGCCCAATATTTCTTCCGACAAGGCCGACGGGATCGGCGGCTGGCCGGTCGATGCCTTCATCCGCGCGATGCGCGAAGGCGTTTCGCCCGCGGGCGAGCACTATTACCCTGCGTTTCCCTATACGTCCTATCAGCGCATGGGCGCGAAGGATCTCGCCGACCTTTTCGCGTTCCTGAAGACGCTGCCCGCAGTTGCCGGCCGGGTGCGGGCACATGATGTGCCGTTTCCCTTCAACATCCGGCGCATGCTTGGCGGCTGGAAGCTGCTGTTCCTCGACGGCAAGCTCTTTACACCGGACCCGGCGAAGGATGTCGCCTTCAACCGCGGCGCGTTTCTCGTCGAGGGGCCGGGGCACTGCGCCGAATGCCACAGCCCTCGCAACCTTCTTGGCGGCATCGTCACCGCAAAACGTTTCGCGGGGGGCCCCGACCCGGAAGGCAAGGGATCGGTGCCGAACATCACACCGCACACCGATGGTATTGGTTCCTGGTCGAAGAGCGATATCCGCGATTTCCTGAAGACGGGTGAGACGCCGGGTTTCTATTCGGCCGGAGGTTCGATGACCTCCGTCATCAAGAACACCTCGGAGCTTTCGGACGAGGATCGGAACGCGATGGCGACCTATCTCCTCGCGTTGCCGCCGATCGCCGGCAAGGCGAAGAAATAGCGCGGGAAGCCGGCGGGCGCCGGTCAATCCATCACGGCGGCCTTGAGGATCACCACCATCGTGGCGTGGCCCGGTTCCTTGCCGACGCAGCGGACGACGTGCTGCCGGTCGCAACGATAGCGCAGGCTCTCGCCGGCCTTGGCGGTCTCGACCACGCCGCCGACCTCGACCTCGAACTCGCCGCTGATCACCGAGAGATTCTCGATCGAGCCTCGCTGGTGCGCATCCGAATCGAGTGTGCCGCCCGGCTCGGAGTGGACATCATACCACTGCAGCCACTCGACCGTTTTCAGCCAGCCGATGATGGCGAGGCGCATCTTGCCGTCGTTCGAGACGAGAATCGGCGTGTCGACCCTGGAGGATTTCTCGATGAAAGGCTCGTCGTCTGACGAGACGAGAAACCGCTCGATCGAGACATCCAGGGCTTGGCTCAGACGCCAGATGGTGGCCAGCGTCGGGTTGGTCTCGTTGCGCTCGATCTGGCTGATGATCGA
>JAVTWI010000201.1:0-8367 GCA_032229845.1 Rhabdaerophilum sp.
CGCTTCAGGAAAGCGCGTCGATGCTCGACGGCTGGTATCGCAAGGCCGGCGATGCCGCCCCCGGCGCAGTCGATCCCGCAACGCTCGAGGCCCTTTCGGATGATATGAACATGCCCGCCGCCATCGCGGCCATGCATCAGATCGCCGATCCGGCTTCGCTCAAGGCGACGGCGGCACTGCTCGGCTTGCTCGAACGCTCCGCTGCCGAGCGCGAGGCTGAAGCAAAAGCCGGGGTCGATGCGGCGGCGGTCGATGCGCTTATCGCCGCGCGCCTCGCTGCCCGTGCCGCGAAGAACTGGGCGGAATCGGACCGCATCCGCGACGAACTCGCGGCCATGGGCATTGCCCTCAAGGACGGCAAGGATGAGAACGGCTCCCCCGTCACCACCTGGGAGGTGAAGCGATGAGCGGTCTCAGCTTCACCGGCGGGTGCCAGTGCGGCGCCGTGCGCTTCGCCTGTGAAGGGCTGAAACGCCCGTCGATCTGCCATTGCCGAATGTGCCAGAAAGCTTTCGCCGCGCCGTTCGGTGCGTTCGTGTCTGTCGAGAAGCACGAATGGACGCGCGGCGCGCCGAAGCATTTCCAGTCTTCATCCAAGGTCCGGCGCGGTTTTTGCGGCGATTGCGGCACGCCGCTCACGTATGAGTGGCAAGGCGGGGTCGATCTCGCGATCTGCGCGTTCGACAACCCCGCTGCGATTGCGCCCGAGGTGCAGCTCGCCGAGGAAGCGGCGTTGCCGTGGTGCGAAGGGCTTGCGACCCTGCCGACCCGCACGCCCGAGCAGAAGGCGAAAATGGCCGCCTTCACCGCTGAACTCGTCTCCTACCAGCACCCTGACCACGACACAGCCGAATGGAAGGCACGCACATGAAACGCGAACGCCTCTACCTGTTCGACACCACCTTGCGCGACGGCGCGCAGACCACCGGCGTCGATTTCAGCCACGCCGACAAGGTGAAGATCGCGGCGATGCTGGATCGGCTCGGCGTCGATTTCATCGAGGGCGGCTACCCCGGCGCAAACCCGGTCGATACCAAGTTCTTCGAGAAGCCGCCGAAAACGAAAGCCTGTTTCACCGCCTTCGGCATGACGAAGCGCGCCGGCATCTCGGCCTCGAACGATCCCGGCCTTGCCGCGCTGTTGCAGGCGGGTGGGCAGGCGATCTGCTTCGTTGCCAAAAGCTGGGATTATCATGTCGAGTTCGCACTCGGCTGCACGCTGGACGAAAACCTTGAATCCATTCGCGATTCGGTTGCTGCGACGCTGGCCGTGGGCAAGCGCGCGATGATCGATTGCGAGCATTTTTTCGATGGCTACAAGGCCAATCGCGCCTACGCACTCGCGTGCGCCCGCGCCGCGAGGGAAGCGGGGGCAGAATGGGTGGTGCTCTGCGATACTAATGGTGGCACGCTGCCGCACGAAGTCGAGCGAATCGTTGCGGATGTGCTGCGTGAGGTGCCGGGCATCGACCTCGGCATCCATGCGCATGACGATACCGGGCATGCGGTCGCCAACAGTCTCGCCGCCGTCAGAGCCGGGGCACGCCAGATTCAGGGCACGCTCAACGGCCTCGGCGAGCGTTGCGGCAATGCCAACCTTGTGACGCTGATCCCGACGCTGAAGCTCAAGAAGGAATTCGCGGATCGCTTCGAGATCGGCGTCTCCGACGAGGCGCTCGCCGGGATCACGGCGATGAGCCGCGCCTTCGACGAGTTGCTGAACCGCGTGCCGAATCGGCAGGCGCCGTATGTCGGCGTCTCGGCCTTCGCCACCAAGGCCGGCATCCACGCCTCGGCGCTCATCAAGGACCCGAAGACCTACGAGCACGTCGCGCCGGAGACGGTCGGCAACCGCCGTCTCGTGCTGGTCTCGACGCAGGCCGGCAAATCGAACGTGCTCGCCGAACTCGAACGTCTCGGCGTCTCGGTGGAGAAGAGCGATCCGCGGCTTTCGCGCCTGCTCGACGAGGTGAAGGAGAAGGAAGCGCAGGGTTATTCCTACGAGGGCGCGGATGCGAGCTTCTACCTGCTCGCCCAACGGCTTCTGGGGCGCGTGCCGGAGTTCTTCAAGGTCGAGCGCTTCAAGGTCAACGTCGAGCGGCGCTTCAACGCGCGCGGTGATCTCGTGACCTTCTCGGAGGCGGTGGTGAAAGTGCGCGTCGGCGACAAGTCGCTGATCTCGGCAGCGGAGGGCGATGGCCCGGTGAACGCGCTCGACAAGGCGCTCCGCAAGGACCTCGGCCGCTACCAGCAGTTCATCAAGGGGCTGAAACTCTCGGACTTCAAGGTCCGCATCTTCCAGGGCGGCACCGACGCGGTGACCCGCGTACTGATCGATTCAACGGATGAGACCGGCGAGACCTGGACCACGGTGGGTGTCTCGCCGAACATCATCGACGCCTCGTTCCAGGCGCTGCTCGATTCGATTTACTACAAGCTCATGCGCGCGCAGGTCGCGGCGGAATAGGACCGGCGCGCAAGTCGCAGAGGGGGAGCGCCAAGGGCCTTCTGGCCCTTGGCCAGGAGCGGAGGCGACGCCGAGCAGGGGCGCAGCCCCGTTGCGAGGGAGTGCCCCGGGGGCGAAGCCGCCCCGGGCGTAAGAAAGCCCTTACTCCGTGAAGTTGATGGTCTTGTCGACACAGAGATCGACCTGTGTCGGCTCGAACGGCGCCTCATCGTCGAAGGAAGCGTCGAGCGAGAAGGTGCAGCCGGCGTTCTTGTGCAGCTTGACGGTGACTTTCTTGCCGGGAGCAAGCGCGGTCTTGAGCATCGAACTCGGCTTGCCGCCCGCGCCGGTCAGGGTAATCGCCGTCACCGCGCTGGCGCGGTTGTTCTGGAACACGACCTGCGTCGCGTTTTTCGCGGCGGCCTTGCGGCGCGCGGCGCGTGCGGCAGGGCGGGCCGCCGGCGCGGCGGGGGCCGCGACCGGTGCCTCGTCTTCGGGAGCCGGGGCCTGCTGGGCCTGCGCCGGGAACGAAAGAGCGAGAAGGGCAAATGAAACGCCGGCAAGGGCAGCGCGGACCATGATCAGACCTCAGGATCGCACGATCGACAAACCCGGATTGACCGCCCGATCATGCAAGCCCGCGATCCCCCGTCCGCTCATCCTGACATGGTTTTTGAAAACCGGAAGAGCGACGAAAGAAGACTTTCGCGTCAATCCGGCTAAATTCAGGCGCTTTGCCGGTCGCGCATGGTAATCGCCTGCCGGAGCATGGGAACGACCTCGTCCACCTTCTCGGCAACGATGTAATGGACTTCCAGCCCTTCGCGGATGAAGTGGAACTCGCGCATGTGCGCGAGCAGCACCAGCAGCGGCTTCCAGAAATTGTTGGTGTTGAGCATCAGGATCGGCTTGTTGTGCTGGCCGAGTTGCGCCCAGGTCATCTGCTCCACCAGTTCCTCCAGCGTGCCGATCCCGCCCGGCAGCGCAACGAAGGCATCCGCCTTCTGGAACATCAACTGCTTACGCTCGTGCATGTTCTTGGTGACGATCATCTCCTGCGCGTCGCGCAGCATGACTTCCTTGGCCTCAAGGAAGTCCGGGATGATGCCGGTCACGTGCCCGCCGTATTGCAGCACCGACCGCGCCACGGCGCCCATCAGCCCGTGCGAACCGCCGCCGTAGACAAGCCCGAGGCCGGACTGCGCGAGGATGCGACCCAGCGCGTTGGCATTTTCCATGAAGATCGGGAGGGAGCCGGGGCCGGAGCCACAGAAGACGCAGACATTTCGAATCGAGGTTTCTTGCATCCGCTCACAATGCGGCATGGGCCGTGACGAAGGCAAGACGATGTTGGGCAAGACGATGTTGGGCAAGACGGTGTCGTTGGTCCTCTTCCGTCGGAATGGCGCGGTTTCCGAAGGGGAAAGCAGGTCCGGGGGGTTGGCAGACGCATCGAACCGGACCAGATAATAGCAAACCCGCCCCTTTCGTGCCCGGTTTCGCGTCAGCGCGCCGACAGCATGACATCCGCGTCCGAAATCGCGCCGAAAAAGGCCCCGTCCTTGACCGATACTTCCACTTCCGCTCCTGCCCGCGAAGCCTCGCTGATCTCGACCCTCCGCACGCTCTGGCCGTTCTTCTGGCCGCACGACCGGCCGGATCTCCAGCGCACCATCGCGCTTTCGCTCTCGCTGATCCTCGTCGCGAAGGGCTTCACCATCCTGATGCCCTTCACCTACAAATGGGCGACGGATGCGTTGGTCGCTGTCTCGGGCGGCAAGGCGGAGAGTGTCGGCACGACTGGCTGGCTGATCGGCGCGCCGATCCTCGCGACCATTTTCTACGGGCTGACGCGCATCCTGATGGTGGTGTTCACGCAGGCCCGCGAGGGGCTGTTCGCCAAGGTGGCGATGAACGCCGTCCGCCGCCTCGCGCTGCGCACCTTCTCGCACATGCATCGGCTCTCCTTGCGCTTCCACCTCGAACGCAAGACCGGCGGGTTGACTCGCGTGCTCGAACGCGGCCGCAACGGCATCGAGGAAATGACGCGGATGACGCTGATGACGCTCATCCCCACCATCGTCGAATTCGCGATGGTGATCGCGGTCTTCGCCTTCGCGTTCGACTGGCGCTACGTGGTCATCGTCGTCGTGATGATCGTGATCTACCTGTGGTTCACGGTGAAGGCGACCGTCTGGCGCATGACGATCCGCCGCACGATGAACGAGAGCGACACCGACGCCAACGCCAAGGCGGTGGATTCGCTGCTCAATTTCGAAACCGTGAAATATTTCGGCGCCGAGGCGCGGGAGACGGCGCGCTACGATCGTTCGCTCGAGACCTACGAGAAGGCCTCGATCAAGACCTATACCTCGCTTGCCGTGCTCAATACCGGGCAGGCGATCATCTTCACGATCGCCCTGACGATCTGCATGGCGATCTCGGCGGCGGACGTCATTGCCGGCAAGAACAGCGTCGGCCATTTCGTGATGATCAACGCGCTGATGATCCAGCTCTACCAGCCGCTCAACTTCATGGGCATGGTCTATCGCGAGATCAAGCAGGCGATCGTCGATATCGAGCGCATGTTCGACATCCTCACCCGCGAGGCGGAGGTCGAGGACAAACCGGGAGCGATGGCGCTGGCCGTCCCCGCCGGCCTTATCCGCTTCGAGAACGTGACTTTCTCCTACGTGCCCGAGCGGGCGATCCTGAAAGGCGTTTCGTTCGAGGTCCCGCCGGGCGGCACGGTTGCGATCGTCGGTCCCTCGGGCGCCGGCAAGTCGACGCTCTCGCGCCTGCTGTTCCGCTTCTACGACATCACCGGCGGCAGGATCACCATCGACGGGCAGGATATCCGCGACGTGACGCAGGCGAGCCTGCGCGCGGCCATCGGCATCGTCCCGCAGGACACGGTGCTGTTCAACGACACCATCCTCTATAACATCGGCTACGGGAAGGACGGCGCCGACGAAGCCAAGATCGCCGAGGCCGCTACCATGGCGCAGATCGACCCGTTCATCCGGCAACTGCCCGATGGCTATCAGGCGCAGGTCGGCGAACGGGGCCTGAAGCTCTCGGGCGGCGAGAAGCAGCGCGTCGCCATCGCCCGCACCATCCTCAAGGGCCCGCCCATTCTCGTGCTGGATGAGGCCACTTCGGCGCTCGACAGCTACACCGAAAAGGAAATTCAGGATGCGCTGGAACGCGTGTCCCGTGGTCGCTCGACGCTGGTGATCGCGCATCGGCTCTCGACCGTCATCAACGCCGACCGGATCATCGTGCTCGACAAGGGGGTGATTGCCGAGAGCGGCACCTTCAACGAGCTGCTGGCGAAGGGCGGACTGTTCGCGGGCATGTGGAACAAGCAGCGCGAGGCCGATCTTGCCCGCGAGACACTGCTGAACGCGGAAAAGGGCGAGGAGCCGAGCCTGCGCCAGAAGATCGAGATCTGAGAGAGATTGCGGTCAGCACGGAAACTCGAAGCGCCGCCGGTGGGGGCTCCGGCGGCGCTCGCTGGGGGCAACCATGTCAGGGCGGAAATTCCGGGGGGCTGGAATTCAGTGCGCCCGGCTGCGCCCGCGTTTCGCCTCGTCACGCAACCGCGCGTGGATCGCGTGGCGGGTCTCGTCGTCGATGCACTGGACCCACTCCGGATGCACTTCTGAAAGGGCCTCGATGCAGAACTGCACCGGGTCGGATTTCTGAAGGATCCAGTGCGAGGGGAGGGAATGGGGGGAAGTGGAGAACCGACGCTCGCGCAGCACGCGAACCGAACCATATCCGATGGCAGAGAAGGCCAGATTGTAGTCCATCGCTTCCTCCTTTCTGTTTTTTCAGTCACATTAAACCAAAGTCGTAAGACAGGTAAGAGACAAACCGGCAAACAGGGTAAAAATCGGGCCTGAAAGTGATCTTGTCGGGAACGCCGACCGCGGAATGGTCACATTACTTGCGGCGGGGCGTGGGTTGCGCTTAAACGTGCCTTCCGAAATTGGGGTTCGTACTGGCCGGGGCCAGTGCCCTCAACAAAACGTGATGGTGGTTTTTCGCCGTGCGCCAGCGCACAGGACCCTCATCGCTACAACAGGGAAGAGTGCCGCATGTCCGTCGTCGCCTCGGTTCGCAAGTTCATCGTTCCGATCCACCCGGAAGGATATCTTTTCATCGTCGCGGCTGTGGTCCTTGCACTGTTCGTGCACTGGCTCATTCCGGCGATCGGCTGGCTGTTCTGGATCCTGCCGCTGTTCGTCGCCTACTTCTTCCGCGATCCGCCGCGCGTCTCGCCGGTGCGCGAAGGGCTCGTGCTCTCGCCGGCCGACGGCCGCGTCAGCCAGATCGGCTTTTTCCCGCCGCCGGCCGAACTCGGCATGGGCGACGCGCCGCGCCTGCGGATCTCGATCTTCCTCTCGGTGTTCGACGTTCACATCAACCGCACGCCGGTAGGCGGGCGCATCTCCAAGATCGTCTATACGCCCGGCCTGTTCCTCAATGCCGATCTCGACAAGGCGAGCCAGGACAACGAGCGCAACGCCATCGTCGTCGAGACCGCGCACGGGCCGATCGCCTGCGTGCAGATCGCCGGCCTGATCGCGCGCCGCATCCTCTGTTTCGTGCGCGAGGGTGAGGAACTGGCACCGGGCGCCCGCTTCGGCCTGATTCGCTTCGGCAGCCGCACCGACATCTACCTGCCGGACAGCGCCCGCGCGCTCGTTGCCGAGGGGCAGCGTGCCATCGGTGGGGAAACGGTGCTGTGCGATCTCGGCTCGAAGGAACCGCAGCGCAGCTACCGCGTCAGCTGACCCTGAGAGAGGGCGCATGGAACCGATCTTCCCGCCGTTCGAGCCGGAACCCGCGTCGCCGCAGCGGCGCTTCCGGCCGATTCCGTTGCGCCTGCTCATTCCCAACCTCGTGACGCTCGCCGCTTTGGCCGCCGGGCTGACGGCGGTCCGGTTCGCGATCGAGGGGCGGCTCGATTACGCCGCGCTTGGCATCATCATCGCCGCGGTGCTCGATGGAATCGACGGGCGCATCGCCCGTTACCTCAAGGGAACCTCGCGATTCGGTGCCGAACTCGATTCGCTGGCCGATTTTGTCAGCTTCGGCTGCGCGCCGGCGCTGATTCTCTATTTCTGGCAGTTGCAGAACCTCAAGGCGCTGGGTTGGCTCGCCTGCCTGCTGCTTGCTTTCGCCATGGCGCTGCGCCTCGCGCGCTTCAACGTGATGATCGACGGGCCGGAGCGGCCGGCCTGGCAGAAGGCCTTCGCGACCGGCGTGCCGGCGCCGGCCGGCGCGATGATGGTGATGCTGCCGGTGCACCTGACCCTTTCCGGCGTGCCGAACTTCGTCGGCGAGGCGGTGTTGGTGCTGATCTGGACGCTGGTGTCCACGGCCCTGATCGTTTCGCGCTTGCCGACCTTCTCGGGCAAGGGGCTTGGCTCGCCGATTCCCCGTGAGCGCGTCCTGCCGCTTCTCGCGCTGTTCGTCGTGATTCTCTGGCTGCTGGTTTCGCATCCGTTCGAGACGGTGAGCGTGCTGACGCTGATCTATGTCGTGGCGATTCCCGTCGCGATCCAGCGCTATCTGCGCCGCAAGGCCCTCGACGGCGCCGGTTCCGGTGAGAAAGCGCCGCCGGCGCAGGATTGAGCGGGAATCGGCGTTTTCCGGGCCCAATGCCGGGGAAACCAAGCCCTCAAGCCTTAACGAAGCTCTAAAAAACGATTCATTTTGAACCAGTTTGTGCAGAGCAGCAGGATGGGGCGTGACTTTCTCGCAACATGGGTCTGAAAAGCCCCCTTGGTCCCCGCCGAAACCGCTTTCTTCGATTGATCGACAGGCTCCCATGAGTATGGTGCCAATCGCGACGGGAGTTTCCGCTCGCTAGCTTGTCGTTTCTTTCGGGGGGTCCGGGGAAGCGATAGG
>JAVTWI010000202.1:0-8349 GCA_032229845.1 Rhabdaerophilum sp.
GGACGATACTTTCTCGCCCGCCGGGCCTTCGACGATCATGCCGGAGGTCGCGACCGAATACATCACCATCACGATCGAGGGCGGGATGAGAATGCCCAGCGCGCCGGAGGTGGTGATGACGCCCGCGCCGAAGCGCGGCGGGAAGCCCTGCTTCACCATTGCCGGCAGGATGATCGCGCCGATGGCCACCACGGTAGCCGGGGAGGAGCCCGACACGGCGGCGAACAGGGCGCAGGCCATGACGCCGGCGAGCCCGAGGCCGCCGTACCAGTGGCCGACCATCGCCGAGGCGAAGCGGATCATGCGGCGGGCGACGCCGCCGTGGGTGAGGAAGTTGCCGGCGAGAATGAAGAACGGGATCGCCATGATCTCGAACTTCTCGATGCCGGTGAACAGCTTGAGCGCCACGGTGTCGATCGGCACCTGCGTCATGGTGAAGAGGAAGGTGAGCACCGTGAGGCCGAGCGCGATCGAGATCGGCATGCCGGTGAGCATGAGGGCGATAAGACCGCCGAAGATGAGAGCCGCGTTCATGGATCAGGCTCCCTTCGCCGGTTCGGCGTCGTCCATGCCGTCGACATGGGAATGGTCGTGGTGCGGCAGTTCCCCGGTGCGCCAGAACGCCCAGGCGACCTGCAGGAAGCGGAAGCACATCAGCGATGATCCGAGCGGGATCGCCAGATAGATGATCCACATCGGGATATCGACATCGACGGCCGTGGCGGTGGTATGCGCCATGTGGTTCACGAAATTTGCACCGAGTGTCGCGATGATGCCGGTGAACAGCGCGCCGCACAGCAGGCCGAACAGGATGATCGCGTTGCGCTTCTTCTCGTCGAGCGTGTTGATCAGCACATCGACGCCGACATGGATGCCGGTGCGCACGCCATAGGCCGCGCCGAACTTCGCCATCCAGACGAACAGATAGATGCAGACCTCCTGCGCCCAGACCAGATTGATCTGCCGCAGCGAGAGGAAGCTCTGCTTGGCCGGCTCGGCGAGCCAGGCAATCTCGTGCTCGCGGGCGAAATTGAAGATGCCGACGATGCCGCTGAGGCTGTAGCGATGCACAACCGCCACGAAGATGATCACGGTCGCGAGCCCGATGAGGAGTGTGATGATCACCTCTTCAAGGCGATCCAGAAGACGCAGCATGACGAGTCCCCCAGTGCGTTTTTCGGGCCGGCGAACCTCGTTCGCCCGGCGGAAAAAAGCGTCAAAATTACTTTGCGTCAGGTGGTCCGGCCGCGCGAAACCGCGCGACCGTCGTTGCGGGTTGTTCCCGCGGTTTCAGGCCCGGAAGGGCTTAGTTGGTGAGGCCGAGCTCACGATAGACGGCGTCGACCGTCTCCTTGCCGATGCGCGAGGTCATTTCCTTGTGCACGGGCTTGAGCGCCTTCACCCAGGCAGCCTTGTCGGCGTCGGTCAGCTCATAGACTTCGGTCTTGCCGCTCTTCTTGATGGCTTCGAGCGCTTCGTCGTTCTCCTGCTTGGAGACCGAGTTGGCGTAGTCCGTCGCCTCGTCCATCGCCTTTTCGAGCTGGGTGCGGACATCGCCCGGCAGGCCGTCCCAGAACTTCTTGTTCACGATCACCGCGTAGCCGATGTAGCCGTGGCGGGTGACGGTGGTGTTCTTCTGCACCTCGTGGAACTTCTGGGTGAACATGTTCGACGGCGTGTTCTCCTGGCTGTCGATAACGCCGGTCTGGAGGCCCTGGTAGACTTCCGAGAACGCCATCACCTGCGGGATCGCGCCGAGCGCCTTGATCTGCGCTTCGAGCACCTTCGAGGACTGGATGCGGACCTTGAGGCCGAGCATGTCGTCCGGGCGCTTGATCGGCTTGTTGGCCGAGAAGATCTTGAAGCCGTTGTCCCAGTAGGCGAGGCCGGTAATGCCCTTGGATTCAAGCTTCTTGAACAGGTCCTTGCCGACCGCGCCCTTGGTGATCTTGGCGAGCGCGGCGCGGTCCGGGAAGATGAACGGCAGATCGAACACCTCGAACTCGCGGGCGCCGAGCGGGCCGAACTTCGCGAGGCTGGGGGCCAGCATCTGCACGGCGCCGAGCTGGAGCGCCTCCATCTCTTCCTTGTCCTTGTAGAGCTGCGAGTTCGGGTAGACTTCCACCTTTACCTTGCCGCCGGTGTATTTCTCGGCCAGCTCCTTGAACTTGTCGGCGCCGAGGCCTTTCGGCGTCTTCGGGGCGACGACGTGGCTGAACTTGATGACGATCGGTCCCTGCGCGGCGGCAGCTCCCATGCCGATCATGAGACCGGCGACGATGGCTGCAATTCGGCCATTGATGAGGCGCATTGGAATTCCTCCTTGAATATTCTGCCCGTTGGCAATCCGTCTTGATGCTCGGGCTTTTTTTGCCTTCGCACGATCGCTGGTTAGGCGGTTCTTGCCAAGTCCGCTATTGTGGATTTCCGTAAGTCGCCTTTTGCCGGGTTTGCGATCAGAAATCGGGCGAGCCGGCGGGAAGTCCGAAACGGGGTCGAAACTGGACTCGGAGGCGGGAGGAAACGCGCATGAGGGCGTCGGAAGGCGGGGCCCGGAATGGTGTCAGGATTTCGCCGGCGCGGCGGTCTGATGTGCCGGGAACAGCCGGGATGCGCCGCTTTGTCCGCTCCGACCGGCTCGGCCGCTGGCTGCTGGCGGCGATGCCCATCCTCGCCATCGCGCTGCTCGCGGCGCTGATCTTCGTGCTGCTCTGGTATGTCGAGCGCGAGGAGAACGACCGTGCCCATGCCTCGCTGCTGACGGACGCCCTCTGGGTGGAGCAGACGCTGCGCTTCCAGCTCGGGACGGACGAGGACGCCCTCAAGCGGCTCGCGCTTGAAAGCGGCCGGGCCTCGGTGCCGGACGCGGCGCTGCTTGCCTCCGCCGGGCAGATGCTGGTCAACAATCCCGAAATTCTCGCCCTTTCCTGGTTTTCGGCCGACGGCAAGGTGCAGCTCTCGGTGCCGGACAGCTCTCTGCTGCCGGAAGGGCCGATCCGGGCCGGGATCGTCCGCCGCGGCCTTCAGGGCTCGATGCGGCCGGTCTACGCCGGCCCGCGCACGATCGAGGGCGGGGGGACGGTGATCGATATTGCGACGCCGGTCGCGGGCGGCGCGCGCGCCGGCACCGTCATCGTCGCGACCTTCGCGGCCGACGCGCTGCTCGCCCGGCATGTGCCGTGGTGGATCGCCGAGAAATACGATGTCCGTCTCGTCGATACGGACGGCGACACGGTCGCCTACAAGTCGCGCACCCAGCGCGGGGATGTGACCAAGGCGCACGGCATCAGCTTCGATCCGCCGTTGCCGGGCCTGCTTCTCCAGATCGCGCCCTACGACAAGCCGGGCGACACCACCAACCGCCTGCTGATCGCGGCGATCTTCGGCCTTGCTGCGCTGGCGGTCGCCTCGCTGGTGCTGGCGCATCGGCATGTCCGCAAGCGCCTCGACGCCGAGACGGCGCTGCGCGCCGAGTCCGCGTTCCGCAAGGCGATGGAGGATTCGCTGACGGTGGGGATGCGCGCGCGTGATCTCGAGGGGCGGATCATCTACGTCAACTCCGCCTTCTGCCGGATGCTCGGCGTCCGGCGCGAGGACCTGATCGGGCGTGGCCCGCCGATGCCGTACTGGGACCCCTCGGACCTCGATCGGACGGTGATGATGCACAACCGCGTCCTTGCCGGCGACGCCCCGGACGAGGGCTTCGAACTCCGTTTCACCCGGGCCGACGGCTCGCTGTTCGATGTCCTGATCTACGAGGCGCCGCTGATCGACGCGCAGGGGCGTCACGCCGGCTGGATGGCCTCCGTGCTCGATATCACCGATCGCAAGCGCGCCGAGGAACTCGCCAAGGCGCAGGACGCCTCGCTCCAGCGCACCGGCCGCCTCGTGACGATGGGCGAAATGGCTTCCACCCTGGCGCATGAACTCAACCAGCCGCTGGCGGCGATCGCGAGCTATGCCGCTGGCTGCCTCAATCTGATCCGCGCCAACCGGGCCGATCCGCCCGCGCTGACCGATGCGCTCGAAAAGCTTGGCGTTCAGGCGCGCCGCGCCGGGCAGATCATCCGCCGTGTCCATGATTTCGTCCGCAAGAGCGACCCGAAGATCGTCGCGACCGACGCCGGACAGCTCGTGGCCGAGAGCGCCTCGTTCGCGGAAGCCGACCTGCGCAAGCACGGCGTCCGCCTCGAAACCGATCTCGCGCCCGATCTTCCGCTGGTGCTGGCCGATCCGATCCTGATGCAGCAGGTGCTGCTCAACCTCATCCGCAACGGCGTCGAGGCCATGGCGGGCACGGCATTGGCGGAACGTGTGCTGACGCTGCGGACCGGCAAGCGCGAAAATGGCGTCGAGATCTCCGTAGAGGATCGCGGCAGCGGGTTGGCGCCGAACCTCGAGCAGCGCCTGTTCGAGCCGTTCGTCACGACCAAGACCGACGGCATGGGCATGGGGCTCAACATCTGCCGGACGATCCTCGAACTCCACAAGGGGCGGCTGAGCTTCGAAAAGCGGGAAGGGGGTGGCCTGCGCTTCCTCGTCGTTCTTCCGGCTGCCGCCGCGGTGGAAATCGCCTCATGAGCGAGGTCCGGACCAGCGATATCGATGTCCATATCGTCGACGACGAGGAGGCGATCCGGGATTCGCTGGCCTGGCTGTTCGCCTCGCGCGGCATCAGGGCGGCCTGTTATGCCTCGGGCGAGGATTTCCTCGAAGTGCAGACGGCGGGCCTGCAGGGCGTCATTATTCTCGATCTGCGCCTCGGCGGGATTTCGGGGATCGAGGTGCTCGAACGGCTGGTGGCAGCCGGCTGCGATCAGCCTGTGGTGATGCTCTCCGGACATGGCGACGTGCCGCTCGCGGTCGCGGCGCTGAAGCGCGGCGCGATGGATTTCCTCGAAAAGCCGTTCAACGACAACCAGCTCGTCGATCGCATCGTCGAACTGCTGGCGATCGAGGAAGCGCGCCAGGCGGCGCGCGAGACGCGCCTCGCGCTCAAGGACCGGCTCGCGACCCTTTCGGATCGTGAGCGCGAGGTGATGGAACTGTTGATCCGTGGCCGCCTCAACAAGCAGATCGCCGCCGATCTCGGCATCGCCATGCGCACGGTGGAAGTGCACCGGGCGCGCGTTCTGGAGAAGATGGGCGTGCGCAACGGCATCGAACTCGCCGCCCTGATGGCCCGGCCTGGCGAGTAGTTTTTCGAGTCGTTCTTACGGCCTCTGATAGGTCTTCACATCCGAAATGTCGCCGTTGGTGAAGGTGATGCGCATCGAGGCGCCGGCAATGTCCCGGCCGATACGGAGGTAGGGGTTCACATCACGCGGAATGGCGTAGGGGTCGCGCTCGTCGCAGGGCGGGAGCCTGAGTTCCTGCACCGGCGGATCGCTGCCGAGCCCGTATTCCACCTTCTTGATCGCGCAGCGGTAGCTGACGATATGGGTGTAGTAAAGGTAACCGGCGTTGTGATCCTTGCCGAACTGGAACCAGCTTGTGGAGGTCTGGTTCAGGATCTGGCGCTGCATGGCGACGAGGGCGTCGCGCGGGTCGAAGGTCTCGGTCGTCACCGCGCTGCGGATGCCGTTGGCGTCGAGATAGCGCAGGGAAACTTCGGTCGGCCCTTGCGTCGAGGGCATCTCGAAGCTCGGGTTGGCCATCGGCTTTCCGGTGCGCTGGTCGAGCATCGCCAACTGTCCGGTCGCCTTGAACTCCGGCATGTCGCCGTACTTGTATTCGATCGCGGAAGCCGCCTCCGGCACCGAGATCGTGCCCATCCAGCTCTGGTTCGAGCGCATGAAGGAGAGGCCGATCCGGTCGCGCTTGGTGGCGAAGAACGCGCTCGCGGTCTGCTCACGCTTCTGCGCCCGCTCGATCCACTGCGCGAGCACGCTCTGATCGAGGAAGAAGGGCACCAGCTTGCCGTCCTTCTCGGCGGCAAGAAAGCGCTTGAGCGCCGCGAGTTCGAGCCGCCGGTCGTTGATCGTCTGGCCGTTCTGCCGGTCCTCGCCGAATTCCTGCGCGATCAGGGCGTGGACGGGCGCGAAATCCGGGTTGGCGTCGGCGAAGGCCTGCAGACGGCTCTGCTTTTCCGCCCCATCGAACTGCAGGATCTGGACGAGCGCCGCTGCTCGACCTTTGCCCTGCTGAGCGAGGTCGGCGAAGACCTCGCGTGCACCGGCGCGGCCGTCCTGCGTGCGGATCAGCGCGGCAAGACGCATCAGCGGGTCGATATGGTCGGTGCCGAGGGCGGCAAGAGTGAGGTAATCCCGCCGCGCCGCCGCGCTTTCGCCCCGCTGCTCGAACGAGCGGGCGTTGTGATAGAGTTCCGGTGCCGATTTCGCGTCCTTGACGATGCCGCCGCTCTTGGCGAGCCTCTCGAACGCCTGCGCCGGCGAGAGATTTTCCGTGACGACGACGCTCTGCTGCTGCGGCGGCTTTTCGGGTTCCGTGGCCTTCGGCGGGGTTTCGGTCGTTTTCGGCGTTTCGGTGGTCTTGGGTGTTTCGGGTGCCTTGGGGGCTTCAGGCGCCTTCGGGGGGTCGGCTGTCGCGACGACCGGCGGTTTCGGGCCGTCCTGCCGTTGCAAAAGCACATAGCCGCCGGCGCCGGCCGCGAGCGCGATCGCGGCGGCTGCGATCCAGCCGGCCGACAAACCGCGCGCTTCGGGTGAGGGTGCCACCGGGCGCGGCGGCGTGGTGCCCTTGCCGCGCGGGCCCATCTCGATCTGATAGGCATGGACAGGGTGGGGGAGGTTCTTGACCTCGCGGTTGCCGAGATCGCGGAACGGCACCGAGACCTTGTTCATCACCGCCTCGTGGACATGGCGGGAGACGCAGATCGAGCCGGGTTCGGCGAGCGCCTGAAGCCGTGCAGCGATGTTGACGCCGTCGCCGAGCAGGTCGCCTTCGCGCTCGACGACGTCGCCGATCGAGATGCCGATGCGGAAATGCATCTGCCGGTCGGCGGGGAGAGCCATATTGGCGGTGCGCAGCGATTCCTGAATGTCGATCGCGCAGCGGGTCGCCTCGACTGCGCTGGCGAACTCGCACATCACGCCGTCCCCGGCGGTGTTGAAAATACGTCCGCCGGCGCGTTTGACGAAGTCGTCGAAAACCTTCCGGTAGGTTTCGAGGCGACGCAGCGTGCCCTCCTCATCCTCCGAGATCAGGCGGGTGTATTCGGCAACGTCGGCCGCGAGGATGGCCGTGATTTTCCGCTTCAAGACTGTTTCGCTCCGCAAGTTCCGCCACCCTCCATCGCCAGATTCCGGAGGCGACCTTGGCACAGCCTCCCGCAGGACCCAAGCCAAAGCTGTGCGCCGGCGCACAGAGCAGGTGTCAGCCGTTGCGTGCTTTGGCGACGATCCAGTCGTGAAGAATCTGCGCGGCCTGGCTGAGCGGGCGCACCCGGTGCTGGACCACCAGATGATAGCCGAAGCGCCCTTCGTAGGAAAAACCGTGCGGATTGACGACTTCGCCGCGCGCGAGTTCTTCCTCGACGAAGATGCGCGGCACGACGGCGATGCCCATGCCGATCCGCACGGCGCGGACCATGGCCTGCGTGATGTCGAAGACCAGCGGCAGGCGCTTGTCCACCGGCATGTCGATCTTCTGGGCGGTGAAGAATTCGTTCCAGGCATCGGGCGATTGCGCGTGGACGAGGCGCTGTTTGCCGAACAGTGCGTCGAGCGGCATATCCGGCGGCGTGTCGGGCGGCGCGATCAGCACGCGGGTATGACCGAGAAGCGGGGTCGAATCGGCATCGAGCCAGGGTCCGGTGCCGAACCGGACTTCGAGTTCCGCGCCGCCCCGGTCGAAATCCGATGTCACCAGGAACGTCGAGAACTGAATGTCGATTTCAGGGTGTTCGGCGAGGAATTCGCTCAGTCTCGGCAGGAACCAGCGGTCCGCGAAGCTCGCCAGCACACGCACGATCACGACCTTGCGGTTGGTCGCCTCCCGCGACGCCCGGTCGCAGACGCGCTCCAGTTCGTCGAGCAGCGGGCGGAGATCGTTCAGCAGCCGTGCGCCGATCGCATTGGGGATAAGGCCGCCCTTGGAGCGTGAGAACAGCGGCAGCCCGATGAAGCCTTCGACGGTCTGGATCTGTTTGGAAACAGCGCTTTGCGTCAATCCGAGTTGCAAGGCCGCCTCGGAACAGGAGCGTCGCATGGCGACCTCCTCGAAGGTCGAGAGCGCGTTCAGGGAAGGAAGATGGCGGCGGGCCAAGGCAATGACATTCCGAAAGAGAATACAGAAATGATTATTATTCGCTTTTCGAATGTCAAAGCGATTTATAGGGTCGCCGGCGTTTTTCGGCCGTCCCAAATGAAATCATCTTGATTTTGTATG
>JAVTWI010000203.1:0-8322 GCA_032229845.1 Rhabdaerophilum sp.
TCACCATCCGTTCGGCCTTAGCGTACGATTTGGCACTGCTCTTGTTCCGACCCCTATGAGCGCAATGTCGTAGCACTTGCCGCCGTGCAGCCGGCCGATCTTCGCCCCTCCGACATCACCGCGCGTCTCGGCGCGCCGTGGATACCGGCCGCCGATGTTGTCTCGTTCGTCAAGGAGACAATGAACGCCGATATTAAGATTCACCATATGCCGGAACTGGCGTCCTGGACGGTTGAAGCCCGGCAGCTCGGCTATCTCGCGGTCGGCACCTCTGAATGGGGTACGGATCGCCGTCATGCTGGCGAACTGCTGGCGGATGCGCTGAACAGCCGTGTGCCGCAGATATTCGATACTATCAGGGACGGCCAAGCTGAGAAGCGCGTTCTCAATGTTGTCGATACCGAAGCGGCCAAGGAGAAACTTCACAAGATCAAGGAATCGTTTGGGCGCTGGGTCTGGTCCAATCCCGACCGCACCGACCGATTGGCGCGGGTCTATAATGACCGCTTCAACAACATCGCCCCGCGAAAGTTCGACGGCTCCCATCTTCAGCTTCCAGGCGCCTCCGGCGCCTTTGTTCTTTATGGTCACCAGAAACGTGGCATCTGGCGCATCATCTCAGATGGCGCGACCTATCTCGCCCATGCCGTCGGCGCCGGCAAGACGATGACTTTTGCCGCGGCTCGGCATTGTTCGCGCCGGACGCCGCGAAGCTCGCGAGCTGGCTCAAGAAGAATGAGCCTATCGCCGAGGATCAGGACGAAGGTGACGTCGATCGGGTCGATCCCGTCGATGAGGCCGGTGACAACGAGTTCGAGGAGCCCTTCCGCGAGGCCGCCGAATAGACCGCTCTTCCTTCTCTTTCCGAATGCCATGCCGCCGCCGGGTCACACCGGCGGCGGTTTCGTTTCCAGCAACAGAAAGGTTTGCACCATGTCAGCATCGCTGATCTTCGACATCGTGCCGATAGGCTCGATCGTTTCCTGGTCGGACGAACACCGCGGCCGCCAGACCGTCACCGAGTAAAGCTATCCGCGTGGAAGGCCTCCAACAGCACCGGCCGCCTGATCCGCAAACAGGGTGAGCGCGTCACCGGGCAATTCACCATGCCCGCCAGCTTCACCCTGCATGAGGGCGATCATGGAGCCAATGGCGTGATCGTCATTCGCGTGCATCGTACATTTTCGGTCAATTCGAGCCTGCGATTCACGGTGCTCGAACGCCCTGCCATCGGATCGGTCAGAATAATCGACCGGCCCGGCGAAGATGCCGAGCTGGTGCATCTCGCCGGCAACCAGCAGGCTGCCGAGGAATGGCTGTCGCGCCACGGCTATCCCCGTGCGGTGATGCAGATCGTGTCGGCGGACGAAGTTGCCGCCGACAGCGTGGAGGGGAGGGTGGCGTGATGGCAAACTCCCTCAACACTGTCGCGATCGACGCCGCCTCCGGGTTTCCGGAGGTGGAATTCGGACATACAGCCGACGGCATGCCGGCGGCCCGCGTGGCGGACAACGCCTTTGCGATGGCGCCGACCCGCGACGGCAGGCATTACCTCGTGACCGCATGGCGCATGCGCAATCCCATCGCCGAATGGAAACGCGCCGATTTCTACGGCCATTCCGGCGAACTGGCCGATGAAGCGGCCTTCCGCGCCAGAGTTCTGGAGAATGCCGAACACCAGCGCGACAAGCGGGCGCTTGGCCGGCGCGAGATCGCTTCCACGGCCTATACACCCTGGGGGCAATCACAGGATTCGACGCTCTATGCCGAAGGCATTGCCTGTCACTCGACGGCCGGCCATGGCGGTTTCCATCTGTCGGCCGAGCGCAACCGCAAGGTTCATCCTGCGCTGCGCGCCCATGGTGGTTGGTATGAAGAGGATGAGGCCTGGGCGATCGTTGCGATCACCTTCCCCCATCTCTTCACCAGCTTCGAGAGGCGGTGCGCGGAATCCACCATGAAGGACAGCTGGCCCGATGAATGGGAGATCATCACCGGCACGGTTCTTCAGCCGGGTGAATCCCGCAGGAAGGACGAACGCGCCTTTCTGCGTGAACATGCCGATGCCTGGCTCGTCCAATCGGCGATTCCGTCCGATCAGCATCCGGGCTTCACCGAGGTGATCGCCACAAAGGGCGGTCACCATGGGCAAGACGTTGAGCGGCGGCGTTTCCTCGTTCCTTCGTCCGAATACAGGATGGGCCGGTTCGGCTTCGTGGTCGATCCCGATCGCCATGCGGAATACAGCGAGGTGTCGGGTTTCCCGGGCATCTACGGCAAGAGGGTTGCGTGATGGCCGCCCTCGATCCCCGAACCCGCCTCTTCCGCATGGAGGAGGCGCGCCGGCAGACGCAGCACCAGCTTGCCATGATCGAGCGCCTGATCACGCGGCGCATGACGGCGCTGATCCCGCAATTGCAGCCGAAGCGCAAATGCTACCATCGCGGCAAGCCGCCCGATCCGGCAGCGTTCCTGGAACGCTATCGATCGAACCTCGCCGCGATCACCGCCGAGCGGCAGCACGAGATCGACGCCCTGTCGCGCAAGCTGGCGCGGCAGGAGGATGCGATTGCAACGTTTCGCCGGCGCCATGGGCTCTGCGTCGCACAGGCTGCATAAAGGCCTCGGGAATGAAGGGTCGAACAAGGCGCTCAACCTTTCTTCGGATGCCGGTGTTCGTGAGCAGCCCTTGGCCGTTCTTGCCCGCGGGTTTGCTGCGGTCTGAACCAGCGGCTGGCCGCTTCAAGGCCGCTGTCGCGCCGCGGAGCGGCCGGAACACAGCCGATCTCGGCAGGGCTAACCCGCGGCCGGCGCCGGGACCAGTGAAGGACTGGCCCCCGCTTGTCCGCAAGCCAACCCCGCTCGCCTGGCCGACCCCGGACCCGGAAGCGCCCAGCTTCCGCCGGTTCCATTCGACCGCACCCGCAGGCAAGACCGGCAAGGGCCGGATCACCTGAAGGGCATCGTCAGAAAGGTAAGCTCAATGTCCGGTTCAACCCGTCAACCCAAGACCCGCGTTCGTGCGGCCCAGACCCGCCCCACCCAGATGCGGAAAGGCACGACCCTCGAAATGGTCCGCCTCTGCTGCCCCGACAGCAACCAGGCTTCCCTCATCTCCGAGAGCTTCGGCCTTCCGGTCCTCGACAGCGACGGCATCCGCGAGTTCCACGAGCGCAGCCTGATCGAAGGCGCCGACACCCTCTCCGAGGGGCTTTCCGACAAGGCGATGCAAATCCATCTTCAGCGGATCGTCGGATCCTATGTCGGCTCCGCCTATGGCGCAGGCCAGTTCTACTCGAAAGCCGTTACCGAGGCGAAGGACGCCTCGGCAAGGTTAGCCAACGACACCCGCGACGAGGATCTCGAAGGCCCGGTGGGCTTCGACAGCGCCGCGCAACGCAAGCGGGAGTTCGCCGCCGACATGGGCCTTCAGTCCCACGCCCTGCGCATGGCTGCCGAAGGGGCGGTAGCAGCCTACGAGCACATCGTCGGCGAGAGCTGGAAGCCCTATGAACGCCAGGTCGAGAATCCCGGCCAGAGCGTCAGCCGCAAGGCGGCCGAACTCCAGATGGCGGCTCTCGGCTGAGCGTCTCCGGGCGGAGCTCGGGCTCCGCCCATACCTATCGCATCGCGGCCGGCCTCCTTCGGGACGCCGGCCTTTTCGTGTGTCTCGACGGGAGTCGCAACGAAGCCGATCGACGTTGCCGCGCCGCTCGCGGCCGTCACGAAAGCTGGTCCTGCTTCGGTCCTCGATCAGCGAAACGGCTTCGCCGTCCTTCACTGACGTTGCGGCCCGCAAGCGACATCTCCCTTCCTTCCGATTGCTCTTTGCGGGTTCGCGGACCTGCGGTTCTGCGCGGCCGGGCCTCGTGACGGCCGCGATCGGCGCGGCTGCGACGGAGGTTCCGAAAAATGAGCAGGAAAGAGAAGACGTCCCGCGTCGACATATACGCGAAGATTACCGACCGCATCGTCGCGGATCTGGAGAAAGGCGTGCGCCCTTGGGTGCAGCCCTGGCGCGCCGGCAATGCGGTTGGCCGTATCACCCGACCGCTGCGCCACAACGGCCTGCCCTACCAGGGCATAAACACGCTACTTCTATGGTCCGAGGCGACCGCCCACGGCTATCGATCCCCGATCTGGATGACGTTCAAGCAGTCGGTCGAGCTTGGAGCCCATGTCCGAAAGGGCGAAACGGGCACAACGGTCGTCTATGCCAGCCGGTTCACGCGCACCGAAGTCGATGCACAGGGCGATGAGGTCGAAAGGGGCATCCCGTTTCTCAAGTCATACACGGTCTTCTGCGCCGACCAGATCGAGGGGCTTCCGGCTCACTACTATGCTGCGCCAGAGCCGATAGCCGATCCGGTAGAGCGCATCGAGCATGCCGATCGTTTCTTCGACAATACCGGAGCGGTCGTCCGCTATGGTGGCAACAAAGCGTATTATTCGCCCACCTCCGATCACGTGCAGCTTCCTGCCCCGGAATTCTTCCGGGACATGGCTTCATTCGTCGCCATCAGAGCGCACGAAACCCTGCATTGGACGGCGGCGCCGCATCGGCTGAACAGGGATCTGAGCCGCTACCATAAGGATCGCACGGAACGCGCGCGCGAAGAAATGCTCGTGGAATTTGGCGCCGCCATGATCTGCGCCGACCTCAATATCGTGCCCGAGCTCGAGCCGCGACCAGACCATGCAGCCTATATCCAGTCGTGGGCCGCCGTGCTTCGCTCCGACAAGCGGGCGATCTTCCAGGCCGCAGCCCATGCGCAGCGCGCCGTCGACTATCTGCACAGCCTCCAGCCGGCAGCAGCCGAAGATCGGGAGGCTGCGTAATGTCGGATCTCTCCTCTCCCCGTCTGCTGATCATGGCGTGCTCGGCGACGAAGCGCGTCGATGACGGCTACATCCCCGCGATCGAGCGCTATGACGGCCCGCTTTGGCAGACGCTGCGTTCGGTCGATCCGGCCGGCACAATGGCAAAGGTGGCTTTCGTCTCCGCGCGTCTGGGATTCCGCTCGGCCGCCGCGCCGATCGAGAACTACGACGCGCGCATGACCGCCGAGACCGCTGCCGCAATGAAGGCTGGCGGTCTTGTCACGCGTTGGCCGCGTCCGGCGACACAGCGCCGCGTGATGCCGGCCGGAGATCATCCCGGCATGCACATCGGATCGCTCAGCGAGGGCCGGCACAAGCCCTTCGCCGAGATCGCGCTCGTTGGCGGGCATCTCTACCTCGACGTCATGCGGCACTTCGTCGGGCTGTTCCGCGAAGGCGGCCACGTCACGGCGGACGCCCGCGTCACCGAGATCAACGGAGCCATCGGACTGATGCGCCGCGACCTGCGTGCGTGGCTGCTTGCCGGCACGGGCGACTAGGCGGTCGCCATGATACTTGCCGTCCACCAACGCCGGAAATTGCACGCAGCACTTTCCGGCCGACTGCTTGCCGCATGCTATGGAGCCGGGGTCGACTCCACAGCCATGCTCGTTGCTCTGAAACTGGCGGGACTACGCCCCGACATCATCACCTTTGCCGATCTGCGTGCTGAAAAGCAGCAGACGCTCGACCATCTCGAACGGATGAATACGGTGCTGTCCGAATGGGGGTGGGAGAACATCGTCGCATGCCGGAAAGAGACCCTTCCCGGCACCGGCTACAGTGACCTCTACGGCAATTGCATGGTCAACGAGACGCTTCCGAGCCTCGCCTTCGGCATGAAATCGTGCTCGATCAAGTGGAAGCAGAAGCCGCAGGATCAGCTCATAAAGGGCGTGAAGTCCGGTCCTAACGCCTGCGACCCCCACCCGATCTGGATCGAAGCCCAGCGGCTCGGCGAACGGATAGTCAAGCTGATCGGTTACGATTGCGGTCGCGCCGACATGCGCCGTTCCCGCAACCTTCCTGTCGCGGACGCCGATTTCGATTTCAGCTATCCTCTTCAGATCCTCGGATGGGATCGCGTGCAGTGCGTATATGTCATCACCGAGATGCTCGGCGCCGACATGGTTCCCGTAAAGTCGGCTTGCTTCTTCTGCCCCGCCTCCAAGATCTGGGAACTCTACTGGCTGGCCGCCCATGAGCCCGAAAAACTGGAACGCGCGCTGATACTCGAGCGCAACGCGCTGACGGGCCGGCACAGCCGATTCAGCGAGATCGAGTTCGGCGCTTCCTGGGACAAACTCGTTCGCACCGCGGATCGGTTTCCCAGCACTTCGACCACGGTCGGCCTCGGCAGGAATTTTTCATGGAACCAGTGGGCGCGGGTCAATAACGTTGTCGATGACGGATTCCGTGTCAAACGCGGCCCAGCCGATCGCGCCCGTTTTCTCGCTCTGGCCGATCAGCTCCGAGGCAATGACAACGCGCTGGACCGGCGCGCGGCCGCATGACCGCCAACGCGGAGTGCGGGCGTGCATTCCGTCCACTGCCGCCGATCGATGATCTTCGTCCCTCGAATGCCTACTGGGCGCTCGAATTTGGCCCCGCCTTGCGGCAGGGCTGTCGGTAGCCAAGTCCCCGAAGGGCGGCCCAGAACGGGATGTGTCGAACTCGCCTTCTCCTCGATCAGGGCGGCGAAATTGGCGGAAAGTGGAGCGGGTCGGCGATCACCGGGATCGCGCAGCGGCCCGTTGCTGCGACCTTTGTTGTCCCCGAGCGTTGATTGTCCGCCCGAAAAAAGGCGTCGAGGCGGAGCTTGTGCGGGGTCTCGGCGTGATCAGGCCATTGCCGCGAGAAGCGGTCATGATCGTGAGCCGCCATTGCAGCGTCCGACAGATGTGATGGGACCGATAGCAGTTCGCCAGGTCTCATTCCGGATGTTTCCGCAACGGGCACACCCATCAAGACGTCCTCGATGTGGCTTGTCTGACCGAAGGCCAGGGGCGCTTCGCCGCCCCTTCGATCTTGTCCCGGCAATGGCCTCCGCGACTTTCCTCCCCTGCGAACTGCGTTCGCATTCCCCGCGGAACAAGAAAGTCTCTCCCGGCCCTCTTCCACGATGTTCCAGCCCCTTCGGGGTGCCAGTCGATCGCCTCCGGTCCTTCCGCCCCTATCGAGATCCTATGAGTCATGGCGGCGACCTGTTTTGATGATCGTGTTGTTGCGCTCTTGGAGAGGATTGAGAATATGACAGTTGTTGTTTCGGAAAGCAGTGAAGCAATAGATGCGATTTTCGTTTCGATCGAACTGAGTAAGAATAGCTGGCTGGTTACGTCGCTTTCACCGGATACCGGAGGGAAACTATCTCGCCATGGGGTTCCCGGTGGTGATATTGCCGGCCTCCTTGACCGTCTTCTGCAACTGAGGTGCAAGGCTCGCGAACGAACTGGTAAGGATTGCCGATTGGTGATCATCCACGAGGCAGGGTTCGACGGCTTCTGGGTTCAACGAGTTTTGGAGGCCGAGGGACACGAAAGCTACGTTGTCGATGCGGCCTCGATCGCCACGTCTCGCCGCCGACGCAGGGCGAAGACTGATCGACTTGACGGCGAGACACTCATCCGAACGCTGCTGGCGTTCAAACGCGGGGAGCCAAGAGCATGCTCGATGGTTCGTATTCCATCTCTCGCTGAAGAAGATCGACGCCGGATTTGCCGGGAACGCAAGATTTTGCTGACGGAAAGGGTTCGGCACAGCAATCGCATCAAGGGCTTCCTCTTCTCGCAAGGGATTCGGGGATACAGCCCCTTCCAGCGTGACCGTCGAGAAAAACTTGAGGCACTGCGGACGGGCGATGGGCGTCCTCTACCGGACCATCTGAAACGACAGATCCGTCGGGAACTGGACCGCCTGGAGTTGTTGCAGCGGCAGATTGCTGAAGTCGAGGCTGAGCGTGACGAGATGCTGGCACGGGAAAAGCAATCCAGCCCCGAGGTTGCGATGTTGACCAACATAATAATCGGCATCGGCCCGGAGTTTGCTGGCGTACTCTGGAGTGAAGGTCTCAGCCGGCACTTTGACAACCGCCGACAGATTGCTGCTTATGCCGGCCTTGCGCCGACTCCGTGGCAGAGCGGATCTATAGATCGGGAACAGGGGATCGGAAAATCCGGAAATCGACTGTTGCGCCACACATTGCTGGAAATGGCCTGGCTGTGGCTCAGGCATCAACCCCAAACCGCGCTTAGTCAGTGGTTCAATGAGCGGATCGCCCAAAGTGGCGGGCGCTTCAAGAAGGTCATGATCACTGCGCTGGCCAGAAAGCTTGTGGTGACATTGTGGAAATACGTCACAGCGGGGGTTGTCATCGAAGGGGTCAGACTTCGCGCGTGACACGCTCAGGGAATACCAGTTCGGCAGGGACCTGATCAGTCTCGC
>JAVTWI010000204.1:0-1772 GCA_032229845.1 Rhabdaerophilum sp.
CAGAACGCTATGGACTTGGCCGATCACCAAAGCCCGTCGCTCGACAACGGCGATCGGGCCATAAGGGAGAGTTGTTATGACCATTCGAAAATTCCTGCTGGCGGCCGGTGCCGCGTTGGCCATCCAGGCCGTCGTCGTTCCGGCGCAGGCCGTCACGCTGCGCTACGCCAACCAGGGCGATCTCAAGTCGCTTGATCCCTACACGCTGAACGAGACCACGGCGAACGCCCATCTCGGCCACGTCTACGAAGGGCTGACGTCGCGCGGCAAGGACCTCAAGGTCGGTCCGGGTCTTGCGGAGAAGTGGGAAGTTCTCGACGGCGCGAAGAAGTGGCGTTTCCACCTGCGCAAGAACGTGAAGTTCCAGAACGGCGAGCCGTTCACCGCGGACGACGTGATCTTCTCGGCGGAACGCGTGCGCGCCACGGGTTCCAATTTCCAGACCCGCGTGCCGAAGGACGCCAAGTTCGTCAAGGTCGACGACTACACCGTCGATGTCGAGCTGTCGTCGCCGAACCCGATCATGGTCGCCCAGTGGGACACCTGGTACATCATCTCGAAGAAGTGGGCCGAAGCCAACAACTCCACGGCGCCGACGCCGGCTTCCGCCACGACGCCGAGCTACATCTCGCTGCACGCCAACGGCACCGGCCCGTTCTCCATCGAGAGCCATCAGCCGGGTGTGAAGACCGTGTTCAAGGTCAACAAGGGCTGGTGGGGCAAGAAGGAGCACAATCTCGACGAGATCATCTTCACGCCGATCCCCAACGCCGCGACCCGCGTTGCCGCGCTGCTCTCCGGCGAGGTTGACGTGATCGAGCCGGTTCCGGTGCAGGATATTCCGCGCGTCAACTCCTCGGCGGATTCCAAGGTTCTCGCCGGGCCGGAACTGCGGACGATCTTCCTCGGCTTCGATCAGAGCCGCGACGAACTTCTGGAATCGAACGTCAAGGGCAAGAACCCGTTCAAGGATGTCCGCGTCCGCCACGCGTTCAACATCGCGATCGACAAGGAAGCCATCAAGCGCTCGGTGATGCGCGGGCTTTCGACCCCCTCGGCCCTGATGATCGCGCCGACGCTGTTCACCTACTCGAAGGACTTCAAGAATCCGAAGTTCGATTCGGCCGCTGCCAAGAAGCTTCTCGCGGATGCCGGCTATCCGAACGGCTTCGAGGTCGGCATGGATTGCCCGAACGACCGCTATGTGAACGATGCCCAGATCTGCCAGGCGGTGGTCGGCATGCTGGCCCGTATCGGCGTCAAGGTGAACCTCAACGCCCAGCCCAAGGCGCAGTATTTCGCCAAGGTGCTGAAGTCGGGCGGCTACAAGACCTCGTTCTTCCTGCTGGGCTGGACGCCGGGCACCTTCGACAGCCACAACGTGCTGAACGATCTGCACGGCTGCCGTACGGAGAACTCGCCGATCGGCGAGACCAACCTCGGTGGCTATTGCAACAAGAAGGTCGATGAGCTCACCGCCAAGATCCTCGTCGAGGCCGACCCGAAGAAGCGCGACCTGCTGATCAAGGAAGCCTACGAGATCACCACCGGCGAATACGCCTACGTTCCGCTCCATCAGCAGGCGCTGAGCTGGGGCGTGAAGATGAACGTGAATCTCGTCCAGCGCGCCGACAACTCGGTGCTGCTGTACTGGGCCACGAAGAAGTAAATCGCCCGGGGGCGCCGGCGGGGTGCGGCCCCCCCCCCCCGGTGCCGCGGCGGGGCGGCAGCCCCCAGCACGCCCGCAACAAAAGCGGGGGGGGCGCCGCACA
>JAVTWI010000204.1:1782-8304 GCA_032229845.1 Rhabdaerophilum sp.
CGAAGAACTACATCGCCCGGGGGCGCCGGTTTGAGCCAGCGCCCCCGCCGCTTTCCGGCGTAGGACGAGAAGCCCGATGCTCGCCTTCATCATCCGGCGGATTGCCCAGTCATTGTTCGTGATGGCCGCAGTCGCGCTGATCGCATTCCTGATGTTCCGTTTCGTCGGTGATCCGGTGAACCAGATGGTCGGGATCGATACCCCGCAGGAAGAGGTCGCGCGGCTGCGCGAATCCCTCGGCCTCAACGACCCCGCGATCGTCCAGTTCGGGCGGTTCGTCTGGAACATCGTCCACTTCGATTTCGGCATCTCCTACCAGTTCCGGCTGCCTGTGACCCAGCTTCTGGCCGAACGCGCGCCGGCGACGCTGGAACTCGCGGTCACGGCGGCGATCTTCGCGCTGATTGTCGGGGTGATCATGGGCGTCTACTGCGCGCTCAACCGCGATTCCTGGCTGGCGCGGGTCTTTCAGGCCGTAAGCCTCGTCGGCGTCTCGCTGCCGACCTTCCTGATCGGCATCCTGCTGATCTATCTGTTTGCCGTCATTCTCGGCTGGCTTCCCTCCAACGGGCGCGGGCAGGTCGTGAAGATCGGGCAATGGTGGACGACCGGTTTCCTCACCGGCTCGGGCCTCAAGGCGCTCATCCTGCCGGCGATCACGCTCGGCCTGTTCCAGATGACGCTGATCATGCGGCTCGTGCGCGCCGAGATGATGGAAGTGATGCGCACGGATTACATCAAGTTCGCCAAGGCGCGCGGCCTCAAGACGCGGTCGATCCACTTCGGCCATGCGCTCAAGAACACGCTCATTCCGGTGATCACGATCGCCGGTCTCCAGCTTGGCTCGATCATTGCTTTCGCCATCATCACCGAAACCGTGTTCAACTGGCCTGGCATGGGCATCCTGTTTCTCAAGGCGGTGCAGAATGTCGATATCCCGATCATGGCGGCCTACCTGATGCTGATCGGCTTCCTGTTCGTGGTGATCAATCTCGCGGTGGATCTGGCCTACGGGCTCGTCGACCCGCGCCTGCGCGTCGCGATGAGGGCATGAGCATGACCATTGCCTGCAAAAGTGGCGTCCGGTCGCGCGGCAAGGAGATCTGACCTATGCCGAATCCGACACCCGAGGAAGTCAAAGGTCTCGTCGGCGGGGGGAGTTCCGGCCTCGTCACGCGCCTGCTCGATTCCGACGTCATGGCGAGCTTCCGCTCGTCGAAACTGACGATGCTCGCCGCCCTCATCGTGTTGCTGATGTTCCTGGGCGCGTTTCTGGCGCCGTGGATCGCGCCGTTCGATCCATTCGATCCGGCGAAGGTGTTTCTGTCTGACGCCTCGATCCCGCCGCGCTGGCAGGAGGCAGGCGACCCACGCTTCGTCTTCGGGACAGATGATCAGGGCCGCGACCTTTATTCCGCGATCCTCTACGGCCTGCGCGTCTCGCTGCTCGTCGGCGGGCTCGGCGTCATGCTCGCGGCAGCGATCGGCATCACGCTCGGCCTTGTCGCGGGCTATGTCGGCGGCCGGGTCGATGCCCTCATCATGCGCATCGCCGACGTGCAGCTGACCTTCCCGGCGATCCTGATCGCGCTGTTGATCGACGGCGTTGTCCATTCGCTGCTCAAGGGCGTCTCCCGCGAGGAGAGCGCCATCCCGGTGCTGGTGGCCTCGATCGGCCTGTCGTTCTGGGTGCAATATGCCCGCACGATCCGCGGCTCGACGCTGGTCGAGAAGAACAAGGACTATGTCGCCGCCGCCCGCCTCGTCGGCATCCCGACGCCGGTGATCATGCTGCGCCATGTACTGCCGAACGTGATCGGGCCGGTGCTGGTGATCCTGACGATCAATCTCGGTCTCGCGGTCATCACCGAGGCGACGCTGTCCTTCCTTGGCGTCGGTCTGCCGCCGACGCAGCCCTCGCTCGGCACACTGATCTCGATCGGCAACCAGTATCTCTTCTCGGGCGACTGGTGGATCGTTACGTTTCCGGGGCTGACGCTGGCGGCGCTGGTGCTGTCGGTGAACCTGCTGGGCGACTGGCTGCGCGACGCGCTCAACCCGAAGCTGAGGTAAGGGGATGAGCGAGCCTGTCATTTCCGTGCGCAACCTGCGCGTCGAGTTCGTCACGCGGCGCGGCATCCTGCGCGCCATCGACGATGTGTCGTTCGATATCGCCAAGGGCGAGGTGCTGGGCGTGGTCGGCGAGAGCGGGGCGGGCAAGTCCGTCACCGGTTCGGCGATCATCGGCCTCATCGAGCCGCCGGGCCGCATCGCGGGCGGCGAAATCCTGCTGCACGGCAAGCGCATCGACAACCTGTCGCCGGAGGAGATGCGCCGCATCCGCGGCCGCAAGGTCGCGATGATCTTCCAGGACCCGCTGACCTCGCTCAACCCGCTCTACCGGGTCGGCGAGCAGTTGATCGAGACCATTCTCACCCATACCGATCTCTCGCCGAAGGCCGCGCGGGAGCGGGCGATCGCGCTGCTTGCCGAGGTTGGTATCCCGGCGCCGGACAAGCGGATCGACGGCTACCCGCATGAGTTCTCCGGCGGCATGCGCCAGCGGGTGGTGATCGCGCTCGCGCTGTCCTGCGAGCCGGATTTCATCGTCGCCGACGAGCCGACGACCGCGCTCGACGTCTCCGTGCAGGCGCAGATCATCGCGCTCATCAAGAAGCTCTGCCGCGAGCGCGGCACGGCCGTGATGCTGGTGACGCACGACATGGGCGTGATCGCCGAGACGGCGGATCGCGTGGCGGTGATGTATGCCGGTCGCGTCGCCGAGATCGGCCCGGTGCGCGATGTCGTCCGGCATCCGCTCCATCCTTACGCGCGCGGCCTGATGGGCGCGATCCCGACGCTCGAGACCGATGCCGAGCGGCTGGCGCAGATTCCGGGCGCCATGCCGCGCCTGTCGAACATTCCGAAGGGCTGCGCCTTCAACCCGCGTTGCGACCGCGCCTTCGACCGCTGCTTTGTCGACCGGCCGGAGCCGATCGAGCCGACGAAGGAGCGCGCCGAGCGCGAACACCTGATGCCGGGGCACAAGGTCGCCTGCCACCTTTATTCGGAAACGGGGGAGGGCGCCTGATGGCCGGCACCGGCAAGCTCTTCGTCGAGGTGCGAGACCTCCGCCGTGTGTTCGACGTTTCGCGTCCGTGGCTCAACCGTGTGCTGGAGAAACTGCCGAAGGCCTACCTCAAGGCGGTCGACGGCCTCAGCTTCGAGATCCGCAAGGGCGAGACCTTCGCGCTCGTCGGCGAATCCGGCTCCGGCAAGTCGACCGTCGCGCGCATGGTCGTCGGCCTCCTGCCGGTTTCGGGCGGCGAGGTGACGATCGACGGCATCTCGATGACCGGCTATCACGACCCCGCCGAGAAGATGGCGCTGCGCAAGCGCATCCAGATGATCTTCCAGGACCCCTACGCCAGCCTCAACCCGCGCTGGCGCGTCGAGCGGATCATCGCCGAGCCGATCCATGCCTTCGGGCTGCTCAAGGGCGAGGCGGTCGGCAAGCGCGTCGGCGAATTGCTGACGCTGGTCGGCCTGCACCCGGACGACGGCAAGAAGTTCCCGCACGAGTTCTCCGGCGGCCAGCGCCAGCGCATCGCCATTGCTCGTGCGCTGGCGTCGAGCGCCGAATTCATCGTCTGCGACGAGCCGACCTCCGCGCTCGACGTCTCGGTGCAGGCGCAGATTCTCAACCTGATGCGCGACCTGCAGAAGGAATTCGGGCTCACCTACCTCTTCATCAGCCACAATCTCGCGGTCGTCCGCCACATGGCGGACCGGATCGGCGTGATGTATCTCGGCCGGCTCGTCGAGGTCAGCGAGAGCAAGCGGATGTTCGCGGCGCCGCGCCATCCCTACACGCGGATGCTGCTCGACGCGGTGCCCGATCTCGGCATGACCGGACGCGAGCGGCAGATGGTGGCGGGCGAAATCCCGAACCCGATCTCGCCGCCCTCCGGCTGCACCTTCCACCCGCGCTGCCCGCTCGCGAACGAGCGCTGCGCGCGCGAAGCCCCGGCGATGCTCGACGGGGTCGCGTGTCATGCGGTGGAAGAGGGGCGGACCTAATTTTTACAAACTCCCTGATCACGCCAACGGCGTGATCCAGACGCAAAGGCGCCGCCGCGCGGTGCCGCTCGCGGCGCGCAAACTTATACCGCCGCCGTTCTCGCCTTGGCGATTCCCGTGAAGAACTGGATGCCGTAGGGCAGGATCTCGTCGTTGAAATCATAGGCGGGGTGATGCAGGCCCGCGGTATCGCCGTTGCCGATGAAGGCATAGGCGCCCGGCCGTGCTTCGAGCATGAACGAGAAATCCTCGCCGCCCATCATCGGCGCGACATCGTCGTCCACCATCTCGGCGCCGAACAGCGAGCGGGCGATTTCCGCCGCATGACCGGTGGCGGCCTCGTTGTTGATGGTGGCAGGGTAGCCGCGCGTATAGGTGACGCGCGCACTGGCGCCGAACATCTTCGCCGTGCCTTCGGCGACGGTGCGCAGGCGGTTTTCAGCCATGTCGCGCATCGCGGGGTCGAGCGTGCGCACCGTGCCGGTGAGCGTCGCGCGCGAGGGGATGATGTTGAACGCGGTGCCGGCGTGGAACATCGTCGTCGAGACGACGACCGATTTCAGCGGATCGGCGTTGCGCGAGGCGATGGATTGCAGCGCGCAGACAATGTGCGATCCGATCAGGATCGGGTCGATGCCGAGGTGCGGGGCGGCGGCATGGGCGCCCATGCCCTCGATCTCGATCTGGAACTCGTCGGTCGCCGCCATGATCGGCCCGCTCCGCAGCGAGATCGAGCCCGGCTTCATGCCCGGCATATTATGAAGCCCGTAGACCTCGGCGATGTTCCAGCGGTCCATCATCCCGTCTTCGACCATCGCCTTGCCGCCGGCGCCGCCTTCCTCGGCCGGCTGGAAGATCAGGACGACGGAGCCGTCGAACTCGCGCGTCGCCGCGAGGTGCTTGGCCGCGCCGAGCAGCATCGAGGTGTGCCCGTCATGGCCGCAGGCGTGCATCTTGCCGGGGGTTTTCGAGCGGTGGGGGAGGTTGGTCTCCTCCTCGATCGGCAGCGCGTCCATGTCCGCGCGCAGGCCGACGACCTTGCCGCCCGCGCCATTGCGGCCATGGATGACGCCGACAACGCCGGTCCTGCCGATTCCCTCGACGACCTCGTCGCAACCGAAGGCGCGGAGCTTCTCTGCCACGATCCGCGCGGTGCGGTGAACGTCATAGAGCAGTTCGGGGTTCTCGTGGAAATCCCGTCGCCAGGCTGTCACTTCGTCCTTGAGCGAAAGAATCCGGGGGTCGATGGTCATGGTCACACCAGGTTGTGAGGGGAGGATGCCCCGACAATAGAGGATCGGGCGCATTCGCCAAGCGCCAATAGTCGGTCATCGGTCGGCACGTGATCGGCACCGGATCCATCAAGGCCATTGCGCTGGGGCGCAGGATGCGGATTGATGCGTGCATGACCTGTCGCCGTGTCGGCGACGCACCCCATCGAAGGATAATTCCGTGCCGAAGAAGAACGCTTGGAGCCCCGCCACGCTGGCGGCACAGGCCATGGGCAAGATCGACGAGCCGTCCCGCGCCGTCGTGCCGCCGATCCACCTGACGACGACCTTCATCCGCGATCCGGACAACCAGTATCGCACCGGCAATATCTATGGCCGGCCCGACAACGAGACCGTTCGCGAGGCCGAAAGCATCATCGCGATGCTGGAGGGCGCGACCAACGCGCTCGTCCTCGGCTCGGGCATGTCGGCGGCGGTCGCGGTGTTTCTGGCGCTCAGGCCCGGCGATCATGTCGTCGCGCCCAAGGTGATGTACTGGGCGCTGCGCAACTGGCTGCTGAACGATGCCGCCGAGTGGGGCCTCGTCACCGATTTCGTCGACATGAGCGATCTTGGAGCCGTCGAGGCGGCCATCAAGCCCGGCAAGACGAAGCTCGTCTGGCTCGAATCGCCGGCAAACCCGCTCTGGTCGGTTACGGATATCGCCGCCGTCTCCCGCCTTGCCCATGATGCCGGCGCCCGGCTCGCGATCGATTCCACCGGCGCAACGCCGATTCTCTCGCGCCCGCTCGATCATGGCGCCGATATCGTGATGCATTCGGCGACGAAATATCTCAACGGCCATTCCGACGTACTCGCCGGCGCACTGGCGACACGGAAGGACGATGATTTCTGGGCGCGGATCAAGCGGGTGCGGGCCATCCAGGGCCTCATTCTCGGGCCGTTCGAGGCGTTCCTGCTCATCCGCGGCATGCGCACGCTGGAACTGCGCGTCAAGGCCGCCAGCGCCGGCGCACTCGAACTCGCGACGCGGTTCTCGAACCATGCCCATGTGCTCGAAGTGCTTTACCCCGGCCTGCCGACCCACCCGCAGCACGCCCTTGCGGCGCGACAGATGAAGGGCGGCTTCGGTGGGATGCTCTCGATCCGCCTGCGGGGCGGTGAGCGGCACGCAGTCGCGACCGCGGCGAAAGTCTCGCTCTGGAAGCGT
>JAVTWI010000205.1:0-8228 GCA_032229845.1 Rhabdaerophilum sp.
AGGGGGATAATCCCTAACGAATACTTACCTTCGCGGCCTTGCTGCGTCTGGTTGCAGGAGCAAAACGCATCGGATCAGGCCGCGCTTCAGAGGCGAGGTGCGCAATTGTCTTGGAATGGGGCGGATCACCAGCGCTGAGCGTGACAGGCTCAGCGGAGCGTCGTCGGTCAGGGGTCACGGACAACCCTGAATCCGGCGACCTGATCGCGGACCGTCGGCGCGCTGATGACACGCGAATCGAGCTGCCGCAAACGCGGCGCATCGGCCCATGAGCCCCCTCTCAGCAATCGCGGTGCTCCCGCAGGGCAGGTGCGAGGCGGGAATTCGGCATCGGGCCTGGGTTCCGGCGCACAGGTGGCGACCCATTCCCAAGCATTGCCGTTCAGGTCATGGAGTCCCCAGGGACCGGCCGCGTATTTTCCGACCTGCGCGGTAGCGGCGGCCCCGTCATCGCAATCCGCGTGCTGCCAATCCGGATTGCCCGCACGGGCAGAGCGATCCGCCCCGTTGCCAATCGCACAGAGCTGATCCGGTTGCCGTTCGCTCCACTTTTCGGCAGCTGCGAGGTAATGCCATTCGGCGTCCGTCGGCAGCCGGTAGCGCTGGCCGGTCCGTGCCGAAAGCCATTCGGCGTAGGCGGCCGCATCCTGGAAGCTGACGCAGACCACGGGATGATCGTCCGTTTGCGCAAATCCGGGGTTTTCCCAGCTCAGGGCCAGATTTAGACCCCAGGATGGAGAGCGAGCATGGCATCCGCCGCCGGTCACCTTCCCCGTTTCGCGTACGAAGGCCGCATACTGGCCGCGCGTCACTTCATAACGCGCCACGGCAAGCGGGCGATCGAAGCGAAAATCCAGAGACTGGGTCTTGTCGGCGATGGTGATCTGCATCGTGGTCTTGCCCGGCGGGGCAAGAACGAGTTCCGGGCAAGTCGAGCAATCACGCCACGATTCGCCGCCAGCGGCCTTCCGGAAGACGGTCTCGCCGCCTGCGGAAACCGGCAGGAATCCCAGTTCGGCCAACCTCGCAAGGATGGCGACCCGATCACCACCGCGTTCGAGCAGGGCCAGTGCTGCCTCCCGCGAGTTCGCGAGCCGGATGTCACTCGCGGTCACGGCCGGACGGCTTGGCGGGGGCGGAATAGGCGGAAGCTCCGGCAGAACGACGCTCACCTGCGGCGCAGGCCGGGCTGGTGTCGGCGTCTCGGCGTCCGCCGTTCGAGCCGGCGGGGGTTCAGGCTTTGGCTCCGGCGAGGGTGTGGCGACCGGAGCCGGCGTCTCGGGTTTGGGTGTCGGTGCCGGCGCGGTCGCGGGCTTCGCGGGTGCTTCGGTCTGGACCGCAACCTTCGGTGCGGGAGGCTTGCCGGGCGCCTGCCCGAGCAACTGATAGGCGAGCCAGCCAGCCACGCCGACAAGCACAACGGCAACTGCCGCCAGAATGCCAATGGGGCTCTTCCGGCTCTGCGCAGCCGCCATCGGCGACGGTTCCGGAGGCTCCCTCCCCTGCGCAGACTGTTCGGGTCTGGGCCGGGGTTTGGCTGTCGTCACGCCCGCTACCGGGACGGGCGACGACGCCACAGCCTTTTCCGTCGCGACCTTGTCCTCGCCCAGCGTTCCCTGCGCGACGGCGATCAGACTGTCGAGCCAGCCTGCGGGATCTACCTTTTCGGCGTCCTCGCCGAATTCAAGCGCCGCATCGACCAGCGCCAGCAGGGAATCGGCGTAGTCGCCGGACGCCATGTGCAGGGCGGAGAACCGGGCGTCGAGCGATCGGTCCCGATTCTCGGGCGGCGGCTTGCGACCGACAATGACGGAATAAAGGGCGGACGCCAGCGCGCGAACGTCCGGCTGCGCGCCGCCGGCGGCATCGACCGTCTCAAGCAGGACGCCGGCCAGCACGACATCCTCCGGCGCGGAGACGTGGATCTGGGCCTCCCCGACCGCACCGTGCGATTCGCCGGCCCGGTGAAGGGCCCGAAGCGCTTTGCCGAGACGAAGCGCCAGTCGCGCCATGTCCTCATCGGACGGACGGCGCAGGAGATCGCTGGCCCATGACGACAGGGTAGGCCCTGTGGCAGCCTCGCATACGACATAAAGCGTGCCGAGATCGTCGATCTGGCCGATCGGCTTGACAATGGCATTGTCAGCAATGCGGCCAAGGCGTTCGCAGCGTTGGGAAAACCGCTCGCGCGCGGCCTCGAACTCCTGTTCCCAGCCGCGGACCGGCGCGACCAGACCCTCCTGTGAACGCACGGCAATGCCTCGGGGGCAGAACTCGTAGAGCGTCACCGCAGCCTGATCGGCGAGACGCAGCCCTTCATAGCACAATGCCGCGGAGCCTCGCTCCGCGGTCTTGAGAATGAGATAGGCGTTGCCGATACGCGTGCCTGGCGCCAGCGCCGTGCGATCGTCCGCCGCTGCGGGGCGGCCGTCTTCTCCATTCATGTGCACCGGCCTGGCTTGAATTCCACGCGTCGATCGATTGCTGTGCTGGCATCGTCTTGCGGAAGTCCTACCAGCACCTCGCGCGAGCCGAGCCCAGCGGACTTGAGCCTAGCCTTGATGGCCGGACTCCGCTCCCCGAGCAAGGTTATGATGCGCTCCGCCCGTTCCCGCGACAAGTCGACGTTGAAACTTTCCACGCCAGTTCGGCTGGCATGACCGACGACCTCGAGGCAGTCGCTCGACTTGCCGGCCTGTGCCGCGATTTCGTCGAGCCAGCTCGCGTAGCGGCCGGAGGTGCCCATATCGGCATTGAAATTGGTCGACCCGGCTTCGAACAGGAACATAACACCGAGCCGGCCGCGCTTCAGCCCGGAGCCGACCAGTTCGCCGAAGGCTTTTCCAGCCTCCTCACGCTGCCCCATGGCCGTCAGAGTCAGATAGAGACCGTTGAGCGTGCGGATCTGGTCGCCGCCCGGCATGGTCTGCGCTTCCTTATAGAGCGCGAGCGCCTTGGCACTGTCGCCGCCTTCGTAGGCCAGGGTCGCCTCGCGGATGCGCGCGGCGGCGGGAAGCTGAGCGAGGTAGGCCGGTGGAACAGGCTCGCCCGGGTCCTTGCGCTGGCAGGTCTCGATATAGCCGGTTGTCGCCGCGTCGAGCCCCCAGACCGGCGTATCGGCATAGAAACGTGCCGGTGCGATATCGACGCTCGACAATGCCGCGCGCGCCACGCTCCGCGCGAACACATTCTTCTCGCCCTGATCGACCAGCGCGAAACAGATCCAGAAGGCGTCCCGCGGCCCGGCGGGCTGCCCGGCGTTGTTGATCGTATTGAAGGTGCCGATAAAGACGTATTTGGCCTGCGCAAGGTTCTCGACCGTCATCGGCCGCACCTCGATGTGCTTGTACCGCTCGCCGACGAAAGCCGCGACGCGCTTGTCGAAATCGCGGGTCGCGCGCGACTGCATGCCGGTCACGCCGTCGAGCAGCGGATCGATGACGACGATCGTCTTGCCGTCGCCGGCCTTGACCTTGTCGAACAGCTCGGTCGCCGCCGCGATAAAGGCCTTGTCGAGCGGAACGACAATCTGTCCCTTGGCAGCGGCCGGCGGCACACCAAGCGGCGCGGCGGCGGCAGGTGCGCTCAGAAGGACAGCGGAAAGGCCAGCGGCCGTTGCCCATGCCAGCGTCCGGGAAGCGTTCCGGGCGATGCGGCGCAACGCGCGAACCGGCACGAAAGCTCGAAGGTTTCCGGCGATTGTCATGATCGGTTCTCCTCGTAATACACTTGATTTGTCAGGCCGCGGTGGTCTCGCGCGAGGACTCGACAGCGGCGACGCGGTTCCCACGCATCCGGGCGATGACGTCGTCGCGATCTCCGAAGGCGAGCGCCGTCCCGAAGGACATCACCAGCACCTTGTCCACATAGGCCAGTAGTTGCGGCCGATGCGTCACGACCATGACGGTCCGGCCGGAAAGCTTCATCTGCGCCATCGCCTGACCGAGCGCGCGCTCGCCATCCTCGTCGAGATTGGAATTGGGTTCGTCCAGAACAATCAGCCGCGGATCGCCATAGAGCGCCCGGGCCAGTCCCACGCGCTGGCGCATGCCGCCGGAAAGGGCCAGCCCGCCCTCCCCGATCGGCGTATCGTAGCCCTGCGGAAGGCGCAGGATGACATCGTGCGCACCGGCCGCCTTGGCCGCGGCCACAACGGCGCGACTGTCCACGTTTTCGAGACGGGCGATGTTGTCCGCCACCGTTCCGGCGAAGAGTTCGATATCCTGAGGCAGATAGCCGACGCTCTTGCCGAGCTTGTTCCTGTCCCACTGATCGAGCGCCGCGCCGTCGATCCGGATCTCGCCGGCCCGCAGTTCCCACACGCCGGCCAGGGCCCGCGCGAGGGACGACTTGCCGCTGCCCGATGCGCCGACGATCGCCACGCTGTTGCCGGGCGCCACGCTGAACGACACGCCGCGAACGGACGGACGCGAGGCCGACGGCGGGACGATGTAGACATTCTCCACCTCAATGTGTCCCTGCGGCGCCGGAAGGCTGACCGGCACAGCCTGCTGCGGAAACTCGTCCATCAGGTTGCGCAAACGGCGATAGGCGCTGCGGCAGGCGACGATGCGCTTCCACTGCCCGACAATCTGCTCCACCGGGGCAAGCGCCCGCCCGATGATGATCGAGGCAGCCATCATCGAGCCGGGCGAGATCTGCTTCTCGATCGCCAGCCATGCGCCGGCGGCGAGCACGCCCGTCTGAACGGCGATGCGGGCAAACTTGGACATGGCGACGAGCGCCGCCGTCATTTCGGCGGAGGCCACATTGGCCGCGACTGCGGCATGCTGCTGGCCGCTCCAGCGCTCGAGAATGGTCTCGCCCATACCCAGCCCCCGGACGACCTCGCCGTTCCGCAGCGCCGCTGCAGCAAAGGTCGAGGCGTCGTTCGACAAACGCGAGAACTGGTCGACTCCCTTCTTGGTCAGGATTTCCGTCAGGACCGCCAGCCCGAACAGGACAACCGCGCCGATCGAGGCGATCGCCCCCAGGACCGGATTGAGAAAGAAGCAGAGCAGAACGAACAGGGGAGTCCACGGCAGGTCGCAGATCACCGCAACGGTGCCGCTGGCCAGCGAATCCCGGATGATCTCGGCGTCGCGGATTACCTGCTGGCCCTGCCGGCGCTCGGGATCGAGTTCTGCGCGCATCATGGTGTCGAAGAGCGGCCGGCGCAGGATGCGCTCAAACGCGACGCCCGACCGCACCAGCACGCCGGAGCGCGCATATTCGAGAATGCCGTAGAGAACCAGGAAAACCAGAACGATCATCGTCAACAGGATGAGCGTCGTCTCGTTCCGGCTTGAAAGCACGCGATCATAGATCTGCATTGAATAGACCGGAAGTGCCAACATGGTCGCATTGATGAACATGCTGATGATAACGGCCGCAATAGTGCCGGGCACCGCCGCTTTGATAGCCAGGCGAAGCGGATCTCTTTCGTTGTGCTTGCTGGCCTTACCCATTTCCGCAGACTCCGTTTAGCGAATACAGGGCTTAAAAGCCGTGCATTGTCAGCGTCGTAAATCATCGATTAACATGCTTCTAGTCGAGGCACAAAGCCGAGGCTGTTCCATGCGTAACAGCCCATCGTCGCCCCGTCTGCCAAGGTGAAGATGTCGGTTACGGGAAGGTCCGGGCCGTTAACGAGATGTCGACAGCGCCCTACGGAACCGCTGTTTCAACCTGATGGAGCAAGTCATGAGCAACAACCCGGTCGGTGATTTCCTGAACTGGCTCGGCAACGCGGCTGAAGATACCGCCGAAGCCGCGCAGGATGCGGGCGAGGCGGCAGTCAATGCCGTCACCGAGACAGCCGAGGCTGTCGTCGATGCCGTCACCGGCGCGGGTCAGGCCGCGGCCAGCGCTGCTGGCGATGCGATCAATTCGGTGGGGCGCGCCGCGACCGGCTTTGCCCGCAATCCCGGCGGCGCGATCGAATCCGCCGCCGGCGCCGCGGCCAACGCCTTCCAGCAAGGCGGAAAAGCGGTGGTCGAGACAGTAGGCGGGGGCATTCGCGGTGCCGGCAAGGCCGCCGGCGAAGTGGCCAACGCCGTCAAGGACACCGTGGAGGACACCGCCAAGACGGTGGGCAAGGTCGCGGACGCCGTGGGCAAGGGTGCGAATGAGCTCGGTCAGGCGGCAGGCGATGTGGTCAAGGGTGGCGTGAGTGTCGGCGGCAAGCTGGTCGACAACGCAGGCAAGGCTGTTGGCAGCGCCGCTGAAGCCGCCAAGGAGACCGGTGAGGCTGCCGTCAACACCATCGGCAAGATCGTCGAGGCTGGCGGCAAAGCGGCAGGTAATGCCGCAAAGGTTGTGAAAGACACCGTCGAGGACGCCGCCAGCGCTGCGGGCAAGGCCGCGGAAGCAGCGGGCGAGAAGCTCGACACCGGTGTGCGCAGGATCGGCGAAGCCGTGGATACGGTGCTGGACAAGGCACGCGACGATGCCACCGAAGCCGCGAAAGGCGTGGGCAAGGCGTTGCGCGACGCCGCCGAGACGGCCAAGGAAACCGGCGAGGCTGCCGTCAACACCATCGGCGAGGTCGTCAAGGCCGGCGGCAAGGTGGCCGGCGATGCCGCCAAGGCGGTGAAGGACACCGCCGAGGACGCCGCCAAGGCGGCCGGCGAGGCCGTGGAAGCCGTCGGCAAGGGTGCGGGCGAACTCGGTCAGGCCGCCGGCGAGGCGATCCGCGATGGCGTGAACGAGGCCGGCAAGCTGGCCGAAGGCGCCGCCAAGGCGGCCGGCGAGGCTGCCGAGGGTGCCGGCAAGGCCGCCGGGACGCTGGCGGACGGGGCGCTTCAGGCCGGCGGACGGCTGGCCGAAGGCGCCGCCGAAATCGTCCAGAACAACATCGAGGGCGCCGGCAAGGCGGCCGGCGAAGTCGCCGGCGCGGTCATCGATGCCGCCCGCAAGGGGACCGAGGGCGTCAAGGACACCGTCGTCAACACGGCCGAGACCATCGGCAAGAACGTGAACGACGCGCTCGACGGCGCCAAGGAAGGCTTCGAGAACGCCCGTGACCTCGCGGTCGATGTCGCAACCTCCGTCGCCGATGCCACCGGCGACGCCGCGAAGAACGCGCTCGAAACCGCCGGCGACATCGCCCGCAACACGGCCGAGAATGCCGGCCGGCAATTCAACACCAACGTCGAGACCGTTGTCGGCGTCGCCAAGGAGGTCGCCGAAGGCGCGGCCGGCGTGGCCGGTGCGGCTGTCGAAACGGTGGGCAAGAACGTCGAGACCGCGGTCGATGCCGTCACGGACGCCGCCGGGATCGCCGGCAAGGCTGCCGGCGAGGCCGCCGAACAGCTCGGGGATGGCCTGCAGGGTGCGGCGGAGTTCGGCCAGAAGGTCGTCGAAGGCGCTGCCGACATCGCCGGCGACGCCGCCAAGGCGGTGAAGGACACCGCCGAGGATGCCGCCAAGGCGGCCGGCGAGGCCGTGGAAGCCGTCGGCAAGGGTGCGGGCGAACTCGGTCAGGCCGCCGGCGAGGCGATCCGCGATGGCGTGAACGAGGCCGGCAAGCTGGCCGAAGGCGCCGCCAAGGCGGCCGGCGAGGCTGCCGAGGGTGCCGGCAAGGCCGCCGGGACGCTGGCGGACGGGGCGCTTCAGGCCGGCGGACGGCTGGCCGAAGGCGCCGCCGAAATCGTCCAGAACAACATCGAGGGCGCCGGCAAGGCGGCCGGCGAAGTCGCCGGCGCGGTCATCGATGCCGCCCGCAAGGGGACCGAGGGCGTCAAGGACACCGTCGTCAACACGGCCGAGACCATCGGCAAGAACGTGAACGACGCGCTCGACGGCGCCAAGGAAGGCTTCGAGAACGCCCGTGACCTCGCGGTCGATGTCGCAACCTCCGTCGCCGATGCCACCGGCGACGCCGCGAAGAACGCGCTCGAAACCGCCGGCGACATCGCCCGCAACACGGCCGAGAATGCCGGCCGGCAATTCAACACCAACGTCGAGACCGTTGTCGGCGTCGCCAAGGAGGTCGCCGAAGGCGCGGCCGGCGTGGCCGGTGCGGCTGTCGAAACGGTGGGCAAGAACGTCGAGACCGCGGTCGATGCCGTCACGGACGCCGCCGGGATCGCCGGCAAGGCTGCCGGCGAGGCCGCCGAACAGCTCGGGGATGGCCTGCAGGGTGCGGCGGAGTTCGGCCAGAAGGTCGTCGAAGGCGCTGCCGACATCGCCGGCGATGCCGCCAAGGCCATTCAGGACGGCACCTC
>JAVTWI010000206.1:0-8194 GCA_032229845.1 Rhabdaerophilum sp.
GCACCACGGGATAGCCATGGTCGCATTCCACCGTAACGGTCGCGTTATGCGCGGCGGCGATGCTGGTGGCCATGTCGCGGATGCGTTGTTCGAGCAGGACACGGGTTTTCGGCTGGAACGAGCGCACGCTCAGGCCGAGTTCCGCGGTCTCGGGGATGACGTTCACCGCGGTCCCGCCATGGATCGTCCCGACCGTGACGACGGCGGTATCGGTCGGACCGACATTGCGCGCGACGACAGTCTGCAGCGCCATGACGATATTCGCCGCCACCACGACCGGATCGACCGTGAGATGCGGGCGCGAGGCATGGCCGCCCTTGCCAGCGATGCGGATGGTGATCGTGTCGCTCGCGGCCATCATCGGCCCGGCGCGGGTGAGAAAGGTGCCGGCAGGGGCGCCGGGGTGATTGTGCAGCCCGAAGATCGCATCGCAGGGAAACCGCTCGAAAAGGCCGTCGGCGATCATCGCCTGCGCGCCGCTGCCCTTGCCGGCTTCCTCCGCCGGCTGGAAAACCAGCACGACCGTGCCGTTGAAGCGTCGGGTCCGGGCGAGATACTCTGCGGCGCCGAGCAGCACCGTCGTGTGCCCGTCATGGCCGCAGGCGTGCATCGTGCCGGGGCGGGTGCTGGCATAGGCAAGGCCGGTCGCCTCGGCGATCGGCAGCGCATCCATGTCGGCGCGAATGGCGATGCTGCGTCCGCCGTTTCCCTGCTTCAGGACGGCGACGACGCCGTGCCCGCCGACGTTGCGCGTCACCGCGTAGCCCCAGGATTCGAGCTTGTCCGCCACGAAGGCCGCGGTTTCCTTTTCCTCGAACGAGAGTTCGGGATGCGCGTGGAGATGCCGTCGGATCGCGGTGAGTTCCTCAGCCTTGTCGGCAAAATCGGCGAGGCTTGCGAAAGAATTCGAGAGGTTGGACACGGGCTTGCTCTTGGTGGGATGTCAGACGAAACGGCTGAGAAACGCGCGGGTGCGCGGATGGCTTGGCTTGGCGATCACCTCGTCCGGCGGCCCATGTTCGATGATAACGCCGCCGTCCATGAAGATCACGCGGTCCGCCGCCTCGCGCGCGAAGCTGATCTCGTGGGTCACGACGATCATCGTCAGCCCCTGGCTTGCGAGGTCGCGCATCGTCGAAAGCACCTCGCCGACGAGTTCGGGGTCGAGCGCCGAGGTCGGCTCGTCGAACAGCATCAGCTTGGGGCGGATCGCCAGTGCGCGGGCGATGGCGACGCGCTGCTGCTGGCCGCCCGAAAGCTGGCGGGGATAGGAATCGGCCTTTTCGGCGAGGCCGACACGGGCAAGCAGTTCCCGCCCGTAGGCCCGCGCTTCGTCGGGTGGCTGGTGGTGAACGCCGATCGGCGCCTCGACGATGTTCTCGAGCGCGGTCATGTGCTGGTAGAGGTTGAACTGCTGGAACACCATGCCGATCTTGCGGCGCTGCACCGCGATCTGCCGTTCGCCGAGCCGGTTGAGACGGCCCTTTTCCAGCCGGAAGCCGATCTGTTCGCCATCGACCTCGATCGACCCCTGATCGATCTTTTCGAGATGATTGATGCACCGGAGAAAGGTCGATTTTCCGGAACCGGACGGCCCGAGGATCACCACGACCTCGCCGGGCATCACATCGAGATCGATGCCCCGGAGCACCTCGTTGGCGCCGAAGGACTTGTGCACGTTTCGAGCGCGGACGAGCGGTTCGACGTTGGTCGCTTCGGTCTTCATGCCTCGCCCTTTCCGGCGGTCGGCGCGGCGGTGATGCCCCGGTCGCTGCGGCTGTAGTAGCGCTCGATGGCACCCTGGCCGACATTGAGGATCGAGGTGATGAGGAGATACCAGAACACCGCAACCAGCAGCATCGGGATCACCTCGAAGGTGCGGTTGTAGATCGACTGCACCGAATAGAGCAGGTCTGCCATCGCGATGACGCTGACGAGCGAGGTCGCCTTGATCATGCTGATGAGCTGATTGCCCGTCGGCGGGACGATCGACTTCATCGCCTGCGGAATGATGATCCGGCGCAGCGCCCGCGTCCGCGTCATGCCGAAGGCCTGCGCCGTTTCGGTCTGGCCCTTGTCGACCGAGAGGAGCCCGCCGCGGATGATTTCCGCCATCAGTGCCGCTTCGTTGAGTGAAAGGCCGATGATCGCGGCTGTGAGCGGCGAGATCAGCGAATTGGTGTCCAAGCTCGCGAGCGTCGGCCCGAACGGGATGACGATCGAGATCTTCGGAAACAGCGTCGAGAGATTGTACCAGAAGATGAGCTGCACCAGCAGCGGCGCGCCCCGGAAAAACCAGATGAACAGTGCCGCAAGCGAGGAGGCGAGGCGATCCTTCGACATCCGGGCGATCGCGATCAGCAGGCCGAGCGCGGTGCCGAGGACCATCGCCACTGCCGTCAACCCGAGCGAAACCGAAAGTCCCTTCATCACCGTGGGATCGAAGAAATACTGCCCGATGACCGGCCAGCCGAAGTTGGGGTTGATCGCGCACAGGTAACCGAAGCCGCCGAGAACCCCGACCGTGACCGCCCACAGCGCGATCCGGTCGAGGGGAAAGGGGGTATGCGCGCGGCGCACATCCCGCAGATCGTCATCCGGCAGGCGGAGCGGTGCCGCCATGGCGGCTTCCGGTGCTGTCGACATGGCTGGTCCTCCGTGTGCCCAGGGGTTACTGCCCCTGATTGATCCCCGCCTGCTTGATCATATTGTTTTCAAGGCCCCACTTCTTCATCAGCACCTCGTAGGTGCCGTTCGCGATGAGGATGTTGAAGGCGTCGCGCAGGATTTCGGTCAGCGGCGATCCCTTCGGTGCGACCGCGCCCTGATAGATGTCCTTGAAGCCGTTGGAGAGGCCGATGCCGGTGAGTTCGAGCTGGCCGTTCGACTGCTTCACGAAGTAGCTGAGCGGCGCCTGCGAGGAAAAGAACGCATCCGCGCGCTTCGAGCGCACCGCGAGGATCGAACTGGGCTGGTCGGTGTAGGATTGCACCTCGACCGCCGGCTTGCCGCCCGCCGTGCAGGTGGCGGAAAAGCCCTTGATGACCTTTTCGGCCGATCCTCCGGCCATCACAGAGACGCGCGTGCCGCAGGTGGTTTCCAGCGAGGCGATCTTTTTCGGATTGCCTTTTTCGACGGCGAAGACGACGTATTCGCGCGCCCAGTCGATGAAGTCGTTCGATTTCTGGCGGTCCGGGTAATCGCCGACCGGGCCCATCGCGAACTGGTAGCGGCCCGAATTGATGCCGCTCAGCAGCGCCGGCAATCCCGCAACCGTCGCATGTTCGATCTTGATGCCGAGGATCTGGCCGATAGCGTCGGAAATGTCCTTGGTGGCGCCGGTCAACTCGGTCCCGGTCACGATCTCGTAGGGCGGGAACGAGCCGTTGTTGACGGCGATCATCTTGCCCGCCTTGCGAATGTCTTCGGGAAGTTTCGCGCGCAGCGTCTCATCCAGTTTCTGGGGCGGAACGGCCTGCGCGAGCGCGGCGGGCGCGCCGAGGGCCACGAAGGCGGCAACGGTGAATGTCAGGAACTTCATGCACGTTCTCCTTCCAGTTTCTTCTCGTCAACAGCCCGACCGGCGGTCGGTGTGAGGGTTACGCGGAAAAGCCGGGAAACAGGGCCTCGACGCTGATCGGTTTCGCGAGGATGCCCTGAACGTGAAGCTCCTCGGCGAAGTCCGCAATCATCCGGCGGTTCTTGCCGAGACCGCTGTCATTCCAGTCGTTATCCAGGGCGCGGGCGGCGTAGATCAGTTCCTCGAGCATGAAGGGCGAGGTCTCCGCATATTTCCGCCGTTTCGCGGTCCAGATCCGCTGGCTCTCGTCGATCATCCGGGTCAGTTCCTCGGCGATCCACGGGTGCGCCTCGGCGACCTCCGCCTTGACTGCGACGATATGATGCGCGGGCACATAGCCGACATCGTCATAATAGGCGCGCTCTGCCGCGCGGAAATCGCGCAGCACCTGCCGGAACCTGACGCTGCGGCCGAAATAGCCGTCCGGCATGAACGGCGTGAACACGGCATCGAGATCGCCGCTGGCCAGCATTTCCATCATCGGGCGCTCGGCGGGATCGCTTTCGATCCGCCCCGGCCGGCCGAAGCCATCGAGCCGGTCGGTGATCGGGTGCTCGGCCGTGAGGCGTCCGGCAATCCAGAACGCATCCTCGACGCCGACGCCTTCGCGGCGCAGCGCCGCCCGCGTCCAGGTGTTGCCGGAATCCCGCCAGCCGGTGACGCCGATCCGCTTGCCCCTGAGCCCGGCGAGCGTTTCGACGGGGCTGTTCTCCGTCGTGATGATGCAGCGATGGCGAAACCCGCGCATGATGAAGCAGGGGATGCCGAGAATGCCGCCGCCACCGCCCGCCATCAGCGAGGCGTAGCGGCTGAACGACATTTCCGCCGCGTCGAAATCCTTCGAGCCGGCGAGATCGTTGAGCAGCGTGCCGACGCGGGTGATCCGCAGATCGAGGTGCGGGGAGGTCACATCGCCGAGCAGAAGCGGCGTCAGGTAGTCCCAGTCGCGGGTTGCAATCCGAAGCGTAACGGTCATGCCCGTCCGATCTCCCGGCCAATCATCCCCTGAACGCTATGCGGAGCGTTTTCGTGTTGCAAATGTTATTCTGTTACTGAACATTTATAGGAGACGCGGGAGGCCGATATGGCGGAGAATTTTGACGCGCGCTGGTTCGCCAGCCGTCTCGGCAATCCGACCCGGCGCGGCATCGCGCAGGAGACGGCGGCGCTGGTGCGCACCGGGGCGCTGCCGGTTGGCACCAAGCTGCCGACCGTCCGCGATCTCGCCTACGCCCTGCGCATCAGCCCGGCGACACTCTCCCATGCCTGGGCGGATCTTCGCCGGCACAAGATCATCAGCGGGCGCGGGCGCCACGGCTCCTTCGTGACCGGCAACAGCTTTTCGCCGCGCCCCGAACGGCTGATGGGGGGCATCGTCCAGGGCAAGGGCATCCGCAATCTCGCGCGCGCCGTGCCGGATATTTCGTTGCTGCCCGATCTCGGGGCCGCGCTGGCGCATGGCGCGCAGGCGGCGGGGCTCAACAGTTACGACCGCACCCGCATCCTGCCGGAGCTGGAGGCGGCAGCGCGCCGCTTCTGGCCCTATGACGCCGGCGCCATGCTGGCGATCGATGGCGGATACAGCGCGATCTATACTCTGCTCCACGCGCTGGTGCCGCCGAGCGGCCCGGTCGCGATCGAAGACCCCACGGGGCTGCGCCTCCTCGATATTCTCGAAGATTTGAACGTCCCGATCCTTCCCGTCGCGAGCGATCGGGACGGCCCGTTGCCCGAAGCGCTCGCGGAGGCGCTGCGCCATAAGCCGGCGATGTTCATCTTCCAGCCGCGCGTCCATGCCATCACCAGCGCGCTGATGCCGGCCGCGCGGCTTGAGGCGCTCGGCGACGTCCTGAAAGACAGCGACATGCTGATCGTCGAGGATGACGGCATCGGCGATGTCTCCGATGCGCCGCACCGCTCGCTCGGCAACCGCTTTCCCGACCGCGTGATTCACGTGCTGTCGTTCTCGAAATCCCTCGGACCGGACCTGCGCCTTGGCGTCCTCTCGGCCTCGGCCGTGATTGTCGAGCAGATCCAGTCGTTCCGCGGCTTCAGCGCGGGCTGGACGAGCCGCATCCTGCAGGCGACCGGCGCCTGGCTGCTCGGCCAGCCCGATACGGCCGCGACGCTTGCGAGGGCGCGCGCAGCCTATCGCGAGCGCCGCGCCGCGCTCGTGACCGAGCTCGCACGGCTCGGGATCGCGGTCGAGCCGGGCGAGGGGCTCTGTCTCTTCGTTCCCGTCAATGACAGCGCGGCCTGTGCCTTGCGACTGCAGGTAGCCGGCATCGCGGTCGAGGCCGGCGACAAGTTCTCGCTTGGCCCGTTGAACGCGATCCGCGTCGCAATCGGCTGCCTCGACCCGCGCGACGCCCCCGCTGTCGCTAAAGCCATCGCGGATGCCAATAAAGCCGACTCATAGCTGACTAGCGTCGTGAGGATGCCGACCGCTTCGAATGGATGGGCTTGAGCGCGACAGTTCGATAGGATCGCGATCTTCGTGGCTGAACAAATACGTCAGAGGGGATCGAATGCCGGACAGGGTCGTCGTCGACTGGGGATCAAGCAACTTCCGGGCGTTCCGGTTTGGCGCCGGCGGCGAGGTTGTCGAGCGGCATCGCGCGCCGGCGGGCATCCTCTCCGTGAACGACGGCCGGTTCGAGGAGGTGCTGCGTCGGGAAATCGGGCCCTGGCTGACCGATGGATGCGATGTCTATCTCAGCGGCATGATCACGAGCCGCAACGGCTGGGTCGAGACGCCGTATCTCGCATGCCCCGCCTCGCTGGACGGCATTGCGCTTCAGGCGGTCCGTCGCGAACTCGCGGGCGGCGTCCGGCTCCATTTCACGCCCGGCGTCTCGGCGACGGAGCCATCGCCGGATGTCATGCGCGGCGAGGAAATGCAGGTCTTCGGCGCGATCGGGGACGGGGAGGACGCGACGATCGTCCTGCCGGGCACGCACAGCAAATGGGTGAGCGTCGCAGGCGGCACCATAACGGGCCTTCGTACTTTTCTCACCGGCGAACTCTTCGCGCTTCTGAGCCAGCATTCCATCATCGGCCGGCTCATGCCGAAAGAGGCCGCGCCGTTCGATCGCGCGGCGTTTCTTGCCGGCGTCGATCTTGCCTTCGGCGCCGGGTCGGTCGGCCTGCTCAACGATGTCTTCACCGCGCGCAGCGGCGCCCTGCTGGAGGTTTTTCCGGTCGAGGCGGTCGCCTCGCGGTTGTCCGGCATGCTCATCGGTCACGAACTGGCCGGCGGCCTCCGGCTCCGGGCGGGGCACGGGGACCGGCTGGTTCTCGTCGGCGAATCCCAGCTTGTTTCCCGTTATGCGGAGGCTCTTGCGCATCGGGGGCAGTCGGTGGAAATCGGGCCGGAAGACGCGGCGGTCGAGGGGTTCCGCAAACTTGTCGCACGACAGGCGGCGGGCGCCCGGTCGTGACGAACGGCTTGCTCCGGTCAGGCCGGTCTGGCGTATCAGCGAATATTCAGTGGGGAAAATGGTGCCCGGGGGCGGAATCGAACCACCGACACTGCGATTTTCAGTCGCATGCTCTACCAACTGAGCTACCCGGGCCCGGCGCCAGCGACGCATGCGTGCCGGTGCGAGAGCCGTGCTTTTAGGAAAAGCGGACGTGCCTGTCCAGCCCCGAATTGTGCTTTCGCGCGCTTTCTTTCATGCCCTGGCAGGGCAGGGTGAACGAGCGGGGTTTGCGGAATCGCAAGGCTCGGCTTAGTCTTTGTCCAGAATGGCATTTTCCGGAGTGCAATCCATGCAATCGCTTGCTGCGATTCCGTTTTTCAAATCGGCGACCGATCTCGACCTCAAGAAGTTCGAGCGACGGTGCGTCTGGAAGAAGGTGGAGGAGGGGCAGATCCTCGTCGACTTCGAGGATCAGTCGAGCGATGTGTATTTTCTGGCGAGCGGTGATGTCCGCATCCAGATCCGCACCGCCGGCGGCAAGGAGGTCATCCTGGCCGACATGCGAACCGGGGAATACTTCGGCGAACTCGCGGCCATCGACGGCGTGGCGCGTTCCGCCAACGTCACGGCGCTGACGCGGGCCGAGATCTGCATCGTCGGCGCCGCGGTGTTCCGTGAGATGCTGGCGGCCTCGCCGATGCTGTCCGAGAAGCTGATGCGGCTGCTCGCGGCCCGCGTCCGCGATCTCAACACGCGCCTGCTCGAACATACGGTGCTCGATATCCGCCACCGTCTCTATGCAGAATTGCTGCGCCTTTCCGCGCCCCGTCCGAATGCCGCGCCGGCGCGGATTGTCTCGCCGCCGCCGGTCCATCACGTGCTGGCTGCACGCGTCGGCTGCCGGCGTGAACAGATCACGCGCGAACTGAGCGCCATGAAGGCCGAGAACCTGATGGAGCGCACGCGCGGCGCGATCGTGCTGCTCAACCCGGATACGCTGCGCCAGCGGATCGCGCAGGCGATGCGCGACGCAGGTTGAAGGCCCCTGAGCCGTTTCCAACCTGATTGCAGCAGATCGACAGTTCTATCTCTTTGTTTGTCGCATCGTCCTATCCGTCAACCGGCACCCAATTGATGGGATGATGCTCTAGCTCCGGTTGAGCAAGCGAAGATCAGGCTTCAGGACCGGCGC
>JAVTWI010000207.1:0-8157 GCA_032229845.1 Rhabdaerophilum sp.
GCAGCCGGACGCGTAGTGACGTGCTGGCATCAAAGAGCGGCGCGTGGGTCGGTTTTCGCAAGCCGCGCGAGCAGATAATCCACCTCCGCCTTCGCGGTTGCCGAAAGCGTGCCGCCTGGCTTGCGTTGCGCGTCCGAGGCGAGGATACCGCGTTTCATCATCACGTATTTCCGAACCGCGAGCCCCACGCCCGGCTGCTGCTCGTAACGCAAGAGCGGCAGATGGGCATCGAAGAGGTCATGCGCCGCGTCGCGGTTACCAGCCTTCGCGAACGCCACGACATCGATCAGCATTTCCGGGAAGGCGTAGCCGGTGTTGGAGCCATCCGCGCCGCGATCCATCTCGAAATCGAGAAACAGGCCGCCGTTCGCGGTCATGATCGCGAGGTCACGAAGCGAACCGTCCTTCTGCCATTTGCGCAAGAGCGAGATCTTCTCCAGCCCCGGCCAGTCCTCGGCCTTGAGCATCACGCAGGAGGCATTGTCGGTGACAATCTTGCGGATCACGCCCGGCGTCATCTGTACCGAGGTGATCAGCGGATAATCTTGGATGACGAACGGCACGTCCGCGCCGATGGCTTCCACCGCCTGTGCGTAGTAGCCGGTGATCTGGTCATCGGTGCGCAGGGTGTTCGGCGGTGCGATCATCACGGAGGCCGCGCCCGCGTCCATCGCCTCGCGCGCGAGGCTGCGCATGGCGGCAAATCCCGGCGCGGATACGCCGACGATCACCGGCTTGCCGAGAATTTTCACCGCGCGCTTGAGGATTTCGAGCGATTCATGTGGCTCCAGCTTCGGCGCTTCGCCCATGATGCCGAGAACGGTGACGCCATCGGCGCCGATCCGACCGTAGAAATCGAACAGGCGGTCGACGCTCGCCCAATCCACGGTTCCTTCGGGAAGGAACGGCGTCGGCGCAATAGGGAAGACGCCGGTGTAAGCCTTGATGCTTGCGCTCATTTCTTCGATGCCTCGTAGCGGGCCTTGGTTTCAGCGTTCATCGGGTAGAGGCCTGGAAGCGGCAGCCCCTTCTCGACTTCGCTCATGATCCAGCCTTCCATGCGCTCCTGCTCGACGCCGAGCTTCGCGACCTCGTCGACGATCGCCTGCGGGATCAGCACCGCACCATCGTCATCCGCGACAATGACATCGTTGGGGAATACCGCGACGCCGCCGCAACCGATGGGCAATTGCCAGTCAACGAAGGTCAGCCCGGCGACCGAGGGCGGCGCCGCCGCGCCATCACACCAGACCGGCAGGCCGGTGCCGAGCACGCCGGCGAGATCGCGGACGACGCCGTCGGTGATGAGCGCCGTGACGTTCCGCTTCTTCATGCGCGCGCAGAGGATATCGCCGAAGATGCCGGCATCCTTCACGCCCATCGAATCGACCACCGCGATCACGCCATCCGGCATCGCTTCGATGGCGCCGCGCGTCGAGATCGGCGAGGACCAGCTCTCCGGTGTCGCGAGATCCTCGCGCGCCGGCACGAAGCGCAGCGTGAAGGCGCGGCCGACGAGGCGCGGCTGCCCGGCTCGGATCGGCCGTGCGCCGCGCAGCCAGACGTTGCGCAGGCCCTTCTTGAGGAGGATCGTCGTCAGCGTCGCGGTGGTGATGCCCGAGAGCATCGCCTTGAGGTCGGCGGAGAGCGGGGCGACCTCGGGGGTCTTGAATTCGATGGTCATGGAGGTCTTTCTTCGTGGAAATCTCAGACGTTCGGAATGACGCCGCCATCGACCCGGACATTCGAGCCGGTGACGTAGGAGGCGCGCGCGGAGCAGAGGAAGGTCGCGACATCGGCGAATTCCTGCGGATCGCCGTAGCGCCCGGCGGGAATAGTCGCCTGCGAGGCGGCGGCGACCTCCTCGATCGTCTTGCCTTCGCGCTTCGCGGCCGCGCCGTCGATCTGGTAGATGCGGTCGGTCAGGATGCGGCCCGGCGAGATCACATTGACGGTCACGCCCTCCTTGGCAACCTCGCGCGAGACGGTCTTCGACCAGCCGACAAGGCTCGCACGCAAGGTATTGGAGACGCCGAGGTTGGGGATCGGCACGATGGTGCCCATCGAGGTCGAGGTCAGAACCCGCCCCCATTTGCGCGCGCGCATTCCCGGCAACACACGGTCGGTGATCGCGATGACGGAAAGCACCATCGAATTGAAGTGCTTCGTCCAGACATCCTGCGCCTGCCCGGCGGCGGGCGAGGGCGGCGGGCCGCCGGTATTGTTGACGAGAATGTCGATCTGGCCGAGTTCCTTCTCGATCCGGGCGATGGAGGGTTCGATCAGGGCGAGGTCGCCAAGATCCCAGACGAGGCTGATGACGGTGCCGCCGGCGGCCTTGATGGCCGCCTCGGTCTTGTCGAGCTTGTCGCGGTTGGTGCCGGTGATCGCGACTTTCGCGCCCTCGGCGGCCAGCGTGCGCGCGATGGCGGCGCCAAGCCCGCCCGAAGAGGCGGTGACCAGCGCCACCTTGCCCTTGATGCCTAGATCCATTGTCCCGATCCTTTGATGGATGTGTATGCTGTGTTCTGGCGGGTGAATGGGCAAAAGGGAAGCGTGTTTCAAAACAAAATAGGGGTGTTGATGCGCGCAGTCTCGCCCCCTGCCGAGCTTGTACGCAGCAATTCCGGATATCGATCACAACACAACCGACAAATCATTGTGATCGATGACGCAGCATCCAAACCCGAAAACGGAGCGTTTACTTATTACGGCGCTGCGCGTGCCGCGTCCGCCGGCAATGGTCGAGGACGGCTGATATACTCAACACCAAGGAGAAACTCCGTGAAAAATACAGCCCCCAAAAAAATGTTCCTGCCGACACTCACGGCAATCATGTTTTCAACTGCCTTCGCGCACGCTGAAACCTTGTCTGTCGCCGGCGAGGATCAGGATGTATCCTCCGGCACTGTCATCACCTCGAAGATTGTCGCGGGCGAGAACGGCTGGCTGGTTGTTCATCGCACCGATGGGATGAAGCCCGGCCCTGTTGTCGGCCACGCGCCTCTGCGCAAGGGCGTGAATACTGACGTCGTTGCGATTCTCACCGAACCTGTGAAATCCGGAGACAAGCTGATGCTGATGCTGCATTCCGAAGCAGGTGGGACGAAAACCGGTATCTTCGAATATTCGCTCGGCGCCAAGGAAGATGGGCCGGTCCGTATGAACGACAAGCTCGTCATGAAGGTTATCACTGCGAAATAACCGCGCCCCCCGGCGCCATGACAACGAACCAGGCTGGCTTGTCCCAGCCTGGTTCTTGAGGTTTCCGGCGTCCGACCGGCATCAGATTTGCTTCTGCGTTCAACGCAACCATGCTGCGGATAGCGATGCACTCGGACCTTTCCATCCTGATCCTTGACGAGAACCGCATCCGGGCGGCGATCATCGAGGCAGGGCTGCGCGAGGCCGGCCACACGCGTGTCAGTATCGTTTCGGATATGAACGGCATCGTGCGCCGCATCGCCGAGACCGCGCCGGACGTCATCGTCATCGACCTCGAGAACCCGAACCGCGACCAGCTCGAACATGTGCTGCAGATGAGCCGGGTCGTCGATCGCCCGATCGCGATGTTCGTCGACCGCTCGGATACCGGGATGATGGCCTCGGCCATCGAGGCGGGTGTCTCGGCCTATGTGGTGGACGGGCTGCGACAGGACCGCGTCAAATCCATCCTCGACATGGCGGTCGCGCGGTTCAATGCCTATTCGCGCCTGCGGTCCGAACTGGAGGACACCCGTCGCGCGCTGGAAGATCGCAAGGTCATCGACCGCGCCAAGGCGATCCTGATCCGCACGCGCGGGCTCAGCGAGGACGAGGCGCATCACCTTCTCCGCCGCACTGCCATGCAGCAGAGCCAGAAGATGGGCGATATTGCCCGCGCGCTCGTCGCCAGCGCCGAGCTTCTGCTGGGCGAAAAACCGACGGGAGACGAGCCTTGAATCCCCCCCTCATGCCCCTGCGTCTCGGCTTCATCCCGTTGATGGATGCCGCGATACCGATTGTCGCCGCCCGCAAGGGGTTCGCCGCCGCGCGCGGCCTCGATCTGGAACTGGTCCGCGAAACTTCATGGGCGAATATCCGCGACCGCCTCGCCATCGGCCATCTCGATGCGGCCCACCTCCTCGCGCCGATGCCGGTTGCCGCTGCGCTCGGGCTCGCTCCGCTCGATACGCCGCTGATCGCACCGATGGCGCTCGGTACGGGCGGGAATGCCATCACCTTTTCCGCCGAACTGGCGGAGGCCCTTCGCACGGCCGGCGTGACGCAATTCCCGGCGGAACCCGTTATGCTGGGGCGGGCGCTGCGCACGGTCATTGCTGACCGCGTGGCGGCCGGGAAGGAACGGCTGACCTTCGGCGTCGTCCATCCCTATTCGGCGCATAATTACGAATTACGCTATTGGCTCGCAGCCTGCGGCATCGATCCCGATCGCGATATCGAGATCGCGATCCTGCCGCCGCCCTTCATGCCGGATGCGCTGGCAAGCCGGCGGATCGACGGCTTCTGTGTTGGCGAGCCGTGGAATTCCGTGGCCTGTCGCCGCGCGGCCGGCACCATCGTGCTGACCAAGGCCGCGATCTGGCGGGCGAGCCCGGAAAAGGTTCTCGCGGTGCGGGAGGATTGGGCGCTCCGGCAGCCCGAACGGATCGCCGTCCTGCTCCAGGCGATGCTCGATGCGGCCTTCTGGTGCCAGGACGCCGCCAATCGGACGGAGCTGATCGACCTGCTTTCTGCGCCGGACCTCATCGATCTGCCGCCCGAGGATCTGCTTCCCTCGCTCGACGGTCGCCTTGATGGCGACGGGCGGTTCCTGACCTATGCCGCCGATCTGGCGAATTTCCCCTGGAAGAGCGACGCGGAATGGTTCCTGGGCCAGATGCGCCGTTGGGGCCAGATCGGCACCGGACAGGGCGATGTAGCGCGGATCCGTGCCGCGTTCCGGCCCGATCTCCTGCGCGAGGCGCAGCGCGTGCGGGCGATTTCGGCCCCGCTCGCGGATGACCGGCCCAAGGTGGCCGAGCGGGCCGCCGGGGTCGTTGTTCCGGGGACGCTTGGCGACGTCCGGCTGCCGCGATTCGGCTTCTTCGACGCCGCCGGCGGCTGACAGGCCTGCCTACGAAATAGGCATTGTGCGGCGCAACAATATGCAGCCGGTCGTTTCCGCGTCAGAGTCTGGCGCGTGGGCGCGGACCCGCAAAGCGGCCAAATTCATGCTTTCGGGGACAATTCGTCGCAATATGAGCCAGAATGCGTCTGTTCCGGCATTTGGCACATGGGTTGCTGTAAACCTGATTGGCCAACGAGGGCCTTTTTCATTCACGGATCATCGCTTTTGAAGCGGGACCGGCGCTGCAGCCGGAGTCCGGGAGGGCCTTCGTTCCTCGTTCCGTGGATGTCATCTCAACCAGATCGAGGGGTTCCCCATGTCCACGCGCCAGATTTCCGTCCGCCGGCAACTTGCATCCACAACCGCTTTCCCGGCCCTGGATCGCCGTCGTTTCCTGCTGGGCGCCGGCGCACTCGGCTTCGCCTCGCTGGCAGGGTTGCGCAGGGCGCGCGCGGCCAGCCTCAAGGTGGAAAAGGATGAGCTGAAGTTCGGCTTCATCAAGCTCACCGACATGGCGCCGCTCGCGATCGCCAAGGAGCTCGGCTATTTCGAGGACGAGGGCCTGTTCGTGACGCTCGAGGCGCAGGCCAACTGGAAGGTGCTGCTCGACCGCGTCATCACAGGCGAACTTGACGGCGCGCATATGCTCGCCGGTCAGCCGCTCGCCGCGACCATCGGCTTCGGCACCAAGGCGCATATCGTCACCCCGTTCTCGATGGATCTCAACGGCAACGCCATCACGGTGTCCAACGCCATCTGGGAGATGATGAAGCCGGCGATCCCCAAGGGCGCGGATGGCAAGCCGGTTCACCCGATTTCCGCCGAGGCGCTCAAGCCGGCGATCGAGAAGCTGCGCGGCGAGGGCAAACCCTTCAAGATGGGCATGGTCTTCCCGGTCTCGACCCATAACTACGAGCTGCGCTACTGGCTCGCCGCCGGTGGCGTGCATCCGGGCTTCTATTCGCCGACCGATGTCACGGGCACCGTGCAGGCGCAGGCGCTTCTTTCCGTGACGCCGCCGCCGCAGATGCCGGCGACGCTCGAAGCCGGCACGATCAACGGCTATTGTGTCGGCGAGCCGTGGAACCAGGCTGCGGTGTTCAAGGGCATCGGCGTGCCGGTGATCACCGACTACGAGATCTGGAAGGACAACCCGGAGAAGGTGTTCGGCATCACCGCCGAATTCGCCGGGAAGAACCCGAACACGGTGCTCGCGCTCACCAAGGCACTGATCCGCGCCGCGATCTGGCTCGACGAGAACAGCAACGCCAACCGTATGAAGGCAGTCGAGATTCTCTCGAAGCCGGAATACGTCGGCGCCGACAAGGCGGTCATCGCGAACTCGATGACCGGCACCTTCGAATACGAGAAGGGCGACAAGCGCCAGGTGCCGGATTTCAACGTCTTCTTCCGCTATTTCGCGACCTACCCCTACTACTCGGACGCCGTCTGGTATCTCACCCAGATGCGCCGCTGGGGCCAGATTCCCGAGTTCAAGGACGACGGCTGGTACGCCGAGACGGCCAAGAAGGTCTATCGCCCGGATCTCTACCTCAAGGCCGCCAAGCTGCTCGTCGAGGACGGCAAGGCCAAGGAAGCCGACTTCCCGTGGAAGAGCGACGGCTATCGTGACGTGACCTCCGACAACATCGACAAGGTCGCCTACGACGGCCGCAAGCCCAACGCCTACATCGACAGTCTGAAGATCGGCCTCAAGGGCCAGCAGAAGGTCGAAGGCGCGAGCGTCGTCGGCGGCTGATCCGGCGGGCGCCGGTGTGGCGCCCCCTTTTCCCATGCAAGACCGGAGTTCAATCATGGCGATGGCCAGCGATCTCGTGGATATCAAGGCGGATGAAGCCCGGCGCGTGCGCCGCGAGCGCATCCATCACTGGCTCAACCGCGCCAGCGGCACGCTCGGGGTCGTCGGCCTCGGCTTCGTGGTGCCGCTTCTGAAGATTGCGGCCGGCGACAGCCCCCGCCATCAGCTCAGGGCGCTCTGGCAGCAGCTCTTCGTGCCGCTGATCGGCATACTCGCGTTCCTCGCGCTCTGGGCGGTGTTCGCGCCGCGGGTGCAGACTTCGCTCGGCGCGATTCCCGGCCCGGCGCAGGTCTGGTCGCAGACCCTCAACCTCTATGCCGACCACAAGGCGGAACGGGTGAAGGAGGCGCAGTTCTACGCCCGGCAGGACGAGCGCAACGCCAAGCTCGTGGCCGAAGGTCGTTCGGCGGATGTGAAGCACCGCTCCTACACCGGCAAGCCGACCTACATCGACCAGATCGTCACCAGCCTGAAGACGGTGGCGCTCGGCTTCATCATCGCCACGATCTTCGCGGTGCCGCTCGGGATCATGTGCGGCCTTTCGAAGACCGTAAACGGCGCTTTGAACCCGCTGATCCAGATCTTCAAGCCAGTCTCACCGCTCGCCTGGCTGCCGATCGTGACGATGGTCGTCTCCGCGCTCTACGTCACGCCTTCCGACGCCTTTCCGAAGTCGCTCGTCATCTCGGCGGTGACCGTGACGCTGTGTTCGCTCTGGCCGACGCTGATCAACACCTCGCTGGGCGTCGCCTCGATCGACAAGGATCTGCTCAATGTCGGCCGCGTGCTCCAGCTCCCGACCTGGCGGACGGTGACGAAGCTCATCCTGCCCTCCTCGCTGCCGCTGATCTTCACCGGTCTGCGGCTGTCGCTGGGCGTGGGCTGGATGGTGCTGATCGCAGCCGAAATGCTCGCGCAGAATCCCGGCCTCGGAAAATTCGTATGGGACGAGTTCCAGAACGGCTCCTCGCAGTCGCTCGCCAAGATTATGGTGGCGGTGCTCACCATCGGCGTCATCGGCTTCCTGCTCGACCGGCTGATGTACGCGCTGCAATCCGCCTTCACCTATTCGTCGAACCGGTGAGGAGGAACGCATGAACGCCCAGCCCATTCTCGAACTTCGGGGCGTCACCAAGACCTACGGCGAGGGCGCCCAGCGCACGGAGGTGCTGGCTGACGTCAATCTCTCGGTGGCCGAAGGCGAGTTCATCGCCATCGTCGGCTTCTC
>JAVTWI010000208.1:0-8124 GCA_032229845.1 Rhabdaerophilum sp.
TCGGCGAGACGAAGGACGCCGTGAACAGCGCCGTCGGCGCCGTCAGCGATGCTATCGCCGATGCCGTCGAAGCGGCCGACGATGTGCTGCCCGGAACGGCCGATGTCGTGGAAGCGGCCGCCGATGCCTTCAAGGCCGCCGACAAGGCCCTTGTCGATGGCGTTCAGGGCGCGGCGCAATTCGTGGAAGACGTCGCGAAGGATACTGTCGAAACCGGAGAAAAGGTGCTCGATGGCGTCGCCGCTGCGGCCTCTGTCGTGGCCGATGTCACCGGCGGTCTGGCCAACGGTGCCGCCAAGGCGGCGGAAGCGGCAGCCGAGGCCGGCGGAAATGTCCTTGATGCCTTCCGCGAGGGCTTTGCGGAGAAGTCCAAGGTCGACGATGCCCTCGATGTCATCAGCACCGCCGATCAGGGCAAGGAGCAGGCGCTCTCGGTCGAAAAGGGTGGCAAGGGCGGCTCGGGCGAGAAGGGCGACTCGGGCTTCTTCTCCTCCTTCTTCGACGAAGCTCAGGCAGCGATCGACGCCGGCAAGGGCAAGGGAGGCGGTGGCGGCAATTCCTTCTTCAACCTCGCCAGGACCGACGACGGCGATGCCAAGGTTCTGCCCTTCGCCGCAGGCAAGGCGGGCAATGGCGACAAGCTCGATTTCGAGCCGAAGGAGGAAATTCCGGCCGACTTCTTCAACCGGCTCCCGGGTTCCAAGCCGGATCAGGACTTCGACGGCCTGTCGTTCGACAGAGGCGGGAAAAAGTCCTCCGGCGCGCCCAAGGGCAGCGAGCCGCAGAATACCGGCGAGATCACCGGCCTCAAGGGCGATAACGACGGCGGCAACAACGACGACAATCCGCCGCCTTCGTTCAACCTCTTCGGCTGATGCCGCGATACCATAGCCGGCCGTCGGGCGGGAAACCGTCCGGCGGCCATCGATTCGAGCAGCCCCGATTGGCCCTGACCCGCGCGCGGGCAAGAAAAACGACGCCGGGAATTCCGATATGACCGATCCCAACCAGGAACACGACGACCAGCTTCACGATCACCGGCGCTACACTCGCCTCGCCTTCTTTGCCATCGTGCTGGTTTTTGGCGGGTTCGGCACCTGGGCTGCCTTCGCCCCGCTCGACAGCGCCGCCGTGGCCCCTGCCCGCATCGCCGTCGAGGGTGACCGAAAGCCGGTTCAGCATCTCGAAGGCGGAATCGTTCGGGAAATTCTGGTGAAGGATTCCGAGGCTGTCAGCGAAGGGCAGATCCTGTTCCGCATCGATGCGACGGGCGCACGCGCCAATTTCGATCTCCTTTCCAAGCAGCTCGACCGCCAGCGCGCCGAAGAAGCGCGCATTCTCGCCGAACGCGAAGGGCGGGCAACCATTGCTTTTCCTTCGACGCTGACCAGCAAGGCCTCCCAGGCCGAAATGCAGCAACTGATGGTCGAGCAGGAGCGGCTTCTGGCGGAGCGCCGAAGGTCGATGGAGAACCAGATCGGCATCCTTGAAACGCGGATCGAGCAGACGGAAAAGGACATCGAAGGGCGCAACCGCCGGCTGGCCTCGCTCCGGACGCAACATTCCAGCCTTTCCGCGGAAATCGAAACCATTCGTCCCGTCGTGGAAAAGGGGTTCTTTCCACGGAACCGTCTCAGGGCGCTGGAGCGCGACGCGGCCCGCCTCGAAGGCGACATCGGCGGGCTGGAAGGCGAACTGGATCGTTTCACGCAGGTGATCGAGGAAGCCCGGCTCCAGATCCGCCAGACCCGTCAGCGCGCAGCCGAGGAACAGACACAGCTTCTTGCCGAGGTTCGCGCCAAGATGAATGACCTGCGCGAGCGGCTGGAAGTGGCTGAGGCGGTCCTCAACCGCGTCGAGGTGCGCGCACCGCGCACGGGTATCGTTCTCAATGTTTCCGTCAAAACCCCCGGCGCCGTGGTCTCCCCCGGAGCAACACTGGCCGAAGTCGTGCCGCCGCTCGAGCACATTACCCTGACCGCGCGGGTTTCGCCGCTCAACATCCAGAGCATCAGCCCCGGCCAGAAGGCCGAAGTCCGTTTCCCTGCCTTTGCGGCCCGCAAACCGGCCCCCATTTTTGGCCGTGTCGAAACCGTTTCGGCTGACGCCGTCGAAGACGCGCGCTCGCGGGAGACCTTTTATCAGGCGAAGATTGTCATCGAGCCCGAGAACATCCCGCCGGCTCTCGCAAAGCAACTCGTTCCCGGCATGCCGGCCGAAGTGCTGATCATCACCGGCGAACGCACAATGCTCGCTTACCTTCTCGGCCCGCTGCGCGACCGGATCGCGCGGGCGATGCGCGACGAGTGAAACCGCCCCGCGATTTCCGGCGACGCTTGCGCAATGACGTCAGGAAATAGCCGGGCGCGGTGCCGTATCAGGCAACGGTCCAGACCTCGACGGGCTGCGAATGCCCCCGTAACAGGAGCGACCCCAAGGGGCGTAACACTCCGGGAGTGACTCTCCCGGCAGTTCCTGGCCCGATACAGATGGCGGTGCCGAACTCCTTGTTGGCGCTTTCAAGGCGCGCGGCGGCATTCACCGCATAACCATGCGCGGTGTAATCGAGCTTCGATCGGACTCCGACGTCGCCGACGACGGCCTCCCCAGACTCGATCCCAATCCGGGTCCGGCCAAGGTTCAGCCGCGCCGCATCGCCCTCCTGCCGGAAAGCCTCGGTCCAGCGGATGATCTCGCCGGCGCAGGCGACCGCGCGACCGGCATGATTGTCGAGATCGAGAGGCGCATTGAAGATCGCATGCACGGCATCGCCAACGATCTTGTCGACGGTGCCGCCGTGCCTGAGAATCACCTCGACAACGCCTTCGAAGTACCGGTCGAGCAAGCCAATCATCAGTTCGGCACCGGCATGTTCGGTAAAGGCCGTGAAGCCCTCGATATCCGTGAAAAGTGCCGTGATCTCGCGCCGCTCTCCCGCAAGCTTGGCCTGATTGGGGTTCAAGGCGATCTTGGCGACCACCTCGGGTGAGAGATGCTGCTCGAAGCGGCGGCGGATTTTCGAGGCTTGCCTGCGCAGCATGGCAAAGGTCACCAGCGCGGACACGGCGAACCCCAGCACGATCGCGACAACGGGTGTCAGCGGATTGAAAAGGATCGTGCTTGACGCCAGCACCATGACCGTCGCGCCAACTAGGGCGGCAACCAGCAGCGCCGCGGCGAGAACGGCAAACACCGGCGAAAGCGCCGCCGGCAGGATCGCTCCCGCTGTCGCAGCCAGCCCGGCGGCGCCGAGTTCCAGCGCCGTCGCACCGTTCGGCGCGCGCGGCGAAAGGCCCGCCGCCATCTGCAGGATGGCTTGGGCGTGGATCATCACGCTCGGGGTCAGGTCATCTTCCACTGAAAGCCTGAGACCGCCGATTTCGGGCGCACTGGCCCCCAGCAGAACGATCTTTCCGCGTAGATCCGGCCGGTCACCGCCGAGAAGCGCCGTCGCCGGAACACGTTGCAACTTCGACAGTGGCACAAGTCCAGGAACCAGCCGCAACAGACCGTCACCCGGCATCGCGATGCGGAAGTCTCCCGCCATCACGGCCCGCGGCGCCCCGGAAAGGATGAACGCCGAGGCGCCTGAGGTTACCCGGAGCAATTCAAGGCTTAAACCGGGATGGAGCTGACCGGCCGCCTCGACGATGAGCGGAAGGCGTCTCACAACACCATCCGAATCCGCCGGGAGCGCCACTAGTCCCAACCCGGCCTCATCGGGGACGACCTTGTCCGGCGCGATCACGCCCGGCGCCCGCCAGAGACGATCAAGCACGATGTCGCCGGCTGTCAGGAACTGCGCCGGACGGGCGGCTGGCGTCGCCTTGAGGTCTAGTGCGAAGCCGAGGGCGGTCGGCACCCGCGCCAGGGCCATCCTGAGCGCCTTGTCACCGTCCGGCAGGCTTGCCTCGATCGCCTTGATGGCAGGGGCATCGGCGGACAGGCCGCGCCTCAGCAGTTCCTGCACAGGCGAGCGAGGGTCCGCCCCCGCGAGCACCAGATCGAGACCGAGCGCGGCAGGTTCTCCATCCGCGATGCGATTGACGAGCTGCGCAAGCTGTTCGCGCGGCCAGGGCCATGCGCCAACACGTGCGAGCGTCGCGCTGTCGATGTCCACCACCGCGAGCGGGACCGGGGCAGGAAGCTCTCCCTTGCGGGCAAAGGCCCATCGCAGGATGCCATCCTCCGTCCCTGCGCGGAGAGACTCCCGCCAGGCGGCTGGCCCCAGCAGCAGCAATGCGATGCCACAGGACGCGGCGGCGAGGCCAGAGATGACCGGGGTCAGCCAGCGGATCGGGGCCCTAGCCTTCGACATCGGCGCCGGCGATCTCCGAGAGCCGTTCAGGCGAGCAGAACAGGCGATCCGCCGTCCTCTTGATCGCGCCCGCGCCCTCCAAAACACCGAGCGCGACATTTACCTTTGACCGGCTGCCGCCGACGAACTGGGCGAGTTCGCCTTGCGAAAAGCCAAGTTCGAGCGGAATCCTGCGCCCGTCGGAGGAACGCCGCCCCTGCAGGGTGAACAGAAGAAACCGCGCCAGCCGGACTTCCAGCGGGTAGAGCGCGATGGCTTCGAGCTGATCGGTCGTCTGCCGCAGCCGTTGGCAGAGCCAGATCACAAACCGCTCCGCGAAGGCCGGATACTGCTGCATCAGCCCCCTGAGATCCTTGCGCGTCAGCATCATGGCCGACACCGGTTCGATCGCGACGGCCGTGGCACTGCGCGGTCCGCCATCGAGGGCCGCGATTTCGCCCAGCACATGACCGGCGATCGCGTGGCGCAGATTCAGCTCGCGCCCCTCTTCCGAGACGATCGAGAGGCGCACCCGGCCGGTCGAGACAATCAACATGAATTCGCCAGGCTCGTTCTGGGTGAAGATCGCCTCTCCGGCGGAATAGGTCACGCGCCGGAATGCTGCCAGCAGCGCACGCGCTTCCTCCGGGGCGATGTCGGCGAAGACCGCACGCAGTTCGTCAACAGTCGCGATCTTCTCCGTCGTGGGCTGGGCGTTCAGCAACCGGTCCTCCTAGCGGACAGTCGAAAAGGCTTCGACGATCCGTCCGTGACCCCAGGATTTTGGCGCGGTCGGCGGCGCACCGGGGCGGGCAACATCGGTCCCCTCGCCGGCTGCGAGTGTAACGGTGCTTCCGCCGGAGGTGACGCTTACGCTGCCGCGATCGACGAACACCGCCAGCTTTCCCTGGCTGGGACCGGCGAAGAAGCGCGTCCCGCGCACCGCGATAACGCCAAAGGCGCCCCTGATCTTGAGCGCCTCCGGACGGGCGCCCGAAGGCCGGTCGAACAGCATCGGCCCCGAGCCCAACGTCAGCGTACCGCCGACGCCCATCAGGTAGCGATCAATGCGAAGGCGCGCGTTTTCTCCGAGCCTGATACGTGTTGCCTCGCCCATTTGCATCGACACGCGGCTTTGAAAGGCCGTCATGACGGTATCACCAACGAACACGGAATCGCCCTGCGCCAGCTTTCGTTCTGTTTTCGCAATTTCTGCCTGTGCAAGGCCGAACAATGAATCGACCGCACCCGCCCTGTCTGCGGCGCCCGCGCCAAAGGCGAAAGCCAGCAACCCTGGAACAAGCAGCGCGAACCCGAAAAATCTCGCCGCCGCGCGTAGCTTGGATGACGCCTTCATGATCAAATCGCCTGCCACTTTCTTGTTGCCGCCGTCTCAGTCCGCTGCAACGAGTATCCCCACCGCGTCCTCGAACGCCAAGGGAAAAAATAACTTCCGAGCCAAGGCTAGGACGTTAAGTGATGCCGCGCAGTTACACAGGGAACAGGCCAAGGGTGCTATTGATCGAGCGCTGTCGTGAGGACCGGCCGCTATCAACCGAAAGGATCTGCGCGCTGACCCAACCGGCTTGGTGCTGTCAGACAAACCAAAAAAGTCTCGGAAAGCACCTTGGCCCGGCATGGATCAGGCCGCGCAAAAGCTGACGTCACTCGGTGAGTGCGGCGGTACGGTGCTCACTTCTCTCGGCTGAACAGGCTCTAAGACCATTGCCCCCCTTCCGCGCAGTAGACCGGCGATTGCCGTCGACAGGGTCTCCTCGACGATAAGGGCGCCGTCCTCGGCAAGGCGCCAGCGGGGCGCGTCGATCGCGGCCTGTGTTCTCGCAAGGAAAATTACCTGAACCGGCTACCCACCATCAGGACGATCAAGCCGCAGCGGCCGGGAAGCATGCCGACCGCGCTGTCATTTGCGGGATCAGCTTTTGGCCTGTGCCGCGACGCGCACGGGCGCCGCTCCCGTCAGTTCAAGCAATTGCTCCGGCGTCAGCTCGAACACAGCGTTCGGCGTACCCGCCGCGGCCCAGATAACCTCGAAGCGCATCAGGTCTTCATCGACCAGCACCAAGGGCGGCGTGGCATGGCCGACGGGAGGGACGCCCCCGATGGCAAAACCGGTCCTGTCACGGACGAAATCCGCGTCCGCCCGCCCGATCTTTTCGCCGAGGATGGCGCTCACGGCGCGCTCGTCGACGCGGTTGGCGCCCGAGGTGATAACGAGAACGAAGCGATCGCTGTTCACGGTCCTGAACACCAGCGACTTGGCGATCTGGTCTACCGAACAGCCAACCGCGGCCGCAGCATCCGCGGCCGTCCGGGTGCTGGCGTCGAATTCCATCACCCGGAAGGCAGGCCCCAGCACGGCCTGAACCTTCAGGGCGCTCGATGCGGTTGCGGGTTTCATCATGTGACAGGCCTCGGGGTGTGGCCGCCCGGAACGCCCGGCAACTCCCTTTGGAGAAACCGATCGGTCCGAGGCGGGGAGGTGGTTGACGGACGAAGCGGGTATACCGGGCGCCAAACCCGATGGCGAACCGGATCAATCCCGTTTCAAGGCTCTGGCGTCAACAGTGATATCGCCACGCCGTCCGCCATGCCCCGATTGCCCGACACCCGCACTGTTGGCAGAGTTTAGCCGAAAAATATCACAACCATAACGTGTCGTTTACCATCCCTGCGGGGTATCCGGAAGGTTGGCAGGGAATTAAATCATTAGAAAGACCTTACCAAGGATTTTCCGGATCCCGGCCAGGAGAGGTCGGTAGGTGGAGAATCCGCAATGAAACAAGCAATGAAGGGCCTGCTGGCCCTCATGGCCACGGCTGGCGCAGGAACTGCTCAAGCCGCGACCGCAACCGGATCGATGAACGTCCAGATCACGATCCTGGCCTCCTGCGAGGTCGTCTCGGCGTCCGATCTCAATTTCGGCAGTACCGCAGCGATCAGCTCGGCGGTCGACCAGAGCAGCACCATCACGGTGAAATGCTCCAGCACGACGCCGTATAACGTCGGCATCGGCCTGGGCTCGGGCGGAGGGAGCTCGTCGTCGCGCCGGCTCGTCAACGGTTCGAACTATGTGACCTATGCACTCTATCGCGACGCGGCCCGCACCCAGGTCTGGGGCGACGTCGTCGGCACGGACACCGCCTCCGGCACAGGCACCGGTGCGAACCAGGCGCTCACGGTTTATGGCCGTGTCGGCGCGCAGACGGTTCCGCCGCCGGGCACCTACACCGATGTCGTCACTGTCACCGTGACCTACTGAGAGCGGGATAAAGGCATGAAGTCCGTGCATGGCGCCCTCGGAGGCATCGTCTTGTTCGCTCTGGCCGGCGCGGTCGCGCTGCCGGCTCATGCCAATTCCCTGCAAGCATCGCCCGTCCTGATCGAACTCTCCGGTCAGGCGCCGAGTTCCGCCGTGAATGTCCGCAACACCGGCAAGACGCCGTTCGAGGTTCAGACACGGGTGTTCCGCTGGGTCCAGCAGGGTGGCGAGGAGCGCTTCGAGGAAACGGATACCGTCGTGACCTCACCGCCGATCACCACCCTCGATCCGGGGGCGACGTATTCCGTCCGGGTGATCCGCGTCGACAAGAGCCAGCCCGCCAGGGAGGAAGCCTATCGCGTTCTCGTGGATCAACTCCCGGATGAAAGCCGGATGCGGTCGGGCACGGTCGCGCTGGTCATGCGCCATTCCATCCCCGTCTTCGTGACACCCGAGAATGTCAGCGCGCCGCAGGTCCGCTGGTCGCTCGGAACGGAAGGCGGCCGGCTGGTGCTGCAGGCGACGAACAGCGGCGGACGGCGCCTGC
>JAVTWI010000209.1:0-8085 GCA_032229845.1 Rhabdaerophilum sp.
CGGCCGACCGCGTCGATCTCGTCGATGAAGATGATGCAGGGCGCGTTCTTCTTCGCTTCCGCGAACATGTCACGGACACGGGAAGCGCCGACGCCGACGAACATCTCGACGAAGTCCGAGCCGGAAATCGTGAAGAACGGCACGTTCGCCTCGCCGGCCACGGCGCGTGCGGTCAAGGTCTTGCCGGTGCCGGGCGGGCCGACCAGCAGTACGCCGCGCGGGATGCGCCCGCCGAGGCGCTGGAACTTCTGCGGATCGCGCAGGAACTCGACGATCTCCGAAAGGTCTTCCTTGGCCTCGTCGATGCCGGCGACATCCTCGAACGTCACGCGGCCGTGCGCTTCGGTGAGGAGCTTGGCCTTCGATTTGCCGAAGCCCATGGCGCGGCCGGCGCCGTTCTGCATCTGGCGGGACATGAAGATCCACACGCCGAGGAAGAAGATCAGCGGCAGCCAGTTGACGATCAGCGACATGTACCAGGGGTTGTCGGCGTTCGGCGAGCGGAACGAGACGTTGATGTGCTTCTCGCGGATGCGTTCGATCAGCTTGCCGTCCATCGGCACATAGGCCTGGAACGAACCGGAACCGTCGTTGAACGTGCCGGTCACCTCGCTGCCGGAGAAGACCATCCGCTCGATGCGCCCCTTCTCGACCGCATCGACGAAGGTCGAGTACGAAATCTCCTGCCCGGAGGACCGGCTGGAGGGGCTCTGGAAAACCGAAACCAGGGCCAGCACCAGCAGGAGGATGATGGCCCACAGGGCGATGTTGCGGACGTTCGGGTTCATCAGGCGCGCATCTCACCGTTTTTAGGGTGCGCCGATATCGGGCGCCGCCCCTTCAATTCTTCCTATTTAGGAGCGGCAGGCCGAAATGCCAAGCGAGACGGGCAGGGATTCGAACGCCTTCGTGAATCCCGCCCCTCAGCGGTTGCCGCTCGCCACCCGGTCGCGGAGCGCGCGGCGGGGCGGCGCCATGCGCACCTCGATGAAGCCGCCGCCGTGCGCAATCACCGACCAGGCGAGCGACTGGCGGAACGGGCGCTGGTCGCGGATCGCCATGCGCAGATTCTTGAGCAGGCGTTCGAGCTTGGCGAGCGAGATCTGCACCTCGCGGTCCTTCTCGGCGCCGATCGCCAGCATCGAGCGCCGCAGCATCCGCAGGGCGAGATCGAAGGGTTCGGTATAGAAAGGATCGGCCTTGAGGCGGATGGCGCCGCCGTCCTCGGCGCGGCGGATGATGGCACCCTCGACCGTGCGCCGGGCGACCTGATCGAGCGCATCCTCGGTGCGGCGCGCCCGCGCGGCGAGCGTGCCGAGCCGTTCCGGCGTCAGGCCTTCGCTTGCGAGCATCGGGATGAGGGCGCGCATCCGCGTGCGGGTGTAGCGCGGGTTCTCGTTGGTGGGGTCGGTCGAATAATGCCAGTGATGCTCGGTGCAGGTGGCGATCAAACGCGCCTTCGGCACTTCGAGGAACGGGCGGATGTGGCGGACGGCACCGCGCTCGACATTGGGCCGCATCGCGCCGAGGCCGCCGATGCCGGTGCCCGAGGCCATCCGCATCAGCACGGTCTCGGCCTGATCATCAAGCGTGTGGGCGGTGACGATATGGCTGGCTTCGATCGTCCGCGCATGGCCGACGAGCAGCGCATAGCGGCCCTTGCGCGCGGTTTCCTGGCTGACATCCGGCCCTGGCCCCTCGTTCCAGATGAGCGTGCAATGGGGGACGCCGAGTTCCTTGCAGAAATCCGCGACAAAAGCGGCCTCGTCCTTCGACTCGGGCCGCAGGCCGTGATCGACGGTCGCAACGGCGATCGGCGGGAGATAGGCGCGGGCGGCGACGGCGAGGCCAAGCGCAGCCATCGAATCCGGCCCGCCGGAAACACACAGCAGCATGCCCGTGCAATCGTCATTGCCAAGCGCGCCGCGAAACAGGGCGAGGGCCTCTTCCGGCGTGAGCGGGAGGGTGTCGATCAGGGCGCTGTCGTCATCCTCGGTCACGGCGGCTCCCTTCAGCATTTGGCCCGCGCCTTTTCGCGCTCGACCGCCTTATGGATCGCCGACGATGCCTTCGGATATTTCTTCGTCACCTGATCGAACGTGCCACAGGCTTCCTGATTGGCGCCAAGGCCGCGCAACGAGATGCCGAGCTTCAGCATCGCCTCCGGCGCGCGCGAAGCGCCGGAATGCTTGGTGGTGACGTTGAGGAACTGCTCGGCCGCCTCGCGGTAGCGCGTGCGGCGCAGATAGGTCTCGCCGAGCCAGAAGGTCGCTTCCGCGACGCGGCGGTCACGCGGATAGGAAGTCAGGAAACGCCGGAACTCGCCTTCGGATTGTTCGAAGTCGCCGCGATCGAAGAGGCCCTTCGCGTAAGAGAAGGTCGATTGCGGATTATCCGCGGCCGGCACGAGGTCGGGCTGGGGCGGACGACGGCCCGTAACGTCGAGCGGTGCGCCGATATCGTTGCCTTGCACCACGCGGCCGCCGGGCGGAAGCGCGCCACCGGGCAGCGGCATTCCGGGCGGGGTCGCGACCCCGCCGGAGGCGGGCGGCGTCAACGGGGCTCCCGGTGCACCGAGCTGACGCGGTGCACCCGGCACGCTGCCGTTTGCATTGGGGTCGAAGGCATCGGAGCGCCGGCCCGAGGTGCCGCGGCCGTCATTGGCCGGAGGCTGGGGCGTAGCTGGGCGCGCGCCGCCGCGTCCACCTTCGAGATCGCGGAAGCGGCTGTCGGCGTCGGTCTGGAAGCGCTTGAGCTGATCCTCGGTGCGGCGCAGCTGGAACCGCAACTCCTCGATCTGCCCGTTCAACTGGCGGTTTTCGTTTTCCAGCCGGTCGAGCCGCAGGAGGATGTCGGCGGCGTCCTGTGCACGCGCCGGAGCAAGCGTGCCGGTGACGAAGACGAGCCCGGCAATCAGGGCGAAAACGGAACCGTGGAGGCGGGCGGGCAGCGCAATCATTCCGACCATTCTAGCGTGTCAGGCGGCGGGAGGCCAGTTTGCAGCCTCCCGGTCCGTGAGAAAACCGATCAGCCGCCGCCGTTCAGCACCGTGACGGCGCGGCGGTTCTGCGACCAGCACGAAATGTCGTTACACACCGCGACCGGCCGTTCCTTGCCGTAGGATACCGTGCGGATGCGGTTGGCGCCGACGCCACGCGCGACGAGGTAGTTCTTCGCGGCTTCGGCACGGCGGGCGCCGAGGGCGAAGTTGTATTCGCGCGTGCCGCGCTCGTCGGCATGGCCTTCGAGCGTGAAGGAATAACGCGGGTAGCGGCCCAGCCACTGCGCCTGCTTGTCAAGCGTCTGCTGGCCCTGAGCGTTGATCTCGGACGAATCGGAATCGAAGAACACGCGATCGCCGACATTCACGACGAAATCCTGGATCGAACCGGGCGTCGAGGCGCCGCCGGCGCCGTTGACGCCATCGCCGTCGGTATTCTTGGTAGCGCAGGCGCCGAGCAGGCCGGCAGCCAGAATGGCGGCGGCAAAGCGCGAACCGCGCGCGGTGACAAAAGCGGGAAACATCCCTCAAACTCCTTCAGAATTGGCCCAGAACCCCAGAATTAGCCTTAGCCCCGGCCAACCACTTAAAATTGCGGCGATTAACGAAAGCTTCCGTAAAGCCTAATGGAACCGCAATAGAGCGGTTCCGGATGGCGACTTTGCGGCGAATGGTGAACGCTTTCTTGACGGGAGTGTTTTCCTGGGCGTTTTCTTGAGCGTTTTGCCGGAGCTTTTTCCGGGCGTTCTTCAGGCCGGCATCAACCCGCGCGCGGCGTCGCGCCCGCGCAGCCAGCGCAGCACCGGGATGGCGATGAGGACCATCCACGCCTTGCCGACGATCTGACCGCCGAGATAATCGAGTGAGCCGAAGGCAAGTGTCAGGAACACCACGGAGTCTATCACCAGACCGACGAGGCTGCTGGCGACGGCCGCGAGAACCAATCCGCGCCGCTGGAGCGGCGTGAACACCGCGAGATCCGCCAGCTCCGAGAGCAGGAAGGCGGCCAGCGAGGCCGTAACGAGGGCAGGCGGGGCGAAAAACGCCGACAGGCCGGCGCCCACGGCGATCGCCAGCACGGACCAGGCGATCCCGAGCCGGCGCTGGACAAGATCGCGCAGGACGAGCGCGACGCCGACCATCAGCACGCCGCTTGGCGCGGTGAGGCCCGGCGCAACCGGGATGAGGCAGGGCCCGTTCGGCACGCAGAAGGTTCCCGCGTGCTGGATGAGCCAGTTGGCCGCCGGGATGCAGGCGGCGAAGGCCGCGAGAAAGGCGAAGCCTTCGCGGCGGCGGATAGTATCGGTGTTCGTCATGGATTTCTCGCTTTGGCTCCGGGCGAGTTTGCCCTGGGGCTTTGAGGGATCAGCCACCCTGTTTCGGATCTGTCACCGCCGCCTGTATCGCGCGAAGCCGGCGGCCCGCAGTTCGCAGGCGGGACATTGCCCGCACCCGTAGCCCCATTCGTAGCGCTTGTCACGCGTGCCGGCATAACAGGTGTGCGTCCGCTCGACGACGAGATCGACGAGCGCGGCTCCGCCAAGCGTTTCCGCGAGTGCGAAGGTCTCGGCCTTGTCGATCCACATCAGCGGGGTATGCAGCACGAAGCGGCGGTCCATGCCGAGGTTGAGCGCGACCTGAAGCGCCTTGATCGTGTCGTCCCGGCAATCGGGATAGCCGGAATAATCGGTCTCGCACATGCCGGCGACGATGTGCCGAAGGCCGCGCCGGTAGGCGAGCGCGGCGGCGAAGGTGAGGAAGAGCAGGTTGCGGCCCGGCACGAAGGTGTTCGGCAGGTCCTCCGCGCCCATCGCGATCTCGACGTCGCGCGTCAGCGCGGTCTGCGACATCGCGCCGAGCACGCCGAGATCGATGAGGTGATCCTCGCCGAGGCGGGAGACCCAACCAGGCCTCAGTTGCAAGAGCCCGGCCCGGAAGGCGCTGCGGCACTCCAGCTCCACGAGATGGCGCTGGCCGTAATCGAAGCCGAGCGTCTCGACGCGCCCGAAGCGATCGAGCGCCCAGGCAAGGCAGGTCGCCGAATCCTGCCCGCCCGAGAAGAGGACGAGCGCGGCTTCGTTCTCCGTCGCCATCAGCGGACCGTGTTCAGCGGCGACCAGCTCGGATCGGAAGCGAAGGCCGGGGTCGGAATCGGGACATCGACCCGGCCGTTGACATCGACCATGAAGAGCTTCGGCCCGGCGCCGGAATCGCGGAAGAACACGACATAGCGGCCGTTCGGCGCCCAGCTCGGTCCTTCGTTGTGATAGCCCTCGGTAAGAATGCGCTCGCCCGAGCCGTCCGGTTTCATGATGCCGATGGCGAAGCTGTTGGCTCTCTGCCGCGTGAAGGCGATGTAATCGCCCTTCGGCGACCAGACCGGCGTGGAATAGCGCCCGTCGCCAAAGGAGATCCGGCGCGCGCCCGAGCCGTCCGCGCCCATGATGTAGATCTGCTGGCCGCCGCCGCGATCGCTCTCGAAGGCGATCTGGCTGCCATCCGGCGAATAGGAGGGCGAGGTGTCGATGGCGCTGCCGTTGGTCAGGCGACGGATCTGGCCCGAACCGACATCGGCGACGGCGAGGTTGGTGTTGCCGGCGGATTCGACGCTCAGGGCCAACTGGCTGCCGTTCGGCGCGAACCGCGGGGCGAAGCTCGTCACGTCGCCGCCGCCGATCACCGAACGCTGGCCGGAGGCGAGGTCGAGCACCTGCACGTTGGCGCGGCCATCCTCGGTGAGCGCCATAAAGGCGACGCGGTTGCCGCGCGGGGAATAGCGCGGCGTCAGCAGCAGTTCGTTGCCGCCCGAGAGCGCGCGGAAATTGGCGCCGTCCTGGTCGATGATGGCGAGACGCTTGCGGCGCTTTTCCTTCGGCCCGGTCTCGTCCACGAAGATGATACGCGTATCGAAGAAGCCGCCCTCGCCGGTCATGCGCTCGTACACCGCATCCGACGCGAGGTGCGCGAGGCGGCGCCAGTTCTGCGGGTCGATCGCGTGCTTCTGGCCAACGACCTGCTTGCCGGTGGTCGCGTCCCACAGCCGGTATTCGACCGCGACGCGCCCGCCGTCGCGGATGACGCGGCCGGTGATGATCGCCTGTGCGCCGATTGCGGTCCAGGCCGGGAAGTTCGGCACGGCATCGAAGCCGAGCGTCTTCTCGGGATGGCGGGCCGGGTCGATCGGCTCGAAGACGCCGGAGCGCTTGAGGTTCGAGGTCACGATCTGCGACACCGCGCTCGCTTGCGCATCACCGGAGAAGGTGACGACGGCGATCGGCATCGGCTTGAAGTTCTTCGGGTTGAGGTCGATGCAGAGTTCGCCGGATCGGCAGCCGGCGGCCTGGGCGCGGGCGTGACCGGCGATGACGAGGGGCGCCATCAAGGCCGCGATCAAGCCGATCGCGAAGATCACCGGGCGGAAGAGCTGGAGAGGGCGGTTCATGGCGTCTGGCTCGCGATGTGACGGTTCTTGTCTGGCGGGTTCACTGCATTTCCCCGGCGTTACTGCATTTCAGAGGTGTCGATGTTCAGCCGGATATTCTTCCAGTCCTCGTAGGTGGCGAGGAACCGGGCAGGTACGCGATAGGGCTGGCAATTGCGTAAGGCGCGCATCGTCGCTTCCGCAAAGGGCACGAAATTGCTCTCGCCGGAACGGTTGGCGAGCCGGACGCCGCCGATGATGGCGCCGTCCTGCGCAAGGGTGAAGGTGAGCTGCGGGCCGGTTTTCGGCGCGGTGCCGGCGTAGGAGATGCAGCGGCTCATTTGCGAGGTCAGAATACCGATGAGTTGCGCGCGATCCGAAGGCGAGAGCTTCGCGCCGGTCGCGGTCGCCGTGCCGAGCGTCGAGCGGTTGTGGACCGCGGCGCCGGAGGAGCCGGTCGAAGAGGGCGTATCACGCGAGGCGAGCAGTTTCTGGCGAATGGAATCGTTGAGCTTCTTCGCTTCCTCGGCCTCGCGCTTTTCCTGGTCGCGCTTGGCCTTGGCCTCTGCCGCCTTCTTCGCGGCTTCGGCCTTCTTCTTCTCTTCGGCCTTCTTGAGTTCCTCGGCCTTTTTCTCGGCCTCGGCTTCGGCTTTCAACGTCTCCTCGAGCTTGCGCTTCTCCTCGCGGGCGCGGGCCTCCTCCTTGCGTTTCTCCTCGAGGCGCTTTTCCTCGAGCTTGCGCTTGGCCTCGGCCTTGGCGGCCTCTTCCTGCTTCCTCAATTCGTCGAGCTTCTTCTGCTCCTCGCGCTTCTTGCGCAGAAGCTCTGCCTGCTCGTCGATCTTGTCGTCTTCCTCGACCTGCGCCGGCGGTTTGGGCTCCGGCGGGGCGACGCGCAATTCAGGCGGGCGGACCGGCGGGGTCGCGATTGCGACCTTCTGCTCGGGCTCGGGCTTTTCCGCCTGCGCCTCTTCCTGCTTCACCGGCGGCGCGGCGACATCGGTTTTCGCCTGACCGGGATCCTTGTCTTCCTTCGTTTCGGCGACGCGATCGACGCGGCGTTCCGCCACCGGCGCCTTTTCCTTGGCGTTCTTGTCGCCCTTCATCATCTCGTTGAAGGCGCTGTCCGAGACGACCTCGACAGGCAGGGCCTCGGTCGCAGGCGAGAAGGGCTGGGCAGAATTGAAAGCGTAGACGCCCGCGAGCAGCAGAAGCGCATGGGTGCCGGCCGAGACCGCGCCGCCCGGCTGCCGCCAGGAGAAAAACCGTCCGAGATGATCCCGAAGGGCGAGCGCCAAGCGTTCAGCCTCCTTGCCTTACTTCTTCGCGTCCGACGGCGCGTTGACGAGCGCCGTCTTGTTGTAGCCGGCGGTCTTGAGCGCGGCGAGAACCTCGGCCACGCGGCCGTAATTCACCTGCGCCGCGCCGCGGACATAGATACGTTCGTCGAAGCCTTCCTTGGCGACGGCCTTGATGTCGTCGGCCAGCGTCTCGAGCTTCGAGGCCTTGTCCTGAACGAAAATCCCGCCCTTGTCGTCGATCGTCACCGAGACCGGCTTCTTGTCGATGTTGAGTTCGGCGGCGCCGGTCTTGGGCAGGTCGACCGGCACGCCGGTGGTCAGCAGTGGCGCGGCGACCATGAAGATCACCAGCAGCACCAGCATCA
>JAVTWI010000210.1:0-8068 GCA_032229845.1 Rhabdaerophilum sp.
ACGACGTCATCATCGTCGCCTCGGTCTCCTGCATCTACGGTATCGGCTCGGTCGAGACCTATACGGCGATGAGCTTCGGCGTCGAGGTCGGCGAGCGCATCGAGCAGCGCCAGTTGATCGCCGATCTCGTCGCGCTCCAGTATCGTCGCACCAACGCTGACTTCTCGCGCGGCACCTTCCGCGTGCGCGGCGATGTCATCGAACTGTTTCCGGCCCACTTGGAAGACCGCGCCTGGCGCATCGGCCTGTTCGGCGACGAGGTCGAGGCTATTTCCGAGTTCGATCCGCTCACCGGCCACAAGTCCGCCGACCTCAAGTTCGTCAAGGTCTACGCGAACTCGCACTATGTGACGCCGCGCCCGACGCTCGATCAGGCGGTCAAGGGCATCAAGGACGAGTTGAAATGGCGCCTCGGCCAGCTCAACGAGCAGAACCGCTTCATCGAGGCGCAGCGGCTGGAACAGCGCACGCAGTTCGATCTGGAAATGTTGCAGGCGACCGGCGTCTGTCAGGGCATCGAGAACTATTCGCGCTATCTGACCGGGCGCAAGCCGGGCGAACCGCCGCCGACCCTGTTCGAATATCTCCCGGACAATGCGCTGGTTTTCACCGACGAAAGCCACGTCACCGTGCCGCAGATCGGCGCGATGTACAAAGGCGACTTCCGGCGGAAGGCCACGCTCGCCGAATACGGCTTCCGCCTGCCCTCATGCCTGGACAATCGCCCGCTGCGCTTCGAGGAATGGGAGGCGATGCGCCCGCAGACCGTCCATGTCTCGGCAACGCCCGGCGGCTGGGAGATGGACCGCACCGGCGGCGTCTTCGTCGAGCAGGTGATCCGACCCACCGGGCTCATCGACCCCGAGGTGATCGTCCGCCCCGCCCGCACGCAGGTCGATGACCTGCTGGGCGAGGTGCGCGCGGTCAGCGAGGCCGGTTATCGCACGCTCGTCACCGTGCTGACGAAACGCATGGCGGAGGACCTCACCGAGTACCTTCACGAGCACGGCGTGCGCGTGCGCTACATGCATTCGGACGTCGATACGCTCGAACGCATCGAGATCATCCGCGATCTGCGCCTCGGCACCTTCGACGTGCTGGTGGGCATCAACCTGCTGCGCGAGGGCCTCGACATCCCCGAATGCGGGCTGGTCGCGATCCTCGATGCCGACAAGGAAGGCTTCCTGCGCTCGGAAACCTCGCTCGTGCAGACCATCGGCCGCGCCGCGCGCAACGTCGACGGCCGCGTCATCCTCTATGCCGACCACATCACCGGCTCGATGGAGCGGGCGATGGCGGAAACCAACCGCCGCCGCGACAAGCAGAAGCGCTACAACGAGGAACACGGCATCACGCCGCAGAGCGTGAAGCGCAACATCGCGGATATTCTCGCGAGCCCCTACGAGCGTGACCGCGTCACGATCGACAAGGGCGTCGCCGATCAGGCGATCTCGATCGGGCACAATTTCGAGGCGGTGCTGGCCGATCTTGAAAAGCGGATGCGCGCCGCCGCCGCCGATCTCGAATTCGAGGAGGCCGGCCGCCTGCGCGACGAGATCAAGCGCCTGAAGGCAACAGAGATGGCGGTGTTCGAGGAACCGGATGCGCGGCAGGGCCGCGTGACGGCGAAGGCCGGCAAGGCGGCCGCTTCGCAATACGGAGCCGCCGCCAATCTCCCGCCTACCCGCGCCCGCAAGCCGACGCTCGACGCGATGGGGCCGGGAACGGACCGCGAGGTGCCGCTTTCCGGCAGGCCGCGCCCGAAAGGCGGCGGCACGCCGAGGCGGCGCTGATCAGATCTCGTCGGTGAACTGGCGAACCCGCTGCGCCAGCGCGTCGCGTTCGAGCTGAAGGCTGTGAGCCCGTTCTTCCACCTGAATGGAACGGGCCTCCCTGTCGCGCGGCGCCCGGAACGCAATGCCCAGTTCGTCGCTGTCGCGCCAGACGACATGCGCGTCGATGCGGATATCCTGATGCGGGATTTCAAGCTCGAAGTGCGCCGGAATCCACCAGGCCCGATCAGCGGCGAGTTTGGCGCCGGTCACGGAAAGGTTGCGGATCGTGCAGGAAAGGCTGCCGTTGCGTGCCTTGAACCGCAGGGTGCCGCCCATCAATGCCTTGCGGCGATAGGCGCCGCGACGCTCTCCCACATCTTCCCGCACCATGACTGCCTCCCCGGATCGAACCGCAAATGGATGTGGTAAACGGATCCTTAAGGGAGGCAAGCCTGATCGCCGCATATGGTTTATTGCACCGAATACACAACCCTAGGTTTTATTTTTTGTTTTGATTTCTGTGCTCTGCTGGGTTCGACAGCAAGGACCTGCCCGGTGAGCACAACAACCGACCGAATTCTTCTCGTCCACGGGCACAGACCGCCACGATCGGATATCCGCAGGCTTCTCGAACAACGCTACCGCTTCCGGGAATGTTCGCTGGCCGACCTGCCGGGCCGGGATTGGCACGAACCCCTCGAAATCCTGATCGACGCGCCGCTTCTGACCCTCGACGACGCGATGAGCGTGCGCCGCGCCCTTGAGGGCCTGCCGAAGGACGGCCCGGGCGTCGCCTTCATCATCGAGGAACTTTCACGGACGCAGATCGTCCGGGCGCACTCCCTCGGCGGCGAGGGAATCGTTTCGCGTCCCGTCTCGCCCTATGCGCTTTATGCAACGGTCGACACGCTCCTCAACCGCAGCCGCATCCGGCAATGGTCGACCAGCCTTGGCCCGGCCGCCACCGGGCTTGCTGCGGGGCACGAGGCGCTTGAACGGCTGTTCCAGTTCGCCGAAAAGGGAACCCGGCTCACGCAGCGCGAATTGTTCGACCGCGGCGACAATGTGATCGACACCCTGGCCGAAACGGGCCTCGGAAAATGGGTCGAAGCCGTGAAGGCACACCATAGCGCGACCTTTCGCCATTCGCTGCTCGTCACCGGCATCGCGGTCGGCTTCGGCCAGCACCTGCGCATGCGCCACGAGGATCTGCGTCGGCTCGCCATCGGCGGGCTGGTCCATGACATCGGCAAGGCGGTGATCCCTGTCGATATTCTCGAGAAACCCTCCGCGCTGACACCGGACGAGGAACTGATCGTCCGGGAACACACGACCCTCGGTCGCGGCATCCTGACCCGGCAGGGCGGCTTCGCGCCCGAACTGGTGGATGTCGTCGCCCATCATCACGAGATGCTGGACGGCTCGGGTTATCCAGACGGACTTGCCGGCGACGCGATCAAGGACCTCGTGCGGATCATCACGATCTCGGATATCTTCGCCGCGCTGATCGAGGCCCGCGCCTACAAGCTGCCGTTGCCGAACGAGGAAGCCTATGCCTATCTGCAATCGCGGGAGGGCAAGCTCGACATGCAACTCGTCAAGGCCTTCCGGCCCATTGCCTTCGAGACGCGGCTCGCGGCCTGAACCTGATTTTCGCACCCGTGGTCCTCAGGACTGACCTTGCCGCCTTCGGCGCATCGGGGCAACTTCGGACCGGTTCCCTTACATAAAGCTGGGCGCCCCTTCGGGCCTGCAACTGCCATCGGTCAAACCGGATAATCGCCGGTATCAGCGCAGGATTTCGACCGTCACGGGATGAACGATGAGATTGCGGGTCCGCCCTTTGGCGTCCCGTGCCCGCGCGCCGTAGCATTTGTCGTCGGCCATGCGGAGCCGGATCAGTTCGTAACCCGCATCACGGAGTTTCTGCTCCACCTCCCCGGCGGAAACCCATTGCTCCCGCGGCGCCGACGCGCAGAAAGGATTGGGCTCCTGGGCGCGGGCGGCAGGAACCGTTCCCGTTGAGGACAGCACGCCGACGACGACAGCCAGAGCGGATCCGAGTCGCCCGAAGCGACAGTTCATATTGAAATCCCGATACACCATAACACACGTATAAGTTGTAATTCTTAATACACGGCTACTCCGCCCCCCCCCGGTTTCCTGGCGATCTGTCCTTCCGTGATTGACAGCGCCCGGAACCGGGCACATCCTTTGCCTGCAGGACCACAAGGACGGAGGCTGATGCCTATGTCGCTGAATTTGGTCGAAATACCCCTCCGCCGCACCGCCGTTCGGTCAGGTTTGGTCGCGCTGGTCGGTATTGCCGGGATAGCCGCCGCTCTTGCGCAGGAACCGGGAAATCGTTTCGGGCGGAAGCACCACGCGGCCGGCGCTGTTCCCGCCTCGCTGCCGGAATGCACTTGCCGGGCGCAAGGACAAAGCTACCACATCGGCACGGAAACCTGCCTCTACATCAACGGGATCAGCCAGATTTTCCGCTGCGATATGGATCTCAATGTCACATCATGGAAACCCACCGGTTCGCTCTGTCCATTGAGCTAGCCGGGCCGGGAAAGCGGTAACGCCTAGGAAAGCTCCTTCCGGAGCCGAGCAACGCGACTTCGCGGGATCAGATGAACCCGAACACGATGGCGACCAGCAGCGCGAACGATGCCGTCAATGCCAGAAAGTCAAATCGAAGGGCCGTGCTCATTCCAACCTCCATTCGGCGGAGACAGGCAGAGATTACCTTTCATTAACAAGTCGGCAAAGAGGGATTCGATGCCGCATTGCCGAAAGGTTAACGGCCCTGTGACGGCACTGTTCCGATTTTCAACAAGTTTTTGTCTGGACCGGCTTTGGCTCGCGTTCAGGCGGCCATCGCGCCGAGCGCCTTTTCCAGAAAGGCCGCCGCAGCCAATGTCCGGTGATCGTCCCCGAACGTGCCGACGACCTGCACGCCGACGGGCAGTCCTTTCCCGCCGCGATAGCCCGGCACATTGACCGCCGGCAGCCCGAGCAGCGTCACCAGCTTGTTGTAGCGCGGATCACCCGTCGTCTCGCGTGAGGGAGCTTCGCCGTTCGCCGAATAGGTGAGGATCACATCGACCGGCGCGAACACGTCCCGGCAGATCTTCCGCGCCCGGTTGGCCGCGCCGCGCGCGTCGTCGTAATCCGCGATCTCGATCGCGCGCCCCGCTTCGAGGCATTTGTGGAGGATCGGCGAGAGTTCGGCGCGGCGGTGCCGGAACTCGTAGGCCAGCGATTGCGCGCCCTCGTAGTTGTTGATGACGATATGGCGGTGATGCGCCTCGGCCCAAGCGGGCGGCAGGGGGAGATCGACCGTTCGCGCGCCGGCCTTTTCGAGCGCGCGGATGGCGTTTTGCAGCGCTGCCTCGGCCTCCGGATCGGCTTCGCCCGCACATTCAAGGCGCGTGACGCCAAAGGTCGGCGTGCCGAAATCCCGCCCGTCGACCCGCATCGGCCGGCGCGAGATCGCTTCCAGCCCGAACGCGACGTCGACGACGCGAGCCCCGAACAGCCCCAGCGTATCAAGCAGCGGCGCGAAGGGCTTCACTCCCGTCATCGGCAGCAGGCGATAGGAAGGCTTCATCGCCGCCACGCCGCAGAAACTCGCCGGCCGGATCACCGAACCGCCGGTCTGCGTGCCGAGCGCAAGCGGCAGGATACCCGCCGCGACCCCCGCCGCCGAACCGGATGAGGAGCCGCCTGGCGTATGCTCGGGATCATGCGGGCTCAGCGTCGGCGGCGGATCGAGATAGGCGAATTCGGTCGTCACCGTCTTGCCAAGGATATTGCCGTCCGCCTCCTCGCTCATCACGACGATGGTCGCGTCCGCCAAGGGGCGATGGCCCTTGTAGATCGGCGAGCCGTGCTCCGTCGGCAGGCTCGCGGTGTCGATGATGTCCTTCACCCCGAGCGGCAGGCCGAAAAGACCATGTTCCGCCTTGAGCCGGCTCGCACGCGCCCGGGCACCGTCGAGATCGAGCGTGGCAAAAACATTGAGGTGAGCGAACTCCGCCTGCGCTTCGGCGCAGAGTTCCACGAGGGCCGCCGGCGTGAGATCGCCGTTCTCGACGGCTTCAGCGAGATCAAGCGCGCGCATCATCACGATTTTCCTTCAAGACGGGCGAGGATCATCGCCGTGCCGCGCCGGGCGAACGGCGTCGCGATCAGCGCCGCGACATAGGCGCAGGGCCAGGCGATGCAGAAGGCCTTCAGCCATTTGAGGACGAACCCGTCGACCGCCCCCAGGTTGATGAAGGTAATGATGCAGGTCATCAGGAACGCCATGATCCCGGAAAGGATGGCGGGAAAAATGAAGCGGGCCTTGCCTTCCATGCGGTGGTCTTTCTCCGGACGAGCTTCCCCGCATGTTAACCGCTTCGTAACCGTTCCGCTTAACGGAAGGTTACCGCGTCTGAGTCAATTTTAGCGGATGTTGCGTTTTGACCATGCGTCCCTTTTGGCGTTCCCTTTTTCCCGCCGTGCGCCGCGCGCGCTGCTCGCGCTGGCGGGGATCGGCGCGTTCCTCAGCGGCTGCGGCTTCGTGAAGTTCGAGCCGCGCGAGCCGTGGCGCGCGGAAGCCGAACTCGCCTGCATGAAATCGGGCATCGTCAAGACGTCCGAAATCATCCGCCCGACCAAGCCGATCGACGGCCCCGGACCTTGCGGCACCGATCTGCCGCTGAAGGTCTCTGCCTTCCAGAACGATCCGCAGGCGCTCGCGACCGCGCTGGCCTCGACCGGCGCGCCGCAACAGGGCTTTTCGCAAGGCATCGTCGAACTGACGGTAATCAAGCCCGAGGCGACGCTCGGCTGCCCGATGGTCGCCTGGACCGACGACTGGGTCGCCGGCTCGGTGCAGCCCGCCGCGCTCGCCTGGTTCGGGCAGGGCGTCAAGGAAATCCGCACCGCCGGCTCCTACGCCTGCCGCCGGCGCAACCATCGCGCCGGAGCCCGGCTTTCCGAGCACGCCTTCGGCAACGCGATCGACGTGATGACCTTCGTGATGAGCGACGGCTACGTCGTCACCGTCAAGGGCGGCTGGCGCGGCACCGAACAGGAGCAGGGCTTCCTGCGCGACGTGTTCCACGGCGCCTGCCAGCGCTTCAAAACCGTGCTCGGGCCGGGCTCCGATGCACTCCATTACGACCATTTCCATCTCGATCTCGCCCACCACGATACGCGCGGCCAGCGGCGCTACTGCAAGCCGTTCGTCGCCGCACCGCAGCGCCCGACGCCCGGAAGCTTCGGACCGGGCGCGAATCCCTGGGGTGGACCACAGAACCCTTACGCCTACCGTGGGCCGACCCCCGGCGTGCCGCTGCCTTCCGCAACAAGCGACATGCTGGCTTCCCGCGCCCCGGCGCCACTGACGGCGCCCGCACCGGCGCCGGCCTCCGCGCCGCGGCCCCGCGACGACTTCGATGTCGAGAATGGCGGCAACAAGGAAGTCGAGCCGGATTTCGATCCGAAGGAGTTCGACCTCAAGACCGGCTCGATCCCCGATCTGCCGCGGGCCCGGAGCCTCCCGCCGATGAAATCGCCGCCCGCGATCGCGGTTGAACCGGACGAGCCGCGTACGATCGTCAAGCCGCGCCGCGCGAGCCGCGCCTACAGGGTGCAGCCTCTGCCCTACGATCCGGCGGGAAAATAACACGGAGCCGCGCCCAAACGCATTCGAGGCTTGACCCGCGCGTCGTCCGGCGCAAAAGCTGGCAATGTTCAGCCTCGCGATGGAGTTATCGATGCGCGCTTCCCGCACCCTGATGTTGGCGCTTGCCGCGACCGCGGTTCTGGCTTCGGTGCCCGGCGGTTTCGCCCGTGAGGAAATCCCGGCCGAGACCCGCGAACTGCCCTATTCCGCCAACCTGCCCGTCTGTGATTCTCCCGGCGTTCTCGGCGAGATCCAGTCGCGCTTCTCGCGCGTGGAGCGGCGCTACTGGCAATCGAACGCGGAAATCCTGCGCATCGACCATGTGCGGCAGGCGGCCTTCCGGCCGCACGGGCTCGATCTCATCCCGCGCCGTTATTGCCAGGCCGTCGCGACTATGTCCGACAACCGACGCCTGAAGCTGCGCTACGCCATCGTCGAGGATACCGGCCTGTTCGGCTACGGCGCCGGCGTGCAGTATTGCCTTGACGGCTACGACCGCAACCACACCGCGCCGCCGAGCTGCTACAGGCTCGATCGCTGATGGCGCCCCTTCGCCTGATCGCCCTGCTCGTCGCTCTGGTCTCGGCGTCTGCAGTGTCCGCCCAGCCGC
>JAVTWI010000211.1:0-8036 GCA_032229845.1 Rhabdaerophilum sp.
ACCTTGGTGTCGCCGGTGACGATGCGGACGCCGGCCCGATCCGCCGCCTTTCGCATCGAGGCCACGATCCGGCGCAGCGTGGCGACCTCGACGCCCTCCTCGATGATCATCGCGCAGGAGAGCCAGAGCGGCTTCGCGCCGCCGACGGCGAGATCGTTGACCGTGCCGTTGACCGCGAGATCGCCGATGTCGCCACCGGGAAAGAACAGCGGATCGACGACGTAGGAATCGGTCGTGAACGCGAGCCGTGCGCCGGGCGGCAACGCCGGCGTCAGGCGGGCCTGATCCTCGCGGTCGCCGGTGTCCGGGTTGTCGAAGGCTGCCGCAAACACGCTCTCGATGAGATCGCGCATCGCCCGGCCGCCACCGCCATGCGCGAGCGTCACCGTCTCGCCGACATGCGGCACACGCTTGCGGGAAGAAAGGTCGGACGGCGGAAAGGTGTGATCGTTCATGCAGCAACCTCCGCGCCCGGCGCGAGTTTCACCCCGGCATAGAGGCGGTAGGCAGCGCAGGCACCCTCCGACGAGACCATCAACGCGCCGAGCGGGGTTTCCGGCGTGCATTCGCGGCCGAACTTCGGGCAGGCCCAGGGCTTGACGAGGCCCTTGATGACATCGCCGCAGCGGGTGCCTTCCATCTCCGGCAAGGTGGCGTCGCCGGCGCGCGCTTTCGACTTTCCATAGCCGACTCCGAATTTCTCCTCGGCGTCGAAGGCGGCATAGGCCTCGCGCATGCGCACGCCGGAATGGTCGATCTCGCCGAGGCCGCGCCAGTCGAAAGCGTCGCGCGGCGTGAAGACATCGGCGATGGCCGCCTGCGCGGCCGGATTGCCGTGATCGGGCACGACGCGGGCATACTGGTTCTCGATCTCGGCGCGGCCCTCCGCGATCTGCCGCACGACCATCAGCACGCTTTGGAGCAGGTCGAGCGGCTCGAAGCCGGCCACCACCAGCGGCTTGCCGTAGTCGCGGGCGATGAAGCGGTAGGGTCCGAGGCCGATTACCATCGAGACATGGCCGGGACCGACGAAACCGTCGAGCCGCATCGCCGGATCGTCGAGCAGCGCCTTGATCGGCGGCGGTACGAGGATGTGGTTGCAGAACAGCGAGAAATTCGTCCGCCCCTCGCGCTTCGCCTGCTGCACCGTCAGCGCGGTCGAGGGCATCGTCGTCTCGAAGCCGAGGCCGAAGAACACCACCTCCCGGTCCGGATGACGGCGGGCGAGTTCGAGCGCGTCGAGCGGGGAATAGACCATGCGGACATCGGCGCCGCGCGCCTTCGCCTGCATCAGCGAGCCGCGCGTGCCGGGCACCCGCATCGCATCGCCGAAGGTGGTGAAGATGACGCCCGGCCGCTCGGCGATCTCAAGGCATTCGTCGACGCGCGTCATCGGCAGGACGCAGACGGGACAGCCGGGGCCGTGCAGGAATTCGATCGCCTTCGGCACCAGCTTGTCGAGCCCATAACGGAAGATCGCATGGGTGTGCCCGCCGCAGATTTCCATGATGCGCAGCGGGTTTTCCTCGGTGGCGCCGGTGCGGGCCACGGCCTCGGCGATGGCCGCCAGCACGGCGCGCGCCTTCTCGGGATCGCGGAACTCGTCGGTGTATTTCATGGTCGCGCTCATGTTTCCGCTCCCGCCAGCATGGCATTGGAAGCGCGGATCGCCTCGATTTCCTCCATCGCCTCGCCGAGTTCCTCCAGCGCGCGCAAGGTGGCGGCGGCTTCCTCGGGATCGATGCGGCTCATCGCGAAGCCGACATGCACCAGCACCCATTCGCCGACGAGTGCGGGTAATCCACCCTCTCCGGCAACGCAGGCGAGATTGACCTTGCGCCTGACGCCCGAGACATCGACGACGCCCATCATCGAGGCTTCGTCCACGATTTCTACGACCTGGCCGGGAATGCCGAGACACATGGTTCCCTCCTATTCGGCGATGCGGATTTCATCCGCTTCCTCGTCTTCATCCACCACCCGCAGCGGCGGTTCGATGCCATACCGTTCGAGCTTGGCGCGCAGGCCGACACGGCTGAGCCCCAGTTCCTCCGCCGCACGGCTCTTGTTCCAGCGCAGGCGCGTCAGTGTCTCGCGCAGGATGCGTGCTTCCATCTGCTCGACGCGATCCTTGAGCGGCCCCCGAATCGCCAGCGCGCTCTCGGCGACCGGATCGTCGAGCGTCTCGCCGGCGTGGCGCAGGATGCGCGGCGACAGATCGGCCGCAGCGATCGCATTCCCCGTGCAGAGCATCAACATCCGGGTGATCTCGTTGTCGAGTTCGCGCACGTTGCCGGACCAGCGATAGGCGGAGAGGAAGCGCAACGCCTCGGGTTCGATCCGCCCCACCACCTTGCCATGCCGCTGCTCGGCGGCGGCGAGCAGATGCATCGCCAGCAGCGGAATGTCGTCGACCCGCTCCCGCAAAGGCGGCACGCGCAGGGGGCAGACCGAAAGGCGGTAGAGCAGATCCTCCCGGAACCGCCCGGCGCGGGCTTCGGCTTCGAGATCGCGATTGGTCGCGGCGATGACGCGGACATCGACCCGCCGCGTCTCGTTCGAGCCGACCGGGCGGATTTCGCCTTCCTGAAGGAAGCGCAGCAGCTTGACCTGAAAGGCCGGCGAGGTATCGCCGATCTCGTCGAGGAAGATCGTGCCTTCGTGCGCCTCTTCCAGCAGGCCGATGCGAGTGCTGTGGGCGCCGGTGAAAGCGCCCTTCCGATGACCGAACAACTCGCTTTCTAGGAGTTCGTCCGGGATCGCGCCGCAATTGACGGCATGGAACGGTTTGTCCGAGCGCAGGGAGCCATAGTGGATCGCGCGGGCCAGAAGTTCCTTGCCGGTGCCGGTTTCGCCGAGCAGCAACGCCGGGACGTCGAAGGTCGCGATCTGCGCGGCAAGACCGCACACCTCCTCGATCGGTGAATGCGGCGCACGGATGATGGCATCGAACGAAAAGCCGCGCTTCACCGCCGCGCGCGTCGCCGCAAGGCGCGCTTCCGCCGTGCCGACAAGCTGCTTCAGCTCGATCGCCAACCGGTCATGTTCGCGCTGGAGCGCGAAGAGCCGGGCGCCGTTGCGCGCGGTCACCAGCAACTGATCCGGGTGCCAGGGCTTGGCGAGGAACTGGTAGATGCCGGCATCGTTGATGGCGCTGATGATGTCCTCGGTATCGGAATAGCCGGTGACGATGACGCGCAGGGTCTCGGGCCAGCGCTCTCGCATCAGGGTCAGCAGTTCGACGCCGGTCATCCCCGGCATCCGCTGATCGCAGAAGATGACCTGAATCCACTCCTCGGTGAGGATTTTCAGCGCCTCTTCCGCGCTCTGCGCCGAAAAGATCTCGAATTCCTCCTCCAGCGCCATCCGCATCGCATCGAGCGAGCGGCGCTCATCGTCGACGAGGAGGACGGCCGGGCTGCGCTGCGGGCTCATGCGGAAACCCTTCCGGCCCGAGCCTCGGAAATCGCGGCAAGACGGCGCTCCGCCGCCTCGCGCGCCCGCGTCAGCGCCTCGCCGCGGCGGGCATCGAGCCAGCCGAGCCAGGCTTCCATGCCCTCCCCGGTCCGGGCCGAGACGCGCAGGATCTCGACCGAGGGATTCACCCGGCGCGCGTTCCGCTCGTAGGCGTCGAGATCGACATCGCAATGCGGCGCGAGATCGACCTTGTTGAGCAGCACCAGCTCCGCCGCGGCGAACATGTCCGGGTATTTGAGCGGCTTGTCCTCGCCCTCCGTGACCGAGAGGACCGCGACCTTCGCCGCCTCGCCGAGATCGAAAGCCGCCGGGCAGACGAGATTGCCGACATTCTCGATGAACAGCACGCTGAACGGCTCGGGCTTCAGATGGTCGACGGCGTGACCGACCATATGCGCGTCGAGATGGCAGCCCTTGCCGGTGTTGATCTGGATCGCCGGCGCGCCTGTCTCGCGGATGCGCATCGCGTCGTTCGCGGTCTGCTGGTCGCCCTCGATGACGCCGAGCGGCCAGCGGCTGCCCAGCAGGGCGATGGTCTTGCACAGCAGGGTCGTCTTGCCCGAGCCCGGCGAGGAGACGAGGTTGAGCGCGAGAATGCCGGCCTCTGCGAAGCGCTGGCGGTTGATGCGGGCATAGCCGTCGTTCTTGGCGAGGATATCGGTCTCGATCGCAACCATCCGCGCCTGACTCATGCCCGGCGCGTGGGCTCGCGCCGGCCCCTGCCCGAAGTGCAGGTCTTGTCCGAAATGAACAACCTGCCCTTCGCCGTGATGATGATCGTGATGATCATGGCCGTGATGACCATGGTCGTGACCATGATGCTCATGGGGGTGATGCCCATGGGGGTGATGGTGGCCGTTGACGCGCTTCTCCGCACCCTCGATCCGCACCTCGCCCTCGCCGCAACCGCAAACCGTGCACATCAGATGACCTCCAGATCGCGTATGCGCATTTCCGTTCCTCCCGTCGGCGAAAGCCGCGCGCCCCCGCATCGCGGACAGGGATCGAAGCGTTCACTGACAACGACGCTCTCGCCGCAGTCGAAGCAGTAGGCCTCGCCCGGAACCTCGATGATCTCGAGCGCCGCGCCCTCGGCCAGCGAACCCTTCATCACGACATCGAAACCGAACCGCAGCGCGCCGACCTCGATCCCCGAGAACCGTCCGATTTCGAGCCGCACACGGCGTACGGCGGAAAACGCGTCCCGCTTCGCCGCGTCCTCGACGATCTGGAGAATACCTTCGCAGAGCGAGATCTCATGCATCGGCCACCTCGATTTCGGTCGCGACGCAGGGGTCGATGGTCTCGACGATGAACCGGGCGACACGCCCGGTCGGCGCATCGGCTTCAAGCGGCAGCGTCGCCAGCGCCGTTTCGAGCAATCCGCCCGGCGCGAGCGCGAAATCGGTCGGAGACAGGCGCTCGAAGGCGGAAATGCCGTTGGCATCGCCCTCACCGCGCACCAGAAGCGTGCCGCGCGCTGCCTCAGCCGCGCCTTTCGCCGGATCGCCCGCCGGTTCGCCGGCAAGCAGCCGCTCCACCTCGACGAGGCGCGCGGCGATCCGCCAGACGATGCCCTTGCCGTGCCGCTCGGCGATGGCGGCGAGCAGATCGCTCCTCGCCCGTCCGGCCGGCGAGTTCTCGACCGGGCGGCCGCCTTGCGTCGCACGATCCCATTCGACCGGCCGGGCGGGCACGAATTCCGGCAGGTCGGCCTGTCCCCAATGCCCGTCCCATTGCGTCATGACCTCATTCAGGAGCTGCGCGGGCGCGGAGTCCGCCGCCGAACGATAGGTCGAGAGATCGGAGAGGTCGCGCGGCGCACCGTCGAGCGGCGCGAACAGGCGTCGGCGCAGCGCGCGGGCGGCCCCGTCATCGGCGAGCGCGTTACGCGCCAGCGTCACCGCCTCGCGATCCGGCGCGAGGCCGAGGACCGACGGCCAGACAAGGCAGAGCCTGAGCACATGCTCGGTCAGGATTTCCGCGCCGATCCGCGACGTCAGCGTCGCCGGCACCGGCAGGCCGAAGGCGGAACGGATCGCGGCTTCCTGCGCCGCACCGCACAGGCTGAAAAGCCGAGGAACCAGCACCGCCGCCTCCTCCGGCCGTTTTCCGCGCAGAAGCCGCGCGATCGGCGCGCCTGCCGGCGGCACGAACGTGCTCGCCCAGCCCCGCTCGCACCGGGCGATCCGGATCGAGAGCGTGGCGGGCGCGATCGTCATGATGCTTCGGCTCCGCGGGCAGTGAAAGACCCGGTGATCAAGGCCCGGCGTGAACCCGCGACAGGTGCCGATTTCGGCACAGCGGCCGTTTCCGCCGCCGCCAGCTCGGCCTCGCGCAGGCGGCGCTGGGTCAGCGCCTGATCGGTCTCCTCGCGGATCTTGTCGTCAAACAGCGCCGCCATCACCGCGCGGGCGACATCGGTGGCATAGAGCTGGCTCGCGAACTCGCTCATCGGCGAGAACAGCGAACAGGCCTTGTAGCCGCCGATCCTGTCGCGCTGCATATGGATGAACTCGTAGTGGCCGGAGGGGAACGCGACGAGTTCCTTCTCGCCGGTCCTGAGCTGGGACCAATCCGTGCCGGGGCCGGGAAGCAGCGTGAGGTTCATGAACCACGGCGCGATCAGGACGCCGAGGAAATGCCCCTCCCATTCGCGGAAGCCGACGGCCTCGACATGAAGCGATTCATTCGTCAGCGGCGTGTTGCGCATGTTCGCCGCGTGAATCTCGCGGAATTCGGCCACCAGTGATGCGACATCGGCGTTCATGCGGGCGGCCGGGTCCGGCTTCTCCTCCATCCCCGGATCGCGCAGCACCATGAACTGCGTCTTCGGCGCATCGCAGGTCGGGCAGGTCCAGTCGGCGGGCAGCGCGCGGAACGGCGTGCCTGGCGGCACCTGCCGCATCTCGTCGCCTTCCTCCGGGCGATAGGGCGTCCAGCAGATCTTGCATTCCATCTCGGCGGCATCGGAGATGCGCGTGCCGTCGCCCAGATAGGAGCCTTCGAACGTTCCCGCGGTACGGCCGGTCATTTCAGCACCTCCAGCACTTCGATCAGGCGCGCGGCGCTATCCTCGAAATCCTCGCGCGCCGCCATCACAACCTCCGGCATCGGCGTGATCTCGATCGTGTCGAGGATCAGCGTATCCATCGAATTGAAGAATTGCACGCGCCAGACGTTCGGCAACGCGGTCGCGCTGACGCGGCAATTGCCGTAGCCGCGCGAGAGAAGGCGCACGCGCCCCTCCCCCATCGCCTGATCGAGATAATCCAGGTCCTCCGGCGAGTGCGGCAGCAGCGAGAGATTGATGACATGCACAGGCACGCCCGGCTTCGCCTCGGCGCTTTTCGCGAGAACCTCGGTCACGAGCGCCGGGCCGTTGACGAGGCCATTGCTCCTCGGCGCCGAAAGGCCCATCGCGGGGCGCAGGGGCGTATGGGCGAAGCGCAGGACATCGCGCGCGACCGGCGCGACCTCGATCCGGTCGCCTTCCGGCGAACGCACGACCCAGACGCCCGCGAATACCGATTCCTGAATGCGGATTTCCCCGGCGCCGGCGATGAGGCAGGAAACCTCGCCCTCGCCGCAGGTCTCGGCGAGAAGCTTGCGGTTCGCGGCATCGAGATGCGTCATCGGCAGGCTCGCCCATTCGCCGCGCGCCGCCGCGACGCCGCATGCTCCGGCGGCTCTCGCGAGCAGGTCGAGAGCTGGCGTCATCGCACCGAGGTCGGTCCCTTCGATCTCGGGTACGACGAGCGAATAGGTGCGCATCCCGGAGGGCATGCGGACATAATCGAGGTTTTCCCCCTCATCCGGCTGGGAACCCGGCCCGAACCCGGACGGCGGCTGGAAATACGATGTCATCACGGGTCTCTCCTATTCAGCCGCCAGGGTTTCGCCTTCGAGGATCAGGCCGATCTTCTCGATGTAGTCCTGCCATTCCCGCACACGGGGGATCGCGCCGAGCTTCTCCCCGTCGCGGAAGAAAATGAGGCTCGGCGTCGGCCAGACCTCGTAGGTCTCGCGGGTCGCGCGTTCGATCCCGCCAGCCACGAGCGCGCAATCGAACGCGCCACGGAAGGTTCCGACGAGTTCCGGCAGGATGACCGCGACATCCGCCGTCTCGAGATTTTTGGCCGGGTCGCCGGGAATGAAAAGGCAGTGGAAGCCGGGGCGCGCGGTCCAGGCCTTGACGGCCTCAACCGTTTCGAAACGCGGCCAGTGCCGGTCTTGAACGAGTGTGTCGAGCAGGGCTGCGCTCATGGCCAGATCCTCATGGTCGGTTCCTCATGCTTGGGAGAGGCCGGCGCGGCGCGCCGCTTCGAGATGGGGCGGCAGGCGCGGGCCTTCCGCTTCGAGATCGGCGAAGGCATCGCCGAGGTCCTCCCCCGCCATCGCGGCGGCGAGGCCGGCGAGCGCGCGGGTGATCTGCGCGGCTTCTGTCTCGTCGAGCACGGCGCGAGCGGCGCCCAGGAAGGCGAGCACCATGGTTCCCGGCGGGACGGCTCCGACCAACGCGAGATCGAGCGTCTCGGAACGCCCCTCCGCCTCGGCGA
>JAVTWI010000212.1:0-8009 GCA_032229845.1 Rhabdaerophilum sp.
AGGTTCGTTGACATGCCCCCGGCGGAGGACATGACGACCACCCTGTCCTGCCGGATCAGGTTGGGATTGTTGCGCCGATCGCATTCCACGTCCGTGAGCTGATGGAGGTGGGCGCGCGCCTGTTCGAGCGACGGCGTTTCCTGCGCGAGGGACAGGCCAGGCACAAGCACAAGCGCCGTCAGGCCGATGTACGCGAGCGAGCGGTCCGGTCTCCGGTTTGCCGGGATGGTGCAGCCAGGCCTCATCGGGCAGTCCGGCGAATATCCGCCGAGAGTTGCCAGCAATCCCCCGCGGGAAGCAACAGGAGCTTGCCGTGGCCGGGACGCTCGGCGTTGTAGCGCTTGCCGTCGAGATCATAAGGCGTGCCGAGGCTTTCCTCGCCCTTGAACGGCGCGCGATAGTGGACACGGGTCCATTCGATGGCGACGTGGTTGGTCGAGCTTCGGGTCATCACCGTGATCACGTGCTCGTCGGTATCGCCGGGCCGTAGCGGACGGGCGGATCGCCACTGGAAATCCACCATCCGGATGGGGAAACGGTCATAGGCTTCACGGGGGATGAACGTGCTGCGTCCTGCGCCGCGGGCATCGACCTCCGCGTATTCGACCTTTTCCGCCGTGAAATGGCGGCGCACAGCCTCCGACTGGACCATGAGACCGAAGAAGGCCTTGTAATCGGAGTTCTTGCAGGCCTGTTGCGCCTGCGAGACCTGTTGCTGCTCGAAGTTGCGCTTTTCCGCTTCGCTCATCCGCGGGCCGCGGGCGGAAAGCGGGTCGGCCGACAGCAGAACAGCGAGCAGGCCAAGGGTGGCGCCGATGCGTGGTGCAATTGCAGAGCGTGTCATTTCCGATCTCGAAAGGCGTTGTCCTCGACGAGACTATGCCCGCCGGACGCCCGTGTTGAGAGGCGTCGCCGCACCGGTACGTCTTGCGCGTTGACCGGCCAGGGACGTGAAAAATACGCTTTGATGAAACGATTTCGATGAAACCATGCTGACAGGATGATCCATGCTTCGTGCGTTCGGGCTTGCCGTTTTCGCTGCCGCCGTGCTCTGCCCGCCCGCAAAGGCGCGGCCAGCCGTCGAGCTCCGGCACAAAAACCGATGATCGCCATGTCTCCTACACCGAACAGGCCCGACCGCCGCTCGCTCCTTGCGCTTCTCCTGTTGGCGTCAGGGCGCGCGTCGGCGCAGGTCAGCGATCATCCCTCGCGATGGTCCCATGCGGTTTCCATCCTGCTGCGCAAGGTGGCGGTAACGCCGGCCGGAAACGCGATCGAGGCAACGCTGGAGTTTACGGCCGGCCGCCGTATTTCGGAGGTTGATGCCCTGCTGATGCGTTTCGGTGACGAAAAATGCACCCGCCTGCCGCGCCTCAAGGACGCGGCTGGTCTGCTTCTGACCGCCGCCGGTCTGTGTCGGGCTGACCGCTTGGCAAGTACGTGGTCCGCCCGCAGCTGGGACATCAAGCTTCAATCGCATGATGTGACGACAGTCGTCTTGCACTTCGATCTTCCTCCGGGCGCCGCTCCGCGCGCGCCGTTCGATCTTGAAATTCCGTTTCACTATGCAATCAGTGGCGAAGAGGACAGGCCGCCGGCCATTCATGCCGGCATCGCCACGCTGCGCTGGGGCGGATAAAACGACGAATACTCCCGAACGAGCGTGGAGCCTGTCATCGCGGACGAGGTGCCCGCGCGTTCCCCGTTCACGCCTGCTCGTTGCCGTGTTCCCGACCCGCCTCTCTCGGATCGCGCCAGAAGCCCAGCGCGGCCAGAGCATTCGCCGGCACGACGATCACGAGACTGAGAATCCATTGGAAAATCAGCCAGTAGCGGGCAAGCGCAAGGGCCGTGGCGCCCTCCCCTGACGCGGATGGTGCGACGAAGGGGTGGTAGAGCACGCTCAGAAAGGCGCTGATGAAAAGTTCGGTCGCGAGGACGGAGACCACGAAGAGCTGCCCCCGTTCCAGTGGCAGGGTCCGGCTCAGGAACCAAGTCCAGCCCACGGCCAGAGCCGCGACAACAAGAATCGCGATACCGACGAATTCATCGATCACGTCTCACCTCCCGGGGCATTGTGTCAGCGGCGCACGCACCGAAGCTTGCGTTGCTTCTGAAGCGTGGCCCCGAGCTGGAATGTCCCGGTTTCGAGGAGAAAGCCCGGACCTTCGGCGCGGATTGCGCTGGCGTTGAGTACGGCCTGAACCTCATCCTCCCGCAGGGCTCCGGTCTCGAGGCCATCGTTGCGCGGGCTGAGCGCGATCCGACGGGTTTCCCGGTTCCGGTCGTCGAGCAGAACCATCGTACCCGGAACGCCGAAGAGGCGTTTGAGCGCCTTGTCGTATGCGATCTCGCTGGCTTCCGTGACACTTGATCCAGCCGGTGTGGCGCCGACGCGGAAACGCCAGTAGCTCGTCGCGGGGTTGGAATCATGGCAGCCGAAAACGAATTCGAACGCGGCCCCGCCCGGAATTTGAAGCGAAACTGTCGCCGCTTTTTCGGGCTCGCCGAAAACATAGCGGACGCCACCGCCCCAAGCATTGCTCTCGATCCATTCGCGGCGGGAATCGCGTTCGACGATCGCGGGCGGGGCGGCAATCGCGCCGGAAAGAAAGGGCCCGACCAGAGTCACGAGCACGATGACAAGACGAAGCGGCAAAGAGAGAGACATCGGTATTCCTGCGAATGTTTCGGGCCGGAACCGGGATCAGGCACCCCGGCATGCGAGCCTGGGTTTCTTCACGACGAGGTTGAGAAAAATCCCCGCCGTTCCTGTTTCCAGCTTCAGACGGGGCGTTTCGACCCGGAGGATCGGGGAATCGGAGAAGCGCCGGACATCATCGGCCTTGAGCACATCGGTTTCGAGCCTGCCGTTGCGCGGAACAAGGGCAAAGCGCCTGAACGGCTTGTCCAGTTCATCGAAGATCACAAGGCTGCCCGGCGCCCCCAGCGCGAAGGCGACTCCGGCGTCGAAGGCTCTCTCCTCGTCACCCGTCATCCCGCTTGCGGGCGCCGAGACTTCGACCCTGAATCGCCATTGGCTTCTGGCCGGATCCAGGCTGTCACACCCGAGCCACAGGCGAAACCCGGCGCCGTTCAGAAACGCCCATTCGGGATCGTTCGGTTTTCCAGCAGGAACAGGATCGACGAGATATTCAACCCCGCCCCCATAGGCGGCCGAGAACTGCCATTCGCGAAGGGTCGAGACATCACGCGCCTTGAGCGGCCGGCCGGCAACCGGTGTCGCGACGGCGGAAAGGAAAAGCGCGCCCCCGAGCCATGCCGGGAACAGCACCCGCGCAAGGCCTGCGGAAACTTTCGGGAGCGCTCCGGGCGCGCGCGGTGTGCGACGGGACATCAGATCAATCCATCGCGTAGACGCTGGCGTCATAGACGAGGCCAATCTCGGCGCCATCCGGCGCTTTCACGCGCAGTGCCGTCCAGTCCTCGCCGGCCTCATTGCCGAGATCGAGCGATACCGAAGGCCCGAGTTCGAGCGGCAGGTAGTCGCCCCGAGCGGCCGGTTGGCAGCCCTGAGCGGCCAGAACCCGCAGAAGGATGCCGCGCTGCCCCTTCGCGGTCTTCTCGTGCAGTTTCGACTTCTCCAACGTCGCGATAACGAAGGTCGCGGTCTCGTAGTCCCGGCAGCGATACCCCCGGTAGTATGTCTTGTTGTGGCGCACGCCGGTCAGCCGGATACGACCCTCGAAGGTGTGTGTGGGATCGCGGACCCATTCTTCCAATGCGGCTTGTCGATCCTGCGCCACTGACGGCGACACGGTGAGGAACAGGGCGGCAAGGACGGTCGCCGGCTTCATGGTGTTTCTCCGGAAATGAATATCCTGGGCGCCTGCGGCACCGGTACGCGGCAGGGTTTGCGGGCCGCGATTTTGCAACGGATAATGCGAACCTGATCGAAGGGCGGCGGCCGGATCATTCGAAGGCGGCACTGTTTTGGTCTTGGGCGGCCGTCCCGGCCTTGAACAAGGCGATGGCGTGCTGGCGTGTCGCTAGGTTGAACGCGCGGAGAACTTGCGAGACATGGTTGCGCACGGTGAAATGGGACAATCCGAGACGTCTGGCGATCTTCTTGTTGGACAACCCCTCCGCCAGCAATGCCACGATCTCGCGCTGGCGGCCCGTGAGTTCGGGCTGAAGGCGGTGCGCCCCGGCCGGGCGCACCGCCTTCAGGACATCGTGCGGGTTGAGAACAACGGCGCTCTTCGGCACAAGGCGTCGGATCGCCGCAAGAAAATCGGGAGCGTCAGAGGCCGGCAAGGCGACAAGCACCAGATCATCCGCCTTGTCAGGACAGGGGGGGTGCGTCGATGACCAGACGGGAATGGACAGAATGTCGAATGCCTGCATGACGATTCCTTTTTCGACACGATGCGGCCTCGGCATAGCATCAGCTTCCCCCGCCGCGACCGAGGTTCCGACGACCGGTCAACGGGCAAGGACGAACGGCATGAACTTTCTGCGAATAGCGATGGCACGCCGACGAACGTCGCGGGATTGCAGCCTCGAGCAGGAGAGAATCTGATGGAGAAGGCCTCCAATCCCTGCACCGTCCGTCAGGCGGCGATCCGTTTCGGGCTGATCTTCTGGGGTGGCGTTTTTATCGTCTCCAGCACGCTCTGGGGGCTTGTCGGCACCGATCCGATCGTTTCCGTGCTGGGCAAGCTGGTGCGCTATTTTCTGTGCCTGCTGATCTCGGCCGGCATCGCCGCGCTGCTGTTCCGCCTGCACGAAAAAAGCAAGGCGCGTTCACTCGAGGCCTCGCTTCCCCTCCTCGTCGTCGCCTCTTTCATCCTGTCGCTAGTGGCGGCGCCGTTCTGGCCCCTGCTCCGCCACGGCATTCATGCCGTCAGCATCTGGCCGCAGCCGGTCGTCATCGACTGGGCGGAATTCCGGACAGACATTGCCGTCGGCGCGGCGCTGTTCTTCGGCTGGTCCTGCCTGTTCACGACCCTCCTTTTCAGCTTCGAGATTCACGAGCGCGAGGTGCGGCTGGCGGCGATGCGAGAAGAGGCGCTCGCGGCACAGATGCGCGCGCTTCGCTATCAGGTGAACCCGCATTTCCTGTTCAACACGTTGAATTCGCTCGCCGGGCTGATCGAGGAAGGCGACAACACCCGCGCGGGCAGGATGGTGTTCGCCCTCGCGGACTTCCTGCGCACCACCCTCTCGCTTGACCCCCTGCACGATGTGCCGCTTGCGCAGGAGCTTGCCGTTCAGAGCGGCTATCTCGCCATTGAGCGCGAACGCTTTTCGGATCGCATGGCGCTCAGCATCGACATGCCGGAAGACGTCGGCGAGGCGCTCGTGCCGAGCCTCATTCTCCAGCCGCTGATCGAGAACGCGATCAAACACGGCGTCAATGCCACCACCGGGCAGGTGGAAATCGCGCTTCGCGCGCGCCGCGAGGAGGACCGGCTTCATCTGATCGTGGAGAACGACATGCCGCGCCATGCGGCGCCGGGCCCGAGACTGCCCGGCATGGGCATGGGATTGCGCAACGTGGCCGAACGTCTGCGCACGCGCTTTCAGGACAACAGCGGGTTCAGCTCCGGTCCGGTTGCGCCGGGGCGATTCCGGGTCTCGATCGACCTGCCGTGGAGGCTGGCATGAACAAGGCCAGCGTGCTGGTGGTGGATGACGAGCCGCTCGCCCGGCGCAGGTTGGTGCGCATGCTGGCAAAGCTCGACTGGGTCGGCACGATCGGGGAAGCGACGAACGCCGCAGAGGCCATTCGGGCCGTGCCCGAACTGACGCCGGATATCCTCCTGCTGGACATCCAGATGCCGGGCGGAAGCGGCTTCGACGTGCTGGAGCGGCTCGGCCAGAATCCGCCCGCGGTGGTCTTCGTCACCGCCTTCGATACTTACGCCCTGCGGGCCTTCGAAACCAATGCCGTGGACTATGTCACCAAGCCGGTCGAGCCTTCGCGTTTCGCCCTTGCACTGGCGCGCGCGCGTCGGGCCGTGGAAAGCCAAACCCAGACAGACAGGCTCGCCGAATTGCAGGAAACCGTGGCAGCGCTCAGGAGCGCGCTGAGCAAGGCGCCGAAGCGCCGCGCCGATTTCTGGATCAAGGCGCGCGGCGACTATCTGCGGGTGGCCGTGGACAGCGTGATCCGGTTTCAGGCGGAGCGTGACTACGTGCGCATTCATACCGCGGACGGCACGAGCTACCTCTATCAGGACAGCATGGCTGCGCTTGAGAAGGACCTCGAAGCCGAGGCATTCATCCGGATCCACCGCAGCACCATCGTGCGGCGCGATGCCGTATCCCGCCTGCGAGCTGCCCCGTTCGGCGCGCTGGTCGCGATTCTGGTCGATGGCACCGAGGTTCGCGTCGGACGCACTTACGGTGCCGCCGTGCGTGCCCGCCTGATGCAGGGCTAGGGCCAATCGACAATTCAGGATCAGCCCTAAGGCTCCGCCCCGATCCCGTTACGCATGAGCCAATCCCTGACCGCCTGCCGCGCGGCGCGCGCCCGAGCGTTCAGCACGCGCTCCGGCGTCATGAAGAAGTAGGTCTGGAAGGTCTTCCCCTGCCGGTTGCGGGCCCGCGCCGGGGCGCCTTGTTCCAGCATCGCCAGAACCTGCTCGGAATTTCCGATCTGCGCGGCGATGTGCAAGGGCGTGTTCCCCATGCGGTCGGCAGCAGCAAGGCTGGCGCCTGCCGCGCGCAGCATGTCCATCTGCCTGTCGCGGTTGCCGGTCAGCGCCTCCATCAGCGGCGTGCGCCCGGTCATGCTGTTGCGGGCATCGACCGCGGCGCGCCGATCGAGGATCATCCGCAGATAGGAGGGATCATCGGCCTTGGCCGCGAAATGGATGGCACCATCGCCATCGAGCCCGGCGAGTGTCGGGTCCGCGCCGAGATCAAGCAGGATGTCGAAGCCGGTATGGCTCTTGTTGAGCATGGCCCATTGCAGCAGCGTGACATTCCGATCGCCGCGCGCGTTCGGGTTCGCACCGGCCCTCACCAATTCAGCGGCGCGCCCGGCGTCACGTGAGAGAGCGGCTTCGGCCAGCGCCGCGACCTTCGCGTCCGGGAAAATCTCGTGGGCGGATGGGGCGGCGCGCGCCACGGCGGCAACCGGGAAACCGCCGAGGCAGACACCCAGCCATTGGCGGCGGGACCAAAAAGCGGACATCTCCCTCACCGCTGTTCCGGCATGGGCTCGAAGGTGCTGAGCGTGAAGCCCTTCTCCCCCGTGATCCCAAGCGTCGAGCCTGCGCATTCACGGGCCACCCGTTCGAAGGTATGGCTGATTTCGAACCGGGCGCTTTCCCGAATAAACACCCCGTTGTGATACCAGATCGTCGCTTCATAACGGAGCGTTTCGGGGCCCCGGCGCGCCATGCCGCCAGTTTCCAGCGTAACCTCGCGGAGGGTCTCGTCCGTCATGACGCGAGGCGAAACCTGACGCGCGTCGCCCGCCGCAAGGCGTTCCATCTCGGCCACGCAGGCCGCGTGCGAGGAGAAAGTCTGGGTGACCGGCGGAAGGGAAACCCTCCCGCTCGCCATGACCGGCGCCGCTGTCAGAAGTGCGAGCAGCGTCGCTGCTCCCCGGCATTTTCCATGCAGCCCCGCCATCGTCAGGGTGCCTCGCGATAATAGGGCGAGGTTCCGCCGAGCGACTCGTTGGTGTGCTCCTTCAGGGCCAGACAAGCGCATTGCTCGTCGGCGCAGGTCGCGAGTTTTTCGGCCACGAAACTGCAATCGGGGCGGGCGTGGCGCGTTTCGCGCCCGGTGGCATTCTCATAGGCATAGACCGCCGCTTTCGTGTCCAGCACCTCCATCAGCTTCAGGCGCTGGTTGCGGCAGATCAGCTTTTCGATCGGCTTCTTCTGCGTGTCGCAGGCGAGACAGGAAGGAACATCATTGTAGCTGGCCGACAGCCCGCCGATGGCGCGCTTGATGCCACCATCGTCGGTCGCGAGACAGTCCGCCGCCGATGCCCGCACCAGCAGGCCGAGGAGAGCGCCGGACAGGAC
>JAVTWI010000213.1:0-7979 GCA_032229845.1 Rhabdaerophilum sp.
GGGTGGCGGAAACACGGGGGGCGGGAAAGCGCAGGGCAGCGCGCACCACAACCGCCACTCCTCGCCCATCCCGGCGGGTGACGACATCGAGACCGAAATCGCCATCCCGCTCGAACAGGTGGCGAAGGGCGGATCGATGCGCGTGACGCTCGGCAGCGGCCGCACCGTCGAGGTGAAGGTCCCGCAGGGAGTCGCCAACGGCAAGGTGATGCGGCTCAAGGGGCAGGGACAGCCCTCGCCGTTTGGCGGTCCGGCCGGCGATGCGCTCATCACTTTGCGTTACGCTAAGCATACGCGGTTCACGGTCGACGGCGCGGATCTCCGGACGCAGATTCCGGTGCCGATGCGCGATGCGGTTCTCGGCGGGGAGATCCGTGTCCCGACGCTGGAAGGCGAGGTTTCTATGACGGTTCCGCCCTGGACGAGCGGCGGCAAGACGCTTCGCCTGCGCGGAAAAGGGCTTCCGCTCAACGACCGTGAAGGCGACCTCTACGTGACGCTCCAGATCGATCTCGGGCCGCATGATCCCGAGGTTGAGGGCTTTTTTCGCCGCAAGAAGGGCTGATTTGCCCGTCTCGCCCGTTTCGTAAAGCTTGAACCTTCGCCCGAACTCGGTAAGGAAAGGCAAAGACGAAGCGCTCATCCGCTGCACCGGTAGCGGAGCGAGCGCCTTTCTATGCCGAGGACCAAGCACGCATGTCGATGACGAACGAGGAAAACCGGTTGAGCAACGTCCTGCGTGGCAAACGCGGCCTGATCATGGGCGTGGCCAACAAGATGTCGATCGCCTGGGGCATTGCCCGCGCTGCGCATGCCGCCGGCGCCGAACTCGCCTTCACCTATCAGGGCGATGCCCTGAAGAAGCGGGTGGAGCCGCTCGCGGCCGAACTCGGCGCGCAGGTCGTCGGCCATTGCGACGTTACGGATGGGGCGACTGTCGACGCGGTTTTCGCCGAGGTCGAGCGGCTCTGGGGCAAGATCGATTTTCTCGTCCATGCCATCGCCTTCTCGGACAAGGACGAACTGACCGGCCGCTATGTCGAGACCACCGAGGGTAACTTTACCAAGACGATGCTGATCTCCTGCTATTCGCTGACCGCCGTCGCCCAGCGCGCGGAAAAGCTGATGAAGGATGGCGGCTCGATCCTGACGCTGACCTACTACGGCGCCGAGAAGTGGATGCCGCACTACAACGTGATGGGCGTCGCCAAGGCCGCGCTGGAAGCCTCCGTGCGCTATCTCGCGGCCGATCTCGGCCCGAACCGCATCCGCGTCAACGCGATTTCCGCCGGGCCGATCAAGACGCTCGCCGCCAGCGGCATTGGCGATTTCCGCTATATTCTCAAGTGGAACGAATACAATTCGCCGCTTCGCCGGACGGTTTCGATCGAGGAGGTCGGCAACAGCGCCGTCTATTTCCTTTCAGACATGTCGGCGGGCGTCACGGGCGAGATCAGCCATGTCGATGCGGGCTATCATATTGTCGGCATGAAGAATCCGGACGCACCGGATATTACGCTGGCGAAGGATTGAGCGGACTGGCCGCGAGGGAGGGGGAGATGCTGTTGCGTGCTGCCATGCTCATCGGGGGGCTGTCGCTGCTGGCGGCCGCGCCGGCGCAGGCCCAGACGGCGTCGCCCGCCTCGGCCGACGGAAAAGCGGAAACGACAAAAACGGAGGTCGAGCGCACCGGTCGCATGGGGCGCGACGTAATCTTCGCCACCTACCTGACGCTTTCGAAGGACTGCAAGGTCGGCGCCTCGCCGCATGTCGAATTTCCTGTTCCCCCCAAGACCGGCAAGGTCGGAACCCGCACCTCGGCGATCAATCTCCGGGCCGTTCCCGGCGCACCGCGCCGGAACTGCATCGGCACCTCGCCGAACGGGGTGCTGGTGTATTTCCGGCCCGATCGCCGCTTCAAGGGCGAAGAAACCTTCACCTATCGTGTTGTCTATCCCGACGGCTCGTCGCGCGAGGTCAGCGCCAAGGCGATCGTCCAGTAGACCATGCCGCGCATCTTCTTCCTGCGTCACGGCGAGACCGACTGGAATCGGGACGGGCGCTTGCAGGGCAATACGGAGACCTCGCTGAACGCGCGCGGCCGGGCGCAGGCGCTTCGCCTGAGCGGGCACATGCGCGCGCTCGCGGGCACCGGCGTTGCGGACCTTCCCTTCTATTCGAGCCCGATGCGGCGGACCCGGCAGACGATGGAAATCCTGCGCGAGGGGCTTGAACTGGAACGTGACGCCTATACCGCCGTCGACAATCTGCGTGAGATCGGCTTCGGCGCCTGGGAGGGACGGAGCTGGCCGGAAATCCGCACACGCGACCCCATCGGCGCGCGCGACCGCGACCGGGACCGCTGGTCGTTCCGCCCGCCGGGCGGGGAAAGCTACGGGATGGTCGCCCGTCGGGTCGCCGACTGGCTCGATACGATCGACCACGATTGCTGCATCGTTTCGCATGGCGGCATTGCCCGCGTCATGATGGTGTTGCGCGGCGGTCTTACCGCCGCCGAAGCCGTCGAGGCGGATATCTGGCAGGGGAAGGTGCTGCTCTTCGGCGGGGCCAAACCCGAATGGCTTCCCGGCCCCGGGCATGGGTAAGCACAAGAAACTCTGAAATTATTCAGTGGTGGTTCAGCAGAAGCGGGATAGAAGCGAAATCTTCCTATACGCGTTTGGCGACAGGACCGTTACTCCGGTTGGATGGCGATCCGGGCACCAACATTGACTTGGTACCCCAGGTTGGGTGTTATCCGCCGTAAAAACGTCTTCAAGCGCTGTTTTCCAGCAACGGAGCCAGAATGAAAATCGCCGAAACCGCCCTGCCGGTCGAAGAAGGGACTCGCGCGTTTCTGTCGGGGCCCCGTATTCCGGGTCTGGCTCGCGACGAAGTTCTTGCCGATATTTTCAAGGCGAGTGCAAGCCGGCTGGGCAGCAAGGTTCTCTACCGGTCCGGCGACAGGGCGGTTACTTACGCCGAAGCCGATGAGGCGACGGATCGCGCCGCGCGCAAGCTTGTGGCGCTGGGCGCCGGCCCGGGCAAGGTGGTGGGGCTCTGGCTGCCGCGCGGCATCGAGCTCCTGCTGGCGCAGATCGCCATCGCCAAGAGCGGCGCGGCCTTCCTGCCGTTCGATGCCGACGCGCCGGTGGAGCGTATCGGCACCTGCCTCGCCGATGCCTCGGGCATTGGCCTCGTGACGGATGAGGCGGGCCTGACCAAGGCGCGCGTTCTCAGCCTTCCGTTGCATGATGCACACCAGCTTCTCGCGGCGAACGAGATGGAGACGGTCGAGCCGCTGCCGGCCTCGCCCGACGATCCCGCCTATCTCATCTACACCTCCGGCTCGACGGGCATTCCGAAGGGCATCGTCATCTCGAACCGCAATATCTGCCATTTCCTCCGCGCGGGGAACGCGGTTTACGGCGTCGAGGAACGCGATGTCATTTTCCAGAGCGCCTCGGTCGCCTTCGACCTTTCGATGGAAGAGATCTGGGTTCCCTATCTCGTTGGCGCCTCGCTCTATGTCGCGACGCCGGAGATCATCGCCGACATCGAGCGCCTGCCGGCGCTGATGACGGAGCAGGGCGTCACGGTCATCGATACCGTGCCGACGCTGCTGTCCGTCATTCCGCACGACATCCCGAGCCTGCGGCTGATCCTGCTTGGCGGCGAAGCGCTGCCGCCGGCGCTCGTCGAGCGCTGGTCGCGTCCGGGCCGGAAGATTTTCAACACCTACGGCCCCACCGAGGCGACGGTGGTCGCGACCGTGGAGGAGGTCCTTCCGGGGCGTCCGGTGACGATCGGCCGGCCGATTCCCAACTACACCGCCTATGTGGCGGACGAGGCGCTCAACCTGCTCGGCCCCGGCCAGGAAGGCGAGCTGCTGATCGGCGGCCCCGGCGTCGCGCAGGGCTATCTTGCCCGGCCGGAACTGACCGCCGAGAAATTCATCGCCAATCCGTTCGGCGGGGATGGGTTCGATCCGGTTCTCTATCGCTCGGGCGATGCCGTCTCGATCAACGCGGACGGCAACATCGCCTTTCATGGTCGTATCGACGATCAGGTCAAGATCCGCGGTTTCCGCGTCGAGCTTGGCGAGATCGAGGCCGCGCTCGCCGATACCGATGACGTGCTTCAGGCCGCGGTCGTCGTCCGCAACGACGGCGGCATGGACCGGCTCGTCGCTTTCGTCGTGCCGGAGGCGGAAAGCATCATCGTGCCGACGACGCTGCGCGAGGAGTTGAAGCGCCGCCTGCCGGCCTACATGATCCCCGAACGCTTCGAAGCGGTGGAATCGCTGCCCAAGCTCATTTCCGGCAAGACCGACCGCAAGGCGCTCAAGGCGATGACGCTCTCGGAAGCGATCGTCGCCGCCAACGACGAGGAGCCGCCGGCGACGGAGACCGAGGCCATCCTGCTGATCGCCGCGCGCAAGGTTCTGCCGGGCCGCGCCATCACCTTCGACGCCGATTTCTTCCTCGATCTCGGCGGCCATTCGCTGATCGCGGCGCAGTTCATCTCGCTGATCCGCGAGACGCCGGTCTTCGCGGGCATCACCCTTCAGGATATCTACCGCGAGCGCACCCTGCGCCGGATCGGGCATATGCTCGACGTGAAGTTCGGCGCGAACGACGCGCCGCCGCCGGACCTTTCATTCCCGGCGCCGTCCTTCGCCAAGCGCTTTGCCTGCGGTGTCGCGCAGGCGCTGGCCATGCCGCTGATCCTCTCGATCTCGACGCTGCAATGGCTCGGCGTGTTCATCGCCTACATGTTCGTCAACGAGGCGAGCCTCACCTTCTGGCAGACCGTCGGCATCCTGAGCACCGCCTATGTGTCGATCAAGTTCGGCACGCTGTTCCTCGTTGTCGCGCTCAAATGGCTGGTGATCGGCCGGACGAAGCCGGGGCATTATCCGCTCTGGGGCGTCTATTTCTTCCGCTGGTGGTTCGTGCAGCGCCTCAACGCACTCGTCCATCCGAGCTATCTCGCCAACTCGCCGATCATGCGGCTTTATCTGCGCATGATGGGCGGGCGGATCGGCTCCGGCGTCATGATCGCGCATGCGGAATTCGGCGCGGTCGATCTCGTCGATGTCGCGGCCGGCGTCTCGATCGGCCACAAGGCCAATATCGCCAACGCCGAGGTGATCGGCGGCCAGCTGGTGATTGGCCGGGTGAAGATCGGCCGCAACGCCTATATCGGCAACCAGGCGATCGTGCCGTCCGGCTGCGTGATCGGGCCGGATGCGCGCGTCGAGGACATGACCGCGCTGCCGGAGGGCACCGAGGTTGCTGCCGGCGAGATCTGGGACGGTTCCCCGGCCCGGAAGATCGGCATGGTCGATATCGCGACGCTGCCCGAGAAGTCGCTGCCGGGGCCGATCTGGCGTCATGCGCAATACTGGGTCTACGGGCTGATGATCCTCGCCTTCTCGGCGATCGGGCTGATGCCGCTGTTCCCGGCGTTCTTCGTCTTCGACACGGTGGAGACGATCCTCGTCGATCACCTGCCGGGCGTCGAATGGTATCACGTGCTGCCGGTCGTTTCCTGGGTGATGGGCGCGGCGCTGGTGGTGTTCACGCTGGTCTTCGTCATCGCGATCCGCTGGATCCTGATGCCGCGCCGGCTGCAGGAGGGCACCTATTCGCTCAATTCCTGGCTCTATTTCCGGCAGTGGGTGATCAACCTCGCGACCGAGGTCTCGCTCGATACGCTCTCCTCGCTCTACGCGACAATCTACATGCGCAACTGGTATCGCCTGATGGGCTGCCGGATCGGCAAGGGGGCCGAAATCTCGACCAACATCGGCGCGCGCTACGATCTGATCTCCATCGGTGAGGGGTCGTTCATGGCCGACGAGTGCTCGCTCGGCGACGAGGATATCCATCGCGGCTGGGTGACGTTCAAGAAGACGAAGATCGAGAACCGTGTGTTCGTCGGCAACAACGCCGTCATCGAGCATGGCGTCCATCTGCGCGAAGGCACGCTGGTCGGCGTGAAGTCGCGCGCGCCCGCCTCCGGTCAGACCGGCGAGAACGAGACCTGGTTCGGCTCGCCGCCGATCAAGTTTCCGGTGCGCCAGCAGTTCGGCGATATCGCCGCGAACTGGACCTACGAGCCGCCGCTGCGGATGAAGCTGTGGCGTGCCGTCTTCGAGGCGATGCACACCACCTTCCCGACGATGCTGTTCCTCACGCTCGGCTCGATCGCGGTCTATTTCTACATCTACCCGGCCTACGAGAAGGGCCTCTGGCTCAACGCCTTCGGCTGGTTCGTCGCCGCTTCCATCGTGATGCCGGTCATCATGGTGCTTGCCGTCTGCCTGATCAAATGGGCGCTGATGGGGGTCTACAAGCCGCTTGCCAAGCCGATGTGGTCGTGGTGGGCGATGAAGACCGAGGCGGTCGCGGTGCTCTACTGGGGCCTCGGCGGCAAGGTGCTGCTCGAACACCTGCGCGGTACGCCGTTCCTGCCGTGGTTCCTGCGGCTGTTCGGCACCAAGATCGGCGCCGGCGTCTACATGGACACCACCGACATCACCGAGTTCGATTGCGTGACGATCGGCGATCACGTGGCGATGAACGATCTCTCCTGTCTTCAGACGCACCTTTACGAGGATCGCGTGATGAAGGTTGGGCGTGTCGAGGTCGGCAACGGCGTGACGATCGGCTCGTTCGCGACCGTGCTCTATGACACCAAGATCGGCGATTTCGCGCGCCTTGCCTCGCTGACGCTGGTGATGAAGGGCGAGAACATTCCGGCCAACACGATCTGGGCCGGCGCGCCGGCCGAACGCGTGGCGGAGAGGCACGGCTAGGATTTGAGTCCGGCTTCCTGTTGAAAGCCGGCGCCGGGATGCGATAACTTCTGCCCGTCTCAATCGGGAGTTATGCGAGAGATGAAAAAGTACGTATTCGGTGGCCTGCTGTCCTGTCTTCTCGCGGTCTCCGCGCAGGCGCAGACGTTTAATCGGGATGTGGCGGCCGGGAGGCAGACCCGCGTCGGCGGGTTCGCACTTTATTCGAGCGACACCTGCTACGCGGGCGCATTGCCGGAAGCCAAAATTACCGAGCAGCCCGCACATGGCCGTTTCGAGCTCAGAGCAGAGCGTGTGACGGACAAGGCGGGCAACTGCCCGGCCATGCAGATTTACTACCGTACCGTCTACTACATCCCCAATCCGGGGTTCCGCGGGCAGGACCGGGGTTCGGTGACCTTCATTTTCAACCAGTTCTCGGATGCGCCCGGCTATGTGAACCGGACCCACTATTACAATATCAACGTTCGGTGATGTGAGTTCGATGAAGAAATTCGGGTTGGTTCTTGCCGCTGCTTCCGGCGTGGCGGCATTGGGGTTATCGAGCCCGTCGTGGGCGGAGGACCTCTCTGTCGCGGTCGTTTCCGGCAAACGCACGGCGGTTGCCAGCTATGGCTCCTACAACACCTTCGAGTGCACCGCCGCCGCTGTGCCTCAATACAGGATCGGCCGGTTGCCGGCTCACGGCTCGGTCGAGGTGCGTGAAGAACGTCGCGTGATGGACGCGGGGCGCTGCGGTAATGTTTCCGCCCATCTCCTCATCGTCTACTACACGGCTGCCAGGGGCTTTCGCGGGCAGGATGCAGCCGCGGTCGATTTCACCATCTTTGCTTTCGGGGAAGGGGCTGAAACGAGGACCGAGCGGGTGAACATTTCAATTCAGGTCCGCTAGCGGCACCTTGGACAAAGCCGGCCTTTCGCGCTAAAGGCCGCGCATGTCGCACAATTCCTTCGGCCATCTGTTCCGCTTCACGACCTTCGGCGAAAGCCACGGTCCGGCCATCGGCTGCGTGGTCGATGGCTGCCCGCCGCGCATTCCGTTGACCGAGGCGGATATTCAGGGCGATCTCGACCGTCGCCGCCCCGGCCAGAGCAAATTCACGACGCAGCGGCAGGAGCCGGATCAGGTGAAGATCCTCTCCGGCGTCTTCACGGA
>JAVTWI010000214.1:0-6461 GCA_032229845.1 Rhabdaerophilum sp.
ATATCGAGGTGGTTGGTCGGCTCGTCGAGGATCAGGAGGTGCGGGCCGTCGAACGCCGCGAGGCCGAGCAGCAGCCGCGCCTTCTCGCCGCCGGAGAGCCTGGCGATCGCGGTATCGGCCTTGTCGACGCCGAAGCCGAGCTGCGCGGTCTTGGCGCGCACCTGCGCCTCGCCTGCCTGCGGCATGCGGCGCCGGACCAGCAGATAGGGGGTGTCGCTTTCGGAAAGTTCGTCGAGCTGATGCTGGGCGAAATAGGCGACGTTCAGCTTCGCGGCGCGCGTCACCGTGCCGGCCATGGCGCCGAGCCGCCCGGCGATCAGCTTCACCAGCGTCGACTTGCCGTTGCCGTTCTGGCCGAGCAGGCCGATGCGGTCGTCATCGGAGATGAAGAGGTTGAGATTGCGCAGCACCACCCGCTCGCCGTAGCCGACCGACGCGCCTTCCATCGCCACGATCGGCGGAGCGAGGGGCTTTTCCGGGTTGGGCAGGTGAAGGCGGGCGGCCTCCTCGGCGGAGAAGGTCGCAACCGGCCCGAGCTTTTCGAGTTGCTTGACCCGGCTTTGCGCCTGCTTGGCCTTTGAGGCCTTGGCCTTGAAGCGGTCGATGAACGCCTGGAGATGCGCGCGCTGCGCGGCGAGCTTGTCGGCCTCCTTCTCGGCGAGCATCGCCTTCTCGGCGCGTTGACGCGCGAAATTGGCGTAATTGCCGCGATAGAGCGTCATCTTGCCGCGGTCGAGGTGAAGGATGTGGTCGCACACCTCGTCGAGAAAGTCCTTGTCGTGGCTGACGACGAGCAGCGTGTGCGGATAGCGCTTCAGATGCGCCTTGAGCCAGATCGCGCCCTCGATATCGAGGTAGTTGGTTGGTTCGTCCAGCAGCAGCATGTCCGGTTCGAGGAACAGCATCGCCGCGAGGGAGACGCGCATCCGCCAACCACCGGAAAACGCGGAACAGGGCCGCCCTTGCGCCTCCGCGTCGAATCCAAGGCCGGCGAGAATGCCGGCCGCGCGCGCCGGCGCGGCATGGGCGCCGATATCGGCGAGCCGGGTCTGGATTTCGGCGATGCGGTGGGCGTCAGTCGCGGTCTCGGCCTCGGCGAGCAGGGATGCCCGTTCCGTATCCGCCGCCAGCACATAATCCAGCAGCGAAATCGGCCCGCCCGGCGCTTCCTGCGCGACATGGCCCATTCGCGCGCCGCGCGGCAAGGAGAACGTGCCCGATTCCGCCGCGATCTCGCCGAGCAGCAGCCGGAACAGCGTCGATTTACCGCAGCCATTGCGGCCCACGAGCCCGCAGCGCGCGCCATCGGGCAGCGATACCGAGGCGTGGTCGATCAGCAGGCGCGGCCCGAGGCGGTAGGTGAAATCGGCAAGTTGCAGCATGGCGGGGACATGTCATGGCGCGCGCCGTCGCGCAAGATCGTCGCGCATGACCATCGCGCACCTCCCGGCTTTCGGCAACCTAGCGTTGGCCCGCCGTTCATATTGTAGGTAGCGTAATCAGGTCGGCTCGATGAATGAGTCGGCCAGAAATCGCAATCGGGGATCGCGCGCGGCAGGAAATCGCCGCGTCAGGGAGGATGAACATGAAGAAATTGATCGCGGAGGCCTTCGGCACGGCCGTTCTCGTGCTCTTGGGGTGCGGCTCGGTCGCGCTCACGGGTTTCGCCGGCGCGATGCCGCTCGGCATCCTGCCGATCGCGCTGGCTTTCGGCCTCGCGGTCACGGCCATGGCCTACGGCATCGGCCCGGTTTCGGGCTGCCACATCAACCCGGCCGTGACCGCCTCGATGATCACCTCGGGCCGCATGTCGGTGGGCGAGGGCGTTCAATACATGGTCGCGCAGGTGATCGGCGCCTTCATCGGCGCCGGCATTCTCGCGGTCATTCTCGGCGGCAAGGCCGGCACTGTGTTCGGTCAGAATGTCTTCGACCCGGCCAAGTTCTCGGTGATGGCGGCCTTCCTTACCGAATTCATTGCCACGCTGATCTTCACCGTGGTGATTCTCGGCGCGACGCAGGCGAAGGGCGGAGCCGGCAACGCCGCCGGCCTCGTCATCGGCCTCACGCTGGCGCTGATCCATATCGTCGTCATTCCGGTGACGGGCACTTCGGTAAACCCGGCCCGCACCATCGCGCCGAACCTCTATGTCGGCGGGCAGGCGGTGAGCCAGCTCTGGCTCTTCATTGTCGCGCCGTTGCTGGGCGGTGCCGTGGCGGGGCTTCTGTTCAAGAGCGGCCTGTTCGCTGCGGACGATTGACGCCGCGATCGAACTCGGGCGGGCGATTTATTCTTGGCTCTTGCCTTTTTGCTATCCGGCGGGCTAATCCCCGCCGGACGTTTTTGTTCAGAGGCGGAAATCCATGGCCATCCAGCGCACCTTCTCCATCATCAAGCCGGACGCGACCGAGCGCAATCTCACCGGCGCCGTCAACGCGGTCATCGAAGGGGCCGGGCTCCGCATCGTCGCGCAGAAGCGCATGCTGATGTCGCGCCGCGAGGCCGAGACCTTCTACGCCGTCCACAAGGAGCGCCCGTTCTTCGGCGAACTCGTCGATTTCATGACCTCCGGTCCGGTCGTCGTGCAGGTGCTCGAGGGCGAGAACGCTGTCGCGCGCTATCGCGACGTGATGGGCGCCACCAACCCGGCCAACGCCGCCGAGGGCACGATCCGCAAGAAGTTTGCCCGCTCGATCGGCGAGAACTCGGTCCATGGCTCGGATTCGCCGGAAAACGCCGCGATCGAGATCATGCAGTTCTTCTCGGGCAACGAGATCGTCGGCTGATCGCAGCCTTCCTCGCAACAAGCGCAACAAGAAAGAGGCCGGGCCAAATCCCGGCCTTTTTTGTTGCCCCGGCCTTTCTGTTGCAAACTCCGCGTTTCGGTGATGGATGACCGCGAAATTTTGATTGGTCGTCCCCGCGTTCGGCATGCTCTAAGGACGGCCTCCCTCGTATATTCCCGCCGAATCGCCCCTGGAGCCTTCCGTGCCGATCCGCGATATTCTGCTCGCCCTGCTGGTGGTGTTCGTCTGGGGGACGTCCTTCATTGCCATCAAGGTCGGCGTGCAGGAAATGCCGCCGATCCTGCTGACGGCGATGCGCTTCCTGTTCTCGGCGATCCCGGCCGTCTTCTTCCTGCCGCGCCCGAAGATTCCGGTCTGGATCCTGGTTGCCTACGGTTTCGCCCTCGGCGTCGTGATGTTCAGCCTGCTGTTCATCGCGATCCGGCTCGGGATGCCGATCGGCCTCGCCTCGATCCTCGCGCAGATGCAGGTGTTTTTCACGATCCTGCTGGCGTTCTTCGTATTTGGAGAAGCGCCGACACGCATGCAGATGCTTGGCGCCGCTATCGCCTTCGTGGGCATCGCGATTTTCGGTTATGAACGCGCGCAGGCGGCACCGCTCCTGCCGTTTGTGCTGGTCCTGTGCTCCGCTTTCTTCTGGGGTGTCGCCAATGTCATTGGCAAGAAGGCCGGCAGGGTGGATATGCTGGCCTTCATCGTCTGGGCGAGCCTTTCGGCACCGGTGCCGCTGATGGCAATCTCGTGGGTTTTCGAAGGGCAGGCGGCATTCGTGTCCGCCTTCACCCATCCGACATGGGCCGGGGTGCTCTCGGTCGCCTATCTGGCGCTCGGCGCGACAATCCTCTCGTTCGGGCTGTGGAGCGGCCTGCTGTCGCGTCACCCGGTCAGCCTGGTCACGCCCTTCGCGCTGCTGATTCCGATTGTCGGCATGGCTTGCGGCGTGATGTTCTTCGGCGAGCACCTGACGCCGTTGATTGTCGTCGGAAGCCTTGTGGTCTTCGCTGGCTTGCTGATCAATGTTTTCGGCGACAGACTGATACGCCGCTATCGCTGAACCCGGGAGGGAAGGCACGCCGTGAATGCCCCTGTCGCTCCGATTTTCCGCCCTTCGGTGTGTCCGCATGACTGCCCGAGTGCCTGTTCCCTCGATGTCGAGGTGCTGCCGGGCAACCGCATCGGCCGGGTGCGAGGCCTCGCCGCGCAGACCTACACCGCCGGCGTCATCTGCGCGAAGGTCGCGCGCTATGCCGAGCGCATCCATCACCCGGACAGGCTGACGAAGCCGCTGCTGCGCTCCGGCCCCAAAGGCTCGGGTCAGTTCCGTGAGATCGGCTGGGACGAAGCGCTCGACCGCGCCGCCGAAGCCTTCCTCGCCGCCGAGGCGAAACACGGGCCGGAGACCGTCTGGCCTTATTACTACGCCGGAACGATGGGCTTCGTGATGCGCGACGGCATCCATCGCCTGCGTCACGTCAAGCGCTATTCCGGCATGTACGACACCATCTGCACCAACCCGGCCTGGACCGGGTTCGTCGCCGGCACCGGTCGACTCGCCGGCGTCGATCCGCGCGAGATGGCGAAATCGGATTGCGTCGTCATCTGGGGAACCAACCCGGTGCATACGCAGGTCAACGTCATGACCCACGCGATCCGCGCCCGGAAAGAGCGTGGCGCCCCGATCGTCGCCGTCGATATCTACATGAACGAGACGATGAAGCAGGCCGATGTCGCGCTGCTGGTCCGGCCCGGCACGGATGGCGCGCTCGCCTGCGGTATCATGCACGTCCTGCTGCGGGACGGGCTGGCGGATCGCGCTTACCTCGCGAGCCACACCGATTTCTCGTCCGAGTTCGAAGCCCATCTCGCAAGCCGCACGCCGGAATGGGCGGAGGCGATCTGCGGCGTGCCTGCGAGCGATATCGAGGCGGTCGCGCGCCTGTTCGGCGAGAAGAAGCGCTGCTACTTCCGTCTCGGCTACGGGTTCTCACGCCAGCGCAACGGTGCGGTCAACATGCACGCCGCGCTGTGTGTTCCTGCCATGCTCGGTTCCTGGCAGTATCCGGGCGGCGGCGCGTTCCACTCCAATTCCGGCACCTACGGCATCTCGAAGCGCATGATCGAAGGGCTCGATGCCTACGACCCCGCCGTCCGCCTGCTCGACCAGTCGCGCATCGGCGCGGTGTTGACGGGCGATGCCGCCGCGCTCAAGAACGGCCCGCCCGTCACGGCGATGCTGATCCAGAACACCAACCCGGTGAACGTCGCGCCGGAACAGCGCAAGGTGCGGGCCGGGTTCGCACGCGAAGACCTCTTCACCGTCGTCCACGAACAGTTCATGACCGAAACGGCGGCGATGGCGGATATCGTGCTGCCGGCGACCATGTTCATGGAGCACGACGATCTCTATCAGGGTGGTGGCCACACCCACATCATGCTCGGGCCGAAGCTGATCGAGCCGCCGGGCGAATGCCGCTCCAACCACGAGGTGATCTGCGCGCTGGCCAAGAGACTCGACGCCGAGCATCCCGGCTTCGCGATGTCGCCACGTGAGCACATCGACTGGGCGCTGAAGAATTCCAGCCGCGGTTCGCTGGCGGAACTGGAGAAAGAAGGCTTCATCGATACCGACCCGCCGTTCGAGCGCGCGCATTACGCCGCCGGGTTCGGCCATCGCGACGGCAGGTTCCGTTTCGCGCCGGACTGGCTGAAGGTGCCGCTCAAGAATGATGGGCCGATGGGACCGGCCACCACGATGCCGCGCTTCCCCGACCATTGGGCGGTGATCGAGGAGGCGACGGCGGAATTCCCGTTCCGGCTTGCGACCTCACCCGCGCGTCAGTTCCTGAACTCGACCTTCACCGAGACGCCGGGCTCGATCGCGCGCGAGATCGCGCCCTCGCTGATGATCCACCCGGCGGATGCCGAAGCGCTCGGCCTCGCGGAGGGCGATATCGCGGAGGTCTCCAACACGCGTGGCGGCGTCGAGCTGCCGATTCGGCGGTTCGACGGTCTGCGGCGCGGCGTGGTGATCGCGGAAGGCATCTTCCCGAACAAATCCCATCGCCGGGGCGAGGGGATCAATGTCCTCACCGGCGCCGATCCGGTCGCGCCGCGTGGCGGAGCTGCGTTTCACGATAACGCCGTCGCGATCCGCAAGGCTCACCCCTCCGGGTAAAAGCGAGCCTTCATTCGCGCGACATAAGCGCCGAGAACCGGGTGTTGCGCCGCGATCGGTGGGCAGACGCTCTCGAAGAACGGCACCGTCATGCCCTGAAGGAAGGCGAACAGGGTCGCATCGGCGCCGCAGGGCTTGTCGCCGCCGGCGAAGTCGCGCCCTTCGAGCAGCGTCGCGATCGAGGCGAATGCCTTCTCGACGAACAGCCGGCGTTCCTCGAGCGTATAGCGCGACGCGCCCTGGCCGTGGAGCGCCTGCCGCACCTTGCGGCGGATTACCCAGATGATGACGGGGCGGATGATGGCGGGCGCCTTGTCGAAGAAGCGTTTCGGCCCCTTCTCGAAGTTCGCCGGGTTGCCCCAGCGTTCCATCACCATGATCCAGTAGAGATGGTCCTCGCACATCTTCTCGACTGCCCACCACATCGCGGCTTCCTGCGGCGACAGGCCGGCGTTGAAATCGACGCCGTAGGTCTTTTC
>JAVTWI010000214.1:6471-7868 GCA_032229845.1 Rhabdaerophilum sp.
TCGTCTCGCCGTCCTTGATATAGGGGACCTTGCCTTTCGGCGCCTTGGCGAAATCGGCCCAGCGCCGTTCATGCGGCTGACCCGCCATCTTGATGAGCACTTCGGCCTTGGTGACGAAGGGGCTCGGATCGGGCAGGCCCCACATGGGCATGGCGCCGTATAGCGTGATCATGGTCTTTTCCCTGAAGGTGACAACGGCGCGGCTCTAGCGCACTATCCTGCCAGAAATTGTCAGGAATGAACGATAGATTTTGTCACATGGCCCGTTCCGACCGCCTTCTGACCCTGACCCAGGCCTTGCGCCGCCGCCGCCATCCCGTGACGGCGCTGACGCTCGCGCAGGAAACCGGCGTTTCCGAACGCACGATCTATCGGGATATCGCAAGCCTCCAGGCCTCGGGCGTGCCGATCCGGGGAGAGGCCGGCATCGGCTACGTGCTCGAACCCGGCTTCGACCTGCCACCGCTGATGCTCACCCCGGAAGAATGCGAGGCGCTGATGCTCGGTGCGCGCTTCGTGCGTGAACGCGGCGACGCCGGGCTCGTCCGGGTGATCGACGATGCTATCGCCAAGATCGAGGCGGTGCTGCCGGAAGGATTGCGGCTCGCCCTGCAGGAAGGCTCGCTGTTCGCGCCGGTCTTCGGCGCGCCGCTCGAGGATAAGGTGCCGGTCGAGGAACTGCGCCGCGCCGTGCGCGAGAACCGCAAGATCCGCATCCGCTATTCCGACATGAACCAGCGCGAGACCGAGCGCACGCTCTGGCCGATCCTGCTCGGCTATTTCGAGAAAACGCGCGGCCTTATCGCCTGGTGCGAACTCCGGCAGGATTTCCGCCATTTCCGCACCGACCGGATGCTGACGCTGACCGTGCTTGACCAGCAGCCGCCCAAACGCCGCGCGGTTCTGGTGCGGGAATGGGAAAAGCTGCGCGAGACCTTCACCGAGAATTGCAGCCCGCATGTGCCCGCGAGGGCGCCCGTCAAACGACCCTGACGCGCTGGCCTTCGATCCGCAGCCGCTCCGACGCGAGAAGACGCAGAGTCTCGGGATAGATGCGGTGCTCTTCCTTGAGCACGCGTGCGGCAAGCGTCGCCTCGGTGTCGTCGTCGAGCACCGGAACGGCGGCCTGCGCGATGATCGGGCCTTCGTCCATGCCGGGCGTCACGAAATGCGTCGTGCAGCCGTGCAGCTTCACGCCGGCCTCCAGCGCGCGGGCGTGGGTGTCGAGCCCCTTGAAGCTCGGCAGCAGGGCAGGGTGGATGTTGATCATGCGCCCGGCCCAGGCCTCGCAGAAACCGGACGTCAGCAGCCTCATGAAACCGGCGAGGCAGACGATCTCGACACCGTGCGCCTCAAGAGCCGCCTGCATCGCGGCGTCGAAGGCCACGCGATCCTTG
>JAVTWI010000215.1:0-1620 GCA_032229845.1 Rhabdaerophilum sp.
TGAGGCGCGCGCGAGCTGCACGGCAAGCGTGGTGTCGAGCACGTCCGATGAAGTCATCCCCTGATGGACGAAACGCGCCTCCGGCCCGACGATTTCGGACAGGTGGGTCAGGAAGGCGATGACATCGTGTTTCGTCTCGCGTTCGATCTCGTCGATGCGGGCAATGTCGAAGGTGGCCTTGCCGCCCTTTTCCCAGATCTTCTTCGCCGCTTCCTTGGGCACGACGCCGAGTTCGGCGAGCTTGTCGGTCGCGTGGGCCTCGATCTCGAACCAGATGCGGAACCGGGTTTCGGGCGACCAGATGGCGACCATATCGGGGCGGGAATAACGGGGAATCATCGCGGGTTCTCGGGTAGGGGCGGCGGATAGGGAAATCGAACTTTGGCCGGACGCCGCCTTGCTACACGTCCCGGCTCTCCGGCTCAACCATCAGGATGTGCTGTGTGGCAGTTTCGGCGCGATCAGCGCGGTCGTGAACAGTGCGAGCAGCGGCAAGGGCCAGGGCAGGAGGTAAGTCGGGCTGGAAATGAGAAACAGCGCGCCCGTCTGGGTGATGGCGAAGATCGTTCCCCGGATCGGGCGCTCGGGATTGGGCTCGAACTGGCCGCTGATCAGCAGGAATTCAAGACAGAAGCCGGCCATCATTCCGGCCATGAAGGCTGCCATGAACGTGACACCGAGCAGAATCAGCCATCCGGGCTTGCGCGTCGCCTTGCGCATTGGCGGCAGCTGCAGGGCAATCATCGTCCCGATCACGCCAGCCGCCGCGCCAAAGGCCGCTATGGTGACCAGCCAGTAGGTGCGGTCGAGCCAGAGCTCGCCAAGCTGCATGATCCGAAGAGCGACAAAAGCCGCCGCCATCCCGGCGGAAAGAACGGCAGTGGCCCGCAAGGGCAGGCCGCGCCCCTTGCCTTCCGCGACAGCGCCGCCGTCCATCAGCGGCCGGCTTCCGCCGCAGCGCGGATCGCCGCGACATTGGCGGCATAGGCGGCGCGCCCGCCCTTGAAGGCTGCCGAGCCGGCGACCAGCACGTTCGCGCCGGCGGCAACGATATCCTTGGCGTTGGCGGGGGTGACGCCGCCGTCGATTTCAAGATCGACCGGCCGATCGCCGATGATCGCGCGGACTTCGCGGAGAAGATCGAGCGCCGAGGGGATGAAGCTCTGCCCACCGAAGCCGGGGTTGACGCTCATCACCAGAACGAGATCGACCATGTCGATGATCGGCTTCACGGTCGCGGCCGGCGTGCCGGGACAGATCACCGCGCCGGATTTCTTGCCGAGCGCCCGGATCGCCTGAAGCGAGCGGTGGATGTGCGGCCCGGCCTCGACATGCACCGAGATCAGGTCCGAGCCGGCGTCGGCGAAATCCTTGAGGTAAGGGTCCGCCGGCGCGATCATTAGGTGGGTGTCGAACAGCTTCGGCGTCGCCGAGCGGATCGCCTTGATAATCGGCGCGCCGAACGAGATGTTGGGCACGAAATGCCCATCCATCACGTCGATATGCACCCAATCGCCACCTGCCTCCATCATCGCCGCGACATCGGCGCGGAGATCGCCGAAATCGGCGGAGAGGATCGAGGGGGCAATCTGGATCGGGCGCATCGTCATTCTCGTTTGG
>JAVTWI010000215.1:1720-7720 GCA_032229845.1 Rhabdaerophilum sp.
CGTTTGGCTTGCGCCGGTTCCAGCCAGCCTTTGACGGCCTTGAGGATCAGCGGCGCGAAATAGATCGGGATCTGTGCAAGGGCGAAATAAAGGAAAGTCGTCTGCGGCACGAGCGAAAAGATCGGCGCCATCAGCATGCCCATGTTGCGCAGGCCCGTGGAAATCGCCAGCGAGAAGCGGTCGTTGAAGCCGAAGGTGCGGGCCGCGACATAGCCGGCGGCGAAGCCGATGGCCTGATAGAGCATCGAGATGCCGAGCAGCCCGAGAACCCAGAGCGGGGCCCGCAGGGCGGCATCGATCACACCGTCCATCGCCGCGATGGCGAACAGGAAGAACATCAGCACGCCGATGCCGTCGAGCTGGTTCTTCCAGCCGACGATGCGGTCATAGCCGACGAGGCGGCGGAAGATCAGCCCGGCCAGCATGCCGCCGCCGATGAAGATCGCCAGACGCTGGGCGAGCGCGAGCACGGAGATGGGCACTTCGGCGCCCGCCAGAAGCGTAGCGAAGGCAGGCGCGATGGCGGGCGTGATCGCGTTGCCGATGACGAGGACAGTCAGCGCGAAGCTGTTCTCCAGTCCGATCACCGCGGCGAAGACGGGCGAGGCCATCAGTGGCGGCGCGGCCGCCATCAGTGCGATTCCGAGCCGCAGGGCGGGGTCGAGGCCGGGCAGCATCGCGATCACCAGCCAGCCGGCGAGCGGGGGCAGGAGGGTGGAAAGCGCGAGGCCCGCCGCCAGCCGCCCCGGCCGCGCGAAGACCTGCCTCAGTCCCGGAAGATTGGCGCGCGCGAAGCTCAGGACGATGAAGACGAAGATTGAAATGGGGATCAGCGGCCGCAGCGCCGAGGCCAGTTGCGGCAACGAAAGCCCGAGGAGGACGGAAAGACCGTAGGCGATGGTGGCGTGGCGGCCGACGAATTCCAGGGCGATACGAAAGGGAGCAAACATAGTTGCCAGTGTTTTCCGCTAGGATTTTAAATTGGGCTGGTGAAATCAACTATTGCACTGCAATCATTGCGATTGAAACGCGGAATTGGTTTCGGCAGGATGCAGGGCTTCAGGAGAAAGTTTCATGCGGTTCGACGTTCTGGTTCTCGGCGGTGGCATTGTCGGTACGGCGCTGGCGCTGGATCTTGCCTTGAGAGGCAAGTCCGTCGGATTGATCGAACGGAAATCTCCGGGAGGGGAAACATCGTTCGGCAACGCCGGCCTCATCCAGAGCGAGGCCGTGATGCCGTATCCGTTTCCGCGCGACCCCTATCTTCTCCTGCAATACGCGCTCAATCTCAAGCCCGAAGCGAACTATCATCTGGCAGACGTGTTCGAGGTGGCGCCGTTCCTCTGGCGCTATTTCCGTGCCTCCACGCGCGAGGGTCAGCTGAGGACGGCGGCGGCGAACGCACCGCTGTTCGGCGCCTGCCTCGACGAGCACAGCCGCCTCGCGAAGGCGGCTGGCGCGGAGGCGATGCTGCGCCGGGGTGGCTGGATCAAGGCGTTCCGCTCGCAATCCGCGCTCGACGCCTATCTCGACGAGACCAAGCGCGATCTGGCGCATTTCGGGATCGCCTACGACGTTCTCGACGGGGAGGGGCTGCGGGCACGCGAGCCTCATCTCTCCGACGTGATCGTCGGCGCCGTGCACTGGACGACGCCCTACAGCCTCAACGACCCCGAGGCGCTGACGCTGGCCTACGCGCAGCATTTTCAGACCCTCGGCGGGCGGATCCTCCATGGCGATGCGATGACGCTCAACGAGGAGCGCGACGGCTGGTCGGTCGCCGCCGAAGGGCAGCGCGTCTCCGCGCCGGATTGCGTCGTCGCGCTCGGCCCCTGGGCGCCGGATCTCCTCCGGCCGATGGGCTACAAGGTGCCGATGGGCGTCAAGCGCGGCTACCACGTTCACATGCGGCCGAAGGGCAATGCCAGCCTCGGCGTGCCGGTGCTCGATGCCGACAACGGCTACATGATGGTGCCGATGGCGCGCGGAATCCGGCTGACGTCCGGCGCGGAATTCGCCGGGCGCGACTCGAAGCCGACGCCGGTGCAGATCGACAAGATTGAACCGTTCGCGCGCGAGCTGATGCCGCTCGAAGGCCGAGTCGAGGCGCAGCCGTGGATGGGCGCTCGCCCCTGCATGCCGGACATGCTCTGCGTCGCCGGCAAGGCGCCGCGCCACAAGGGCCTGTGGTTCAACTTCGGCCATGCCCACCATGGGCTCACGCTTGCCGGCTCCTGCGCGCGCCTTCTCGGCGAGATGATCACCGGCGAGACGCCCTTCACCGACCCCACGCCCTATTCGCTCGCACGCTTCAACTGAACACCGAAATGCGAGTCGCCTCCGGGGCTTGGCGGGCGGCGTTGAGGATGTGATTCCACACCTTGATGTTTTGATTCACCTGAGGGTCTTCACAGGTTGAATCACTTGAGGGCCTTCACAAAGCGATTCAACGCGACCCATCCGCGAACCGGTCCTGCCAGCTCGGAAGCGCGCCGGCGAAGGGAAGCGATGTCGCGGCATGGACCCCGACGGCGATGGCGCGGGCGACGCAATCCCCCGCCATCATCCCCAGTTCGGTGAGGTCGAACAGCGGTTGCGAAAGCGGCAGGTCGCCGGTCGCTGCCGCGAAAATCGTGTCGCCGTCCATCGCGGCATGGGCCGGGCGGATGGCGCGCGCCAACCCGTCCTGCGCCATGATCGCCAGCCGCGCCGCCTGCGGTTTGGTCAGCCGCGCGTTGGTGACGATGGCGCCGATGGTCGTCGCCGGGCGGGTGGCGTGACCCTTGATCCGCAGCGCGAGCGCATTGGCGGGGAGGGCAGGCGGCCAGCCGCGCCCGCCGAATTCATTGTCCTGCTCGTAGGGCGCGGCCCAGAAATGCGGTCCGTCGCCGATCGTCGACGAGCCGATGGCGTTGACGGCGATGAAGGCCTGAACGGCGAGCCCGTCGGGCCGGGCGGCATGGGCGGTGCCGAACCCGCCCTTGAGGTTGGCCGTGGTCGCGCCGAGGCCGGCGCCGCACGAGCCGATCGCGAAATCCGCGCCGGCGGCTTCCACCGCCGCCTGTCCGAGGTCCCAGTAGCGCGGGTGGCGATGCCCGCCGAAATCGCCACCGGCGAGCAGATCGAACAGGATCGCCTGCGGCACGATGGGCACGCGCGCGGCGCCCACCGCCAGCCCGCGGCCGCGCGCAGCGAGCGTGCTCATCGCGCCGCCGGCCGCATCGAGGCCGAAGGCAGACCCGCCGGAGAGAACGAAGGCATCGACGGTTTCGACCGTCATCGACGGATCGAGCAGGCCGGTATCGCGCCCGCCCGGCGCGCCGCCGAGCACCGAGATGGAGGCGATGGCCGGCCTTTCGAAGACGATCGCGGTGACACCCGAGAACGCCGTGCGGTCCTCGGCATGGCCGATGCCGACGCCGGGAATTCGGCTCGAACGAAGCGATGGCTCGGCCAGGGTGGCGGGCTTGGGGGCGAACATGGGGCTGGTCTGGCCTCTCTTGTGGCGCGTTCACGCAATGGTGTCCCGTTCGTGGGTTTTTCTCAACCACTTGTGGGGTAGAGAGGGGCATTCGCGGAGGAAACATGAACGCCGAACTGACGCTTCCCGCCATCGCGCTCGCCGGGCTCCTGTCCTTTCTGAGCCCCTGCGTGCTGCCGTTGGTGCCGCCCTACCTCTGCTATCTCGCCGGGACGAGCGTGAGCGAACTGGCGAAGGCCGGCGAGGTGAACACCGGCGAAGGCAATGCAGGGCTGCGCCGGCATGCGCTCGTGGCGGCGCTGTTCTTCGTGCTCGGGTTTTCGGTGGTGTTCATCGCGCTCGGCGCCGGCGCTTCGCTGATCGGCGGTATTCTGCGTGCCTATTCCTATGTGCTCAGCCAGATCGCGGGGCTCGTCATCATCGCGATGGGGCTGCATTTCCTCGGGCTGTTCCGCATCGGCTTTCTCGCGCAGGAGGCGCGGCTTCAGGTCGACCGGCCGGCCGGCCCGCTTGGCGCCTTCCTGATGGGAATGGCCTTCGCCTTCGGCTGGACGCCGTGCATCGGACCCGTCCTTGCCGGCGTGCTGGCGGTCGCGGGCAGCGAGGGGACGGTGACGCGCGGCGCGGGGCTGCTCGCGGTCTATTCCGCCGGGCTCGGTGTGCCGTTCCTGCTGGCCGCCTTCATGATGGGGCCGTTCCTGCGTTTCCTGCAGCGGTTCCGGACGCATATCGGCAAGGTCGAAAAGGCGATGGGCGTGCTGCTGGTGCTGACCGGCATAGCCTTCCTGACCGGATCGCTCAGTCAGTTCGGTTTCTATCTGCTCGAGGCGTTTCCGGCGCTCGGCAAGCTCGGCTGAGACCGGCGGACCGGTTTCTCGAAATCGGGTGGCGGCACGTTTTTGCCTATGACACTTGGGAGCCTCCCTGAAAGGAGGGTTCCATGACCGTTACCGCCATCCGCCTTGCCGATACGCGCCCGCAAAGCCTGCCTGTCCGTTTCGAGAGCCTGCAGCCGGGACCGTTCGCGCCGCTGTTCGCGCTTTCCGATGCCGAGCTTCTCGCCCGCGGCATGCGTCGCTACGTGGCGCCGGAGAACCCCGGCATCGGCTATCCCTGCCGCGTTAGCCTTGCTTTCGCCAAGGCGGGCGAGGAACTGCTGCTGGTGAACCACCGCCACCTCGACATGCCGACGACGCCCTATCGCGCCGAAGGGCCGGTTTTTATCCGCAAGGGCGTGGCGGCCTATACGCGGACGGACGAATATCCCGAGATCATCATGCAGCGGGAGATGTCGGTGCGCGCCTATGATCATGCCGGCATCATGATCGAGGCCGATCTCGCCGCGAAGGACGATCTCGTCGCGATGACGGAGCAATGGCTGGCACGCGAGGATGTCGCGCATGTCGATTTCCACTCCGCGCGGCGCGGCTGCTTCTTCTGCCGCGCGCGTCGTCGAGATTCCTTCGGGGCCTGACAACGAAAAAGGCCCGCCTTGCGGCGGGCCTTCATGTTCCGACATTCAGAAACTTAGTTCTGGATGTAGGTGATCTTGCCGTCAGCACCCTTCTTCCAGGTGTACATGACGTAGTCCGGACGGGTGATGTCACCCTTCTTGTCGAACTTGAGTTCGCCGATCACGGTCTTGAACGCCATGCCGGAGTGGATCTTGTCGGCGACCTTCTTCGGGTCGAGCGACTTGGCGGCCTCGGCGGCCTGCTTGATCACTTCCATCGCGGCATAGGTGTAGAGCGTATAGGCTTCCGGGTTGATGCCCTTGGCCTTGTACGCGTCGACGACCGCCTTGGCTTCCGGGCGGCGCATCGGGTCCGGCGGGAAGGTCATCAGGGTGCCTTCGACGCCCGGGCCGCCGATGTTGGCGAACTCGTTCGAGGTGATGCCGTCGCCCGACATCATCACGGCCTTGACGCCCTGGTCGCGCATCTGGCGGACGATGAGGCCGCCTTCGGTGTGCAGGCCGCCCCAGTAGACGACATCCACGCCGGCGTTCTTCATCTTGGTGATGAGGGCCGAGAAGTCCTTCTCACCGGTGTTGACACCCTCGTACATCACTTCCTTGATGCCGAGCTTGTTCATCGCCTTCTTGGTTTCGTCGGCGAGGCCCTGGCCGTAGGTGGTCTTGTCGTGAATGACCGCGACCTTCTTGCCCTTCATGTTCTTGGCAAGGTATTCGCCGGCAACAGCGCCCTGCTGATCGTCACGGCCGCAGGTGCGGAACACGTTCCACAGCTTGCGCTCGGTGATCTTCGGGTTGGTGGCCGACGGCGAGATCACGAGCACGCCGTTTTCGGCATAGACTTCCGAGGCCGGAATGGTCACGCCCGAGTTGAAGGGGCCAACCACGAACTTGATCTTGTCACCAACGAACTTGTTGGCGACGGAGACGCCCTGCTTCGGGTCGGAAACGTCGTCACCCTTGGCGAGTTCGATCTTCTGGCCGAGGATGCCGCCCTTGGCGTTGAAATCGGCGACCGCCTGTTCGGCGCCGTCGGTCAACTGCT
>JAVTWI010000216.1:0-7703 GCA_032229845.1 Rhabdaerophilum sp.
CGCCATTGGCATCGAGCGCGAGGGCATGACCATCGTCCCGCTCAAGATCTATTTCAACGACAAGGGCCGGGCGAAAGTCGAAATCGCGCTCGCCAAGGGCAAGAAGCTGCACGACAAGCGCGAGACCGAGAAAGCCCGCGACTGGAAACGCGAGCAGGGCAGAATTCTGCGCGACCGGGGCTGATCACCCGATCAGTTTGCGGATATCCGCGAACACGGCGCGGAACATCTCGGTCGTCAGCACGCCGGTATTCGTGTTGTAGCGCGAGCAATGGTAGCTCGAGACGAGGGTCGCTGCGCCCAGCGGCTGGATACGCCCGTGCGCGAACGGCACGCGCGAAAGCTTTTCACCCAGCGCGCGGACCGTCGACTCATGGGCGATGCGGCCGAGAACGAGAATCGCACGCAGGTTCGGCATCGCCGCGATCGTCGCCGAAAGGTAGGCGCGGCAGGTGTTGATCTCGGCCGGGACCGGCTTGTTCTCCGGCGGAACACAGCGCACGGCGTTGGTGACGCAGCAATCGACGAGTTCGAGCCCGTCGTCGGCCCGCTCGGCATAGGAGCCGCGCGCGAAGCCAAAATCGGCGAGCGTTTCGTAGAGCAGGTCGCCGGCGTAATCGCCGGTAAACGGACGGCCGGTCGCGTTCGCGCCACGCAGCCCCGGCGCAAGGCCGACGATCAGCAACCGCGATTCCGGCGAACCGAAGCTGGGCACCGGCGCATTGTGCCATCCCGGCTCGCGCAGGCGCCACGTCTCGCGGAAGGCAACAAGCCGTTCGCACGCGGCGCAATCGCGCCCCGGTTCGCAAGGGGGCGAGTTCATTTGCCGGGAGTCCTGTTCTGATGCCGCTTGTTCACGCGAACCGGAATACACGGTGCCCGGAAATTCTCAATCCTCGTCGCGGTCGCGCGGCGGTCGCACCGGTGCCGGGCGCTCGATGAAGGCTGGCATGGCGCTGCGGCTTTCCGGCTTGCCATCGTTCGCGCGGACCTCGCGCGCCGGGCGCTCGCCGGGGTCACGGCCGATCCGGGACTGGAGATCGACGAGGTCGAGAAACTGGTCCGCCTGCCGGCGCAGATCATCGGCGATCATCGGCGGCTGTGTCGCCACGGTGGAGATCACGGTCACGCGCACGCCCTTGCGCTGCATCGCCTGGACGAGGCTGCGGAAATCGCCGTCGCCGGAGAACAGCACCATGTGGTTGATATAGGGGGCGAGTTCCATGGCATCGATCGCAAGCTCGATATCCATGTTGCCCTTGACCTTGCGTCGTCCCATCGCATCGGTGAATTCCTTCACCGGCTTCGTTACGACAGCGTAGCCGTTGTAATCGAGCCAATCGATCAGGGGGCGGATCGAAGAATATTCCTGGTCCTCGATCATCGCCGTGTAATAAAAAGCTCTAACAAGATAACCCTTGGTCTGATATTCTTTCAGGAGTCGGCGATAATCGATGTCAAATCCAAGAGTCCGTGATGTCGCGTAAAGGTTCGCTCCATCAATAAAGAGAGCGATGCGTTCGCTGGTGGACATTTACGTTGTTTTCCTTGAGTCCAGAAAGGAGAATGGCGGTCGACGCGTTCGCTGAGTTGTATACCGAGACGGTTCAACCGAGGAACGGCGGGTGCGTTTGGTTTTCTCGCTGTGTAAAAGAGAAGTCGAGCCAAAGAATTCGAAAGGGCCCGCGCGGTATATATATTTTTATGGAAACGGCAACTGGTCTTTTGTTTATTTCACGTTCCGAAGTGTTTTTTCATTATCGAGGTCCGGCAGGGCGGCAATCGGTGCAGGCTGTCCGCTTAAAAAGCGCGGCTTGAAGCCGACCGAAACATCGTGTATCAGCCACAGCTTCAATGGAATTTACGGCATTTTGAAGGAGCGCGTCTGACATGGCCCGCGTAACCGTCGAAGATTGCGTCGATAAGGTCGACAACCGGTTCGAACTGGTGCTGCTCGCCAGCCACCGGGCACGGATGCTCGCGAGCGGGGCGGCCACGCTGGTCACGCGCGACCGTGACAAGAACCCGGTCGTCGCCCTGCGCGAGATCGCCGACGAGCGCCTGTCGCCCGGCGATCTGAAGGAAGACTTCATCCATTCGCTGCAGAAGTTCGTCGAGGTCGACGAACCGGAGCCGGAAGCGGTGCCGCGCCTGCCGGGCGCCCAGCCGCAGGTTTCGGTTTCGCAGGTGGACGACAGTGAGGTCGCCTTCGACCGGATGTCGGAAGAAGACCTGCTGCGCGGGCTCGACGGGCTCGTTCCGCCCGCCGAATCGGACGACGACGACTGATTTTTGCATTTCTCCGTCGCGGCTCTGCGTTTCCTGCATTGCACCGGGGCAAATTGCTGACATACTGAAAAGGGGCGGCACGGAAATTCCGGCCGCCTTTTTTGATCTCCGCCGCCAGCCGGGCTGTCGGCGCCGTTTCGAGGCAGGTGCCGCGCGTCATGATGCGCCAATTCGAGCTGGTCGAGCGCGTCAAGCGCTATCATCCCGAAGCCAACGAGGACCTGCTCAACCGCGCCTACGTCTATGCGATGAAGGCGCACGGTTCGCAGAAGCGCGCCTCCGGCGACCCATATTTCTCGCATCCGCTCGAAGTGGCGGCGATTCTCACCGATCTGCACGTCGATGATCAGACCATCGCGGCCGCGATTCTGCACGATACGATCGAGGATACCGGCACCACCCGCGGCGACATCGAGGAGCGTTTTGGTGAGAATATCGCCCATCTCGTCGATGGGTTGACCAAACTCAAGAAGCTCGATCTCGTCTCCAAGAAAGCGGCGCAAGCCGAGAACCTGCGCAAGCTGCTGCTGGCGGTCGCGGCGGATGTCCGCGTCCTGCTCGTCAAGCTGGCGGACCGGCTCCACAACATGCGCACGCTGCATTTCGTGCCGCCGGACAAGCGCGCCCGCATCGCCGAGGAGACGCTGGAGATCTACGCCCCGCTCGCCGGACGCATCGGCATGCAGGACATGCGCGAGGAACTGGAGGACATCTGCTTCCGCGTGCTGATGCCGGATGCGCACCTGATGATGACGCAGCGCCTGCTCCGGTTGCGCGAGCGCGCCGGCGGGCTGATTCAGCTCATCGAGAACGATCTCAAGGCGAAGCTGGCGGCGAACCACATCACCGGCGAGATCAAAGGTCGCGAGAAGCGCGTCTATTCCATCTGGCGCAAGATGGAACGCAAGAGCATCTCCTTCGAGCAACTGTCGGATATTTTCGGCTTCCGCGTCGTCGTCACCAAGATCGACGATTGCTACCGCGCGCTCGGCATCATCCATCAGGCGTGGCCGTTCGTGCCGGGGCGGTTCAAGGATTATATCTCGACCCCGAAGCAGAACGATTACCGCTCGGTGCACACCACCGTCGTCGGCCCGAAGCATCAGCGCGTCGAACTCCAGATCCGCACCCGCGAGATGGACGAGGTCGCTGAGTTCGGCATCGCCGCCCATGCCGCCTACAAGGACGGCAAGATCAACGGCGAGGGCACCGAATCGAACGCCTACCGCTGGCTGCGCCGGACAATCGAACTCCTTGCGGAAGGCGACAATCCGGAAGAGTTCCTCGAGCACACCAAGCTCGAACTGTTTCAGGATCAGGTCTTCTGCTTCACGCCGAAGGGCCTGCTGATCGCGCTGCCGCGCAACGCGACGCCCATCGATTTCGCCTATGCCGTCCACACCGATATCGGCAACAACGCCGTTGGCTGCCGCATCAACGGCCGCAACTCGCCGCTGATGTCCGAATTGCAGAACGGCGATGAGGTGGAAATCCTGACGACGGAAGGACAGGTGCCGCCCTCGGCCTGGGAAAGCCTCGTCGTCACCGGCAAGGCGCGCGCGGCGATCCGCCGGGCGACGCGCGAGGCCGTGCGCAAGCAGTTCTCCGGCCTCGGCCGCAAGATCGTCGAGCGCGCTTTCGCCCGCGCCAACAAGAATTTCTCCGAGGAAAAGCTGGTTGCCGCGCTGCCGCGCCTCGCCCGCGCGACGCTTGACGACGTGCTGACCGCCGTGGGGCGCGGCGAGATGTATTCGGGCGATGTCGTCAAAGCCGTGTTCCCCGACTTCAAGGAGGATATCGGCAAGGGCGCCGCGCCCGGCGCCGGCGCCGGCTGGTTCGGCGTTTCGGGCGCCGACAAGCTCAAGTTCAAGGTACCGGGGCAGGAGAGCGCGGGCAATTCGATCCCGATCCGCGGTCTCTCCGACGATCTGCCGGTGCATTTCGCGCCGGAGGGCGGCGCCGTGCCGGGGGATCGCATCGTCGGCATCCTGACGCCGGGCGAGGGGATCACGATCTACCCGATCCAGTCCCCGGCGCTGATGGCCTACGACGAGGAACCCTGGCGGTGGCTCGACGTGCGCTGGGATGTCGATGAGCACGATCCGCGCCGTTTCAGCGCCCAGTTGATCGTCTCGGTCATCAACGAGCCCGGCAGCCTCGCCGAGATCGCGCGCGTGATTGCCGATACCGACGCCAACATCGACAATATCGCCATGCGCGCCAAGACGGCGGATTTCCGCGAGATGCTGCTCGATATCGAGGTGTGGGACCTCAAGCACCTCACCGCGATCATGTCCGAACTGCGCGCCAAGCCGATGGTCGCCAATGTCGAGCGCGTCGTCGGCTAGAACATTCGCCCGCCAGGTGGATACCGGTTGGCGGAAAGGCGGATGCGGTGGCAGAAAGATGAGAGCCGCCGCCAATCTGCCATGCAGCCAATCTGTCATGCACGCGACAGGAGTTGTGGCGGCGCCATGATGTCATGCCCGCCTGAACCCGCATCCCGGAGCCGTCATGTCCCGCACGCCGATCTCCCATCCGTCGATTCTGCCGCCCGACTACTATGAAACCATGTCCGGCCTCGAAACGCTTCAGGGCATGGTGGAAGGGCGCCTGCCCGGCCCGCCGATCGCCAGAACGCTGAATTTCCACCTCGCTTCGGTATCGGAAGGGGAGGCGGTATTCGAAGGCTCGCCCGGCGAGGAAAGCTTCAACCCCATCGGCTCGATCCATGGCGGTTGGGCCGCGACGATCCTCGATTCCGCACTGGCCTGCTGCGTGCATTCGACGCTCGAAAAGGGCGAGCGCTACACCAGCGTCGAGATGAAGGTCAGCTTCATCCGGCCGATCTTCCCCGGCAAGCCGGGACGGCTGATCTGCACCGGACGCGTCGTCAACCGGGGGCGGACGCTCGCCTTCAGCGAGGCCACTCTTGTCGATGAGGCCGGGAAGGTTTACGCGCATGGAACGGAAACCTGCATGATTTTCCCGAAAGCCGGGAGCAACGGAGCCTGACATGACGCGCGATGAGGTGCTGGACGTTTTCCGCAAGGCCGGGGCCTTGCTCGAAGGGCATTTCATCCTCTCCTCCGGCCGCCGCTCGGGGTTCTTCATCCAGAAAATGCGGGTTTTCGAGAGCCCGGCGCTCACCGAACAGCTCTGCCGGGCGCTCGGCGAAAAGATCAGGGCCCGCTTCGGCAAGGTCGATGTCGTGGTCTCGCCGGCCATCGGCGGCATCGTGCCGGGTTACGAGATCGCCCGCGCGCTTGGCGCTCGCGCCCTCTTCGTCGAGCGCGAGGACGGCTATTTCCAGCTTCGCCGCGGTTTTGAAATCAATGCTGGCGAGAAGGTGATCGTGATCGAGGATATCGTCACCACCGGCTTGTCCGCGCGCGAGTGCCTCAACAGCCTCGCCGACCAGCCGGGCGAGATCGTCGGCGCCGCCTGCTTGATCGACCGTTCGGGCGGCAAGGTCGACCTCGGCGTGCCGCTGGTCGCGCTGTGCGAATTCGCCGTGCCGGATTACGATCCGCGCGAACTGCCGCCGGAACTCGCCGCCCTGCCGCCGACCAAACCAGGCAGCCGCGGTATTCAGGGCGTGAAGGGCTGACCATGACGACGCGCATCAGGCTTGGCGTCAATATCGACCATGTGGCGACCGTGCGGAACGCGCGCGGCGGCGCGCGGCCCGACCCTGTGCGGGCGGCGCTGCTCGCAATCGACGCCGGCGCGGACGGCATCACGGCCCACCTGCGCGAGGACCGTCGTCACATCCGCGACGAAGACATGGCGCGGCTCAAGGCCGGCATTTCCAAGCCACTCAACTACGAGATGGCGGCGACGCCGGAAATGCTGGAGATCGCCCGCCGCATCCGGCCGCATGCCTGCTGTCTCGTCCCGGAAAAGCGCGAGGAACGCACCACCGAGGGCGGGCTCGACGTCGTCGGCCAGCAGGGCGCGCTGCGGCCGTTCATCGGCGAGCTCAAGGCGGTTGGCATCCGTGTTTCGCTGTTCATCGAGCCGGACCGCGAACCGATCGAGATGGCGAAGACGCTCGGCGCCGATATCGTCGAACTCCACACCGGCACCTGGTGCCACGCGGTCGAGGTCGGGCAGTCCGACAAGGCCGAGGCAGAGTTTCAGAGGCTGAAGGCTGGCGCCGGGATTGCGGTCGCTGCCGGGCTTGAGGTCCACGCCGGCCATGGGCTCGACTACGAGACGGCGGAACGCCTCGCCGGCGTGCGGGAATTCGTCGAGTTCAACATCGGCCATTTCCTGATGGGCGAGGCGATTTTCGTCGGCCTGCGCGATGCGATCCTGACCATGCGCGTGGCGATGGACCGGGGCAGGAATCACAAAGCATTTTTGAGCGAAGTGGCTTCCGGTTCGCGTGAAAAAAATGCGTAATCGAAAAAAGACCTCGCCATGATCATCGGGATCGGCGCCGATCTCTGCAACATCGACCGCATCGCGGAGACACTTGAGCGCTTTGGAGATCGCTTCGTCGAGCGGGTCTTCACCGAAACTGAACGTGTCCGCTCGGAAAAGCGTGTCGAGCGTGCCGCGAGCTATGCCAAGCGTTTTGCCGCCAAGGAGGCCTGTGCCAAGGCGCTCGGGACGGGGATGCGCATGGGCACGGCCTGGCGCGAGATGGGTGTCGTCAATCTCCGGTCCGGCCGGCCGACGATGGAATTGACTGGCGGTGCCGCCCAGCGCCTTGCGGATCTGACGCCGCCAGGCCATCGCGCGATCATCCATCTCACCATCACCGACGACAAGCCGTTCGCGCAGGCGTTCGTGGTGATCGAGGCGCTGCCGAACCCCTGAACGGGCTGTGCGCCGCGAGACAGATCGACACGGAATTCCGCCGCATTGCTCTTGTCAAACCGCGCCTGTATAGGCTTTGGCCGGGGTGAATCTTCCGGTCGGGCTGGCGCTGAACCGCACCAAGGTGTTGGCTGCTCACGGAGACAATTCGGAATGGCGATGGACAATTTGCAGGAACAGGCGAAGGCAGGCCGGAGTAAACCCGAAGCGGACAAGGGCGGCTTCGGCGAAACCCTCCGCGTGATCATCGAGGCCCTGCTGATCGCGTTGGTGATCCGCACCTTCGCCTTCCAGCCGTTCAATATCCCCTCCGGCTCGCTGATCCCGACTCTGCTGGTCGGCGATTACCTGTTCGTCTCGAAATACGCCTACGGCTATTCGAAGCACTCGTTCCCGTTCTCCGCGGTGCCGATCAACGGCCGCATCTGGGGCGCCGAGCCCAAGCGCGGCGACATCGCGGTGTTCAAGCTGCCGCGCGATGGCGAAACCGATTATATCAAGCGTGTCATCGGCCTGCCGGGCGATCGCGTGCAGGTGCTCGATGGCCACCTGCGCATCAATGGCGAGCCGGTGAAAAAGGTCGCGGT
>JAVTWI010000217.1:0-7679 GCA_032229845.1 Rhabdaerophilum sp.
GCGGATGGCGCAGGCGGCTGGGAAGCGCAGGTATGGGACCGGGAAATCGAGGTTCCGGTAACCACACTCTATGTGCTGATCGCTACGCATGGCGCGCCGGATTTCATCAAGATCGACGTCGAGGGGTTCGAGGCCGATGTGCTGCGCGGGCTCTCCCGCACCGTCGCGGCGCTCTCGTTCGAGTTCACGACGATCCAGCGCGACGTGGCGCTGCAATGCCTCGACATCGTCGCTGCGCTTGGCAAGTATCGCTTCAACATCGCGCTCGGTGAAAGCCAGTCGCTGACCTTCGCCGGACCGGTTCCGCCGGAGGAAATGGCGGCGCATATCCGCGCCCTGCCGCACGAGGCCAACTCGGGGGATATCTATGCGTTTCTCACCACGTGACGTACTGATCGCCGCCCTGACCGTGCTCGCCGGCGTGGCGCAAGCCCAGAATGCCGCGCCGGACAGGACCGTGCAGGGCGTGCATAACCGGAAGCCGCCGAGCGAGACCGTGCGGGTCGAGAACCACACCCAGCCCGAAACCTGCGCCGAGAAGGACAATATCGACATCCGTTTCGTAAACCCGGCGATCCGCAGGTTCCGCATCCAGGCGATCCATCCGACCTACATCGGCACCCTTAAGGAAGATCTGGCTCCGCCGGATTTCACCGATTGCGACCTTACCGGCGATCCGGTCCATAATCCGGGCCAGCCGCGCACGGTGACGCTTTACGAAACGCCGTGGATTTCCATCGTCGGGCAGGTCTACCCCAGCTTCTGGCGGCCGGCGGACGTGCCGGTCCGGGTCGGTGATCGCGTCGAGCGGGGGCTTCACCTCGTGCAGGTCTACCAGCGCATCGGCCAGCGGCTGGAAGAGATGCTGGTGGTCTATCCGCCGGACGGCTACTGGCGCGCGCGGCCGCTGCCCGCGAAACACATGGGCTGGACCGCCTATGGCTCGTCGTTCATGGTCGGCCCGGTGACGATGGAGGGACGGCCGGTCGTCGCCTTCAAGGAAATCCGGTTCGAACCGGAGACGAAAACCTTCCGCTTTTCCTTCCGCGATGGCGGCGAGGGCCGCCTGCGCCTCGACAAGCTGGATGCGGATCACATCAGCCTTGAGGTCGAACTGTCCGGCAACCTGCCGAAGGACAAGCCCTTCGCGGCCGTCCGCTCGATGTATGTCACCGAGACCAACAACGATGCCGCCCGTGTCGCGTGGCGCGAGAAGGGCAAGCCGCGCTGGGGTGAAGGGGCGATCCTCGATTATCCCGGTGGCGAGGCGACCGAATTTTGGCTCGGCCGCCATATCCCTTCCCGCCACAACATGTCGGCGCCGGACATCACGGTTTCCCGCTTCGGAAAATAACTCCTGATTGCATAGATTGGGCGTTTACCAAAAAGAAAACAACCACAGGTAGTAGTTTTGTGTTGCCTGCTTGTGGGGGAAACCGTGGCCATTTCGATTCGTCGCTCATTTCAGCTCGTCCTTCTGTCGCTGGCCCTGGCCTCGGCCGCAGCCATCGGCACCGGCATCTACTCGACGCTCGAACTCAATCGACGGTTCGAGATGATGCAGAAGGAAATCGCCGAACCGCTTTCCGGACTTCGCGAGATTTCAGACGCCTATGCGGTCACGATCGTCGATACGACCCATAAGGTCGCTGCCGGCACGCTCAGCCCGGAGGAGGGGCTGAAATCGGTTTCCGAAGCGATGAGCAAGATCGAGAAGGCCTGGAAACGGTTCGATCATGCGGGCATGTCGGCGGACGAGCGGAGGATCGCGAACAAATACCAATCCCTGATGGAGGCGTCGCGGCCTTTCATCGAGCGCATCACGACGGTCATCGCCAAGAAAGACCGCGACGCTCTGCGCGAACTGGCCGCCAAGGAGCTTTACCCGGCCATCGACCCGTTGACCGAACAGATCGACGGCCTGATCCAGTTGCAGTTCGCCGAAATGGTGCATCAGCTGGATGCCGCGCGGGCACGCGGTACGCGTTCCATCACGATAGAAGCCGGTCTCGGTGCCGTCGCGCTTATCGTGGCGCTCATCGGCCTCGTCATGCTCTCCCACGGCGTCATCAAACCGCTGGCCCGCCTGCGCGACGGCATGAAGGCGATCGCCTGCGGCAACACCGATTTTATCCTGCCCGACACGCATGCGCGCAACGAGGTTGGCGACATGGCGCGGATGGTGGAGAATTTCCGCCAGAATGCCATTGCCCGGGCTCAACTTGAAATGAAGGTCCAGCAGGAGCACGCGCAGGAGGTGCATCGCCAGAACCATGTCGCGACGTTGATCCAGCGTTTCCGGGAGACGATCGTCAGCATCCGCGCCTCGCTTGAAAGCGAGCTTGGCTCGATGGGCGAGAGCGCGAACAGCCTCAACGAGATCGCCAGCCAGGCCTTGTCCGGCGCCGAGGCGGCGCGGGATGCCGCCGGCGCTTCTTCGAGCAACGTCGGTTCGGTTGCGGGCGCCGCCGCGGAACTCACCTCTGCGAGTCGGGAAATCTCGCAGCAGGTTCACCACGCCAGCGAATCGGTGAACAAGGCCATGGCGGTGGCCCGCGAGACGGATCGCGAATTCACCAGCCTCGCGGAGCTTTCGAACCGCATCGGCGATATCGTCGGCATCATCCGCAACATCGCCGAGCAGACCAACCTGCTCGCGCTCAACGCGACGATCGAAGCAGCCCGAGCCGGCGAGGCGGGCAAGGGGTTCGCCGTGGTCGCCTCCGAGGTCAAGACGCTGGCGGGGCAGACGGCCCATGCCACCGAGGAGATCTCCGGCCAGATCAGCGCCATCCAGTCCGCGACCCAGCACGCCCTGCATGCGATCCAGACGATTACCGGCTCGGTGGGCGAGATCGAGGCCCGCACGGTCGCCATCGCGGCGGCGGTGGAGGAGCAGGAAGCTTCGACGCATTCGATCTCGAATTCGATCGCGCTGGCCTCCGAAGGGTCGGAGCGTGCCGTGACCAATGCCCAGCAGGTGACCGAGACAGTCGACCGGACCAAGGACGAGGCCGAGCTTCTCCGCAAGACCGCGGCGCAGCTCTCGCAGGTTGCCGGCGCCCTCTCGTCGTCGGTCGAGGATTTCCTCCACAACGTCACGGAAGATGTGACGGAACGGCGCCGGGCGACCCGCCGGGCGACGCGTCAGGCCGTTGTCATTCTCGAAAACGGCCACCGCCGCCCGACGCTGCTGGCCGATCTTTCGGAGACCGGTGCGCGGTTCGAGACCGTTCCCGGTCTTGCTTCCGGCGCGGCCCTGACCCTGGAATGGGGGAATGGCCAGCGCACTGCGGCGCGCGTCGTCTGGATCAACGACAACCATGTCGGCGTGCAGTTCGTGGAGCGCCTGGCTCCCGAGTTCGTGCAGCTTGCGGCCTGAGGGCGTCAGGCCGCCGCCAGCATCACCGATCGCATCGAGATCGAGCCAAGATCGAAGCCTTCGGCGAAGAAGGTCGGCCGGTCGCGTTCGTCCGCCGCGCCGAGCGCATAGAGCAACGGCAGGAAGTGTTCGATGGTCGGGTGCGCCATCCGTGTCAGCGGATCGCGCGGGTTGAGTTCGGCGAGCTTGTCGAAGGTGCGCGCCTCGATGTTTCCGGCGACCAGCGCATCGAAATCCTTTGCCCAATCAAAGGCCTGCATGCCGTGCCGCATCGCTGGCAGGTTGTGGACGACGTTACCGGAACCAACGATGAGCACGCCCTTGCGGCGCAGTGCCCGAAGCTCCTTCGCCAGCGCGAGATGATCCTGAAGCGTCAGCGAGAGATCGAGCGAAAGCTGGTAGACCGGCACGTCCGCCTTGGGGAACATGTGCAGCAGCACGCACCAGGCGCCGTGGTCGAGCCCCCATTCGACATCGGGCGCGGTGTGGTGATGCTGGAGCAGGTCAAGCGTCGCCGCCGCGAAATCCGGCGCGCCCGGCGCCGGATATTGCGCCTCGTAGAGCGCTTTCGGAAAGCCGCCGAAATCGTGGATCGTCCGCGGCCGCCCGCCAATATGGACGAGGCTCGCGCCGCGCGTCATCCAGTGCGCGGAGACGACGAGAATGGCAGACGGGGTGGGGAGGCCGGCACCGGTCTCACTCCAGGCACGCGAAAAGCGGCTGTCCTCGATGGCATGCATCGGGCTGCCGTGCCCGACGAACAGGACGGGCATCGGCGCGGTATCGGGAAGCTTGTCGAGATGAAGAGAGGTCATGCAGGGTATCTGATTTGCGTGAACGCAAAATTCAATGCCCTTCCAACACCATTATTGCCAAGCGGTCTGGCAAATTTGCACGCGAAACAACGATGCTGCTCGCGCCCTTCTGCTCGATCGGATGCTTGCCGCGCATTCGCGACAGGAACCGTTCAAGCGATGTCGAGGTGATGAAGTGCATCGGGATGACGATCTTCGGATCGAGCTGCCGGATAACCTCCTCAATACCGTCGAGGTCGAGCGTCCACGAGCCGTCTACCGCTGCCATCACGATGTCGATCTTGCCGAGCGCCTTGAGATGCTCGGGGGTCAGCAGGTGATGCAGGTGGCCGAGATGGGCGATGCACAGCCCCGCGACCTCGAACACGAAGATCGAATTGCCTGAGTATTCCGTCGCGCCGCCGTCGCGGATATTGGTCGGCACGTTGCGCACCCGCATGTCGCGTTCCTGAAGGTCGAAGACCGGCGGCTTGCCCTCGTGCGACCAGCCGCGCAGGACATGGCGGATCGCCGTATCCGGGCGGTAGGTGAAATGCGTGGAATGCGCGTGGTTCATCGTCGCGATGTCGGGCAGCGCCGGCGGGCGGACGTAATCGTTGTAGTCTGTCGCTGCGACGACGCCCTGCGGGCTTTCGATGGTGAAGGTCGCATGGCCGACGAAGGTGATGCGGACCTCCTCGCGCCCGAGCGCCGCATAGCGGATCGCCGTTCCATCCGGTGCGGAAGGTCCGCGCGCGATTGGACCAAGACACGCATCCGAGCTCGCCGCGAGCGCGGGCAGGGGAGCGAGCAGCGTCAGGAGCGGAAGAACGAGACGCCGGGCAACGGCACTTCGGAGAACCAGAGACCGGACCATGGCGAGCCTCCTTCAGGAAGGCACAGGATCGCCAACACACCGGGCGCCGTCAAGCAACCCGCCGGCTCACATTCGCGCGATGGGCTGCCTTACTTCTCGGTCGAGCTGAGGCAATCCGCGGAGAGAGTGAAGACTCGCTTGCCGACGCGCGCCTTGTCCGGCGCCATGATCGCGCCGGGCTCCTTGTAATAGCGGCTGTTGAGCTTGCAGGCCTCGCTGGTGCCGACTTCCTTGCGGTCGAACCCTTCGGCGATGCGGAATTCGCCAACCCGCTTGCCGCCGCTATAGCCGACGATCACCTTGCAGCCCTGTACATGCGGCGATTCCTCCGCTGCGAGCTTGCAGGCCGCGCTTTGCGCAAACGCCGGGCCGGCGCCGAAAGCGATCGCCGCCGCGATGACCAGACCCGTTCCGGATACCTTTCCGACCATGACGACCTCCCTGATCCGTTTGTGCCATCATGGCAGCATTCGGCGCGGCGTCGTTGATCCGCGTCATGCGACGTGGACCTGCCCGGTGCAGGCCGGGGACCTCAGAACGTCACGACCGAGCGGATCGACTTGCCCTCGTGCATCAGGTCGAAGGCGTGGTTGATGTCCTTGAGCGGCATCACGTGGGTGATGAGATCGTCGATGTTGATCTTCCCGTCCATGTACCAGTCGACGATCTTCGGCACGTCCGTGCGCCCGCGCGCGCCGCCGAAGGCCGAGCCACGCCATACGCGGCCCGTGACGAGCTGGAAGGGCCGCGTGGAAATCTCGGTGCCCGAGGGCGCGACGCCGATGATGATGCTCTCGCCCCAGCCGCGGTGGCAGCATTCGAGCGCCTGCCGCATGGTATGGATATTGCCGATGCACTCAAACGAGAAATCCGCGCCACCGCCGGTGAGATCGACGATCGCCTGCACGACCTTGTCGCGGCCGACCTCGTCCGGGTTGACGAAATGCGTCATGCCGAACTTCTTCGCCATCTCGACCTTGGCCGGGTTGAGGTCGACGCCGATGATCTTGTCCGCGCCGACCATGCGCGCGCCCTGGATCACGTTGAGGCCGATGCCGCCGAGCCCGAACACCACGACGTTCGCGCCGGGCCAGACCTTGGCGGTGTAGATCACCGCGCCGATGCCGGTGGTGACGCCGCAGCCGATGTAGCAGATCTTGTCGAAGGGAGCGTCCTCGCGCACCTTCGCCACCGCGATCTCCGGCAGCACGGTGAAGTTCGAGAAGGTCGAGCAGCCCATGTAGTGGAAAATCTCGCCCTTATGCGGCACGCTTTCGCAGGAAAAGCGCGTCGTGCCATCCGGCATGAGGCCTTGGCCCTGCGTCGCCCGGATGGCGGTGCAGAGGTTCGAGCGCTGCGAGAGGCAGGTCTTGCAGCCCCGGCATTCCGGCGTGTAGAGCGGAATCACGTGGTCGCCCGGCTTCACCGAGGTCACGCCCGCGCCGACTTCGCGGACGATGCCAGCCCCCTCGTGGCCGAGAATCGCCGGGAATTTCCCTTCCGAATCGAGGCCCGAAAGCGTGTAGGCGTCGGTATGACAGACGCCGGTTGCCATGATCTCGACCAGAACTTCGCCGGCCTTCGGACCGGAAATCTCGATGGTTTCAATCGTCAGAGGCTTGTTGGCCTCCCAGGCGACGGCGGCACGGGTCTTCATCGGCGCTTCCTCGTTTTCTAGATTCGAGGCTGCATTGGGGAGCGCCGGGCCGCAAATTGCAAGAGGCAGGGGGGCGTTCAGGGCAGGCGCTTGCAGGTGAAGCCGTCGCCCGAGGCGGAGGAGAACCAGTTCATGCTCGTTCGGGTCACGTTCGAGAGCGTGATGACGTAGTTCTTGGGAAAATGCAGCCGCACGTCCTCGCCTTTGCCGAAGGTGATCGAGGTATAGCGCAAAGTCTCCGAACCGTTATTGTAGGTGCGGTTCGTGAAGGTCATCGTCGCGACCTCGCAATCCCACTTGCCGACGAACAGGTATTCGGCGGCCTGAGCCGGCGCGGCAAGGCCGGCGAGAAGGACGAAAGCGGGAGCGAGGGCGCGGGGCATGATGTTTTCCTGCTGTATCCGGCGGTTTCAAGAGCGGCGCTAAGCCTGTTCGTTGCTGGTGCCGGATTGTATCAGTGCAAGTCTGGTCAGTGTAAGTCTAGTCAGTGTAGGGCAACCCGCCGCAATGTCATTCTCCATCAATCCCCGGCTTCTGGCCGTCGAATCGCCCCCCATTCCCGAAGCGCAGGGCTGGCGCTCGCAATATTCCGGGGCGTTCGGCCCGATGATCGACCTGTCGCAGGCGGTTCCCGGCACGCCGCCGCCCGAGGCGATGCTCGAACGGCTCGCCGCTGCCGCCGGCGCCGGCGACATGACGCGCTACGGCCCGATCCTCGGTGATGGCGTCTTGCGCGAGACCTATGCCGGGGAAATTTCCCGGTTCTATGGCGCTACGATTCCCGTTGCTTCCACCGCGATCACCGCCGGCTGCAACGAGGCCTTCGTCACCGCGATGCTCGCGCTCGCCGGGGCGGGGGACAACGTGATCCTGCCCGTGCCGTGGTACTTCAACCACAAGATGACCTGCGACATGCTCGGCATCGAGGCGCGGGCGCTCGAATGCAGCGCCGAAGCCGGTTTCGTGCCG
>JAVTWI010000218.1:0-7635 GCA_032229845.1 Rhabdaerophilum sp.
GAGCATGGGCGCTGTCGTGAATGGACCCGGCTCGCCCTTGCTGTCAGTGCAACGCGCGGGCGCCTTCGGCGTTCAATCGCATCCGAAAGCTGGGTCGCCTCACTCTCGTTGATTTCTCCTTCCGCCAGCAGGGCCCAAAGGTGTTGGGCCAGCTTGTCGAGCTGGTTGGGACAGGTGGCCATCTCGACGGCATGAAGCAATTCCGCCGCTGCAAGGCTCGCCGGATTCGGTGGGACACAGCCGTTTGCCCGTCCATTGAAATCATTACGATTGGGCGCTGCCCCACTTTCTGCTAACCCCTTTTGGCTATGGACAACGCCAAGGCCTGTCGGGATCACCAGCGGCCGGCACCAAGTTCACATGTAAAAAATTTGCCGGCTATCGCTTTCACGGGCTTGTCATCGCTTTGTCATTGTTCTTTCATGCGACCTTCAAGCGGCCCCGCCATAAGGGGCGGCCTGGGGGTTCGTTTCCCGATCAGGCTCCAAGGGAGGTTACCATGTCTGCTCGTCGCTCGTTTGCCGCGACTCTTCTTGCTTTTTCCGCGCTCCATGCCGTTCCGGCTCTCGCCCAGACCGAGATTCACTGGTGGCATGCGATGACGGGCGTGAACAACAACGTCGTCGTCAAGCTGGCCGAGGATTTCAATGCGAGCCAGAAGGACTACAAGGTCGTCGTGACCTACAAGGGCTCCTACGCCGACACGATGAACGCCGGCATCGCCGCCTTCCGCGCCGGCAACGCGCCGCACATCCTGCAGGTGTTCGAGGTCGGCACCGCGACGATGATGGCCGCCAAGGGCGCGATCAAGCCGGTGCAGGACCTGATGAAGGACGCGGGCGAGAAATTCGATCCGAAAGCCTATCTCCCGGCGGTGACCGGCTATTACTCGACCTCCAAGGGCGAGATGCTGTCGTTCCCGTTCAACTCCTCATCCTCGGTGATGTGGCTGAACATGGATGCGCTGAAAAAGGCCGGCATCGCGAAGGACCAGCTCAAGACCTGGCCGCAGGTTTTCGATGCCGCCAAGAAACTCAAGGCCGCCGGCTATGACAAGTGCGGCTTCTCCTCGGCCTGGATCACCTGGCTGAACATCGAGCAGTTCTCGGTGTGGCACAACGTTCCGCTTGCGACCAAGGCGAACGGCATCGACGGCTTCGATACCGAACTGAAGTTCAACTCGCCGGTGCATGTGAAGCACCTCGAAAATCTGGTGGAACTCCAGAAGGACAAGACCTTCGACTACTCCGGCCGCACCAACACCGGCGAAGGTCGCTTCACCGCCGGCGAATGCCCGATCTTCCTCACTTCGTCCGGCTTCTACGGCAACGTGAAGGCCAATGCGAAGTTCGAATGGGCCAACGCGCCGATGCCGTATTATCCGGATGTCCCGGGCGCGCCGCAGAACTCGACCCTGGGCGGCGCCTCGCTCTGGGTGATGGGCGGCAAGAAGGCCGACGAATACAAGGGCGTCGCCAAGTTCTTCACTTTCCTCTCCGATACGGACCGGCAGGCGAAGCTCCACACCGAATCGGGCTATCTGCCGATCACCAAGGCGGCTTACGAGAAGGTCAAGGCTTCCGGCTTCTACAAGACCAACCCCTACCTCGAAACGCCGCTGATCGAACTGACCAACAAGGAGCCGACCGAGAATTCGCGCGGCCTGCGCCTCGGCAACATGGTGCAGATGCGCGATGTCTGGGCCGAGGAATTCGAGGCGGCGCTCGCCGGCAAGAAGAGCGCCAAGCAGGCGCTTGACGAGGCGGTGAGCCGCGGCAACACCATGCTGCGCCAGTTCGAACGGACCGTCGCGCGGTAAGTTCGGCCTGTCTGATCGGGCGGCCTTTCCGGCCGCCCGTTTTTTGCGGGGAAATGCCTTTTCCGAGGGAATGTCATGGAAAAGCGGGTGACCTTCAGCGGCAAGCTGCTGCCCTATGCCCTGCTGCTGCCTCAGCTCCTGGTGACGATCATCTTCTTCTACTGGCCGGCGATGCAGGCCGTGTGGCAGAGCTTCCTGATCGAGGATGCGTTCGGCACCTCGACCCAGTTCGTCTGGCTGGAGAATTACCAGCTGCTGCTCAAGAACCCGGATTACTACCGCACGCTGGCGACGACCTTGATCTTTTCGTCGATCGTCGCGTTCTTCGCGCTCTCGCTCTCGCTGCTCTTCGCGGTGCAGGCAGACAAGGCGATCAAGTTCGCGAGCGGCTACAAGACGCTGCTGATCTGGCCCTATGCGGTCGCGCCGGCGATCGCGGGCGTGCTCTGGCTGTTCATGTTCCAGCCCTCGCTCGGCCTCGTCAGCAAGGCGTTGCAGGCGGCAGGCTATGACTGGAACCCGCTGCTCAATTCGGGGCAGGCCATGGCGCTCGTCGTCATGGCGGCGACCTGGAAGCAGATTTCCTACAATTTCCTGTTCTTCCTCGCCGGCCTGCAATCGATCCCGAAATCGGTGATCGAGGCCTCGGCCATCGACGGCGCCTCGCCGATGCGGCGGTTCTGGACGATCGTCTTTCCGCTTCTGTCGCCGACGACCTTCTTCCTGCTCGTCATCAATGTCGTCTATGTCTTCTTCGATACCTTCGGCATCATCGACGCAACGACCGGGGGCGGACCGGCCAAGGCGACCGAGACGCTGGTCTACAAGGTGTTCCATGACGGCAAGCTCGGCGGCGACCTTGGCGGTTCGGCGGCGCAGAGCGTCATCCTGATGGTGATGGTGATCGCGCTGACGGCGATCCAGTTCCGCTACGTCGAACGCAAGGTGGAATATTGATGCGCCCGGTGATGTGGAAGGAACTCACGGCCGCCGAACTGCGCGGACATGCCGCAGGCGGCTCGCTCGTCGTGCTGCCGGTCGCCTCGATGGAACAGCATGGTCCGCACCTGCCGACCGGCGTCGACACCTTCCTGTGCGAGGCGGTGTGCCGGGCGGCGGCGGAAAAGGCGCGGGATATCGGCGTCGTCATCGCGCCGACGCTCTGGTGCGGCATGGCCGAGCACCACATGGCCTATGGCGGCACCTTCACCTTCGACATCCCGACCTATCAGGCGGTGCTGCGCTGCCTGCTCGTCAGCATCGCCCGGCACGGCTTCAAACAGGTGATGATCGTCAACGGGCACGGCGGCAACATCGCGGCGATGGGCGCGTTGCTCCCTGATCTCACACGGGAAACCGGTCTCGACCTGCGCGCGACCACTTATTTCGAACTGGCCAACCCCTTCATGGCCAGCGTGCTCGAGGACCAGACCGGCACCATGCACGCCTGCGAGGTCGAGACCTCGATGATGATGGCGGTGGCGCCGGAGACGGTGGTGGCGGAAAAACTCCCGGAAGCCGTCGGCATGATGGACGCGCAGCCGGGCGCGCTGATGCGACCGGTCGTCGCGCGCTACCGGTCGTTCAAGGATCTGACGCCGACCGGGGTGATTGGCGATGCGCGCCGCGCAAGCCGGGCAAAAGGCGAGAAGCTCGTCGAGATTTGCGCTGAGGCGCTGGCGAACGCGCTTCGCGAGGCGAAGGGAGCCGGCTGATGGTCCACAAGAAATCCGCTCTCGATTTCCTGCCGCACCTCATCCTGATCGCAGGTATTTTCGTGCTGGCCTTCCCGGTCTATGTCGCCTTCATCGCCTCGACCTGGGATGCGGCGACGATCTCGAACGGCACGATGCCGCTGCGGCCCGGCCCGCATTTCCTCGACAATTACTATCGCGCGATCTTCGTCGGCACCTCGTCCTCGACGCGCGAGCCGGTCGGCCAGATGATGCTCAACAGCCTTGTGATGGCGCTCTCGATCTCGCTCGGCAAGATCGCGATCTCGCTGATCTCGGCTTTCGCCATCGTCTATTTCCGGTTTCCGTTCCGCATGGCGGCGTTCTGGATCATCTTCGTGACGCTGATGCTTCCGGTCGAGGTGCGTATCTACCCGACCTACAAGATCGTCGCGGATCTCGGTCTGCTCGATACCTTCCCCGGACTGACCATTCCGCTGATCGCCTCGGCGACCGCGACGCTGCTGTTCCGGCAGTTTTTCATGACGGTGCCGGACGAGCTGGTCGAAGCGTCGCGCATCGACGGCGCCGGGCCGATGAAGTTCTTCAAGGATACGCTGCTGCCGCTCTCGATCACCTCGATCGCGGCGATGTTCGTCATCCAGTTCATCTACGGCTGGAACCAGTATCTCTGGCCGCTGCTGATCACCACGCGCGACGACATGCAGACCATCGTGATCGGCATCAAGAAAATGATCGTGACGCAGGATGCGCTCACCGAATGGCAGCTGGCGATGGCGACGGCGATTCTCGCCATGCTGCCGCCGGTCGTCGTGGTGGTCGTGATGCAGAGGCTGTTTGTGAAGGGCCTGACGGAGACCGAGAAATGAACAACGTCCATCTCCGCCACGTCGGCAAGGTCTATGCCGGCAATGTCGAGGCCGTGCTCGACGTTTCGATCGAGATCGACGACGGGCAGTTCTGCGTGCTCGTCGGCCCTTCGGGCTGTGGAAAGTCGACGCTGCTGCGCATGGTCGCCGGGCTCGAGACCATTACCTCGGGCGAGATTTCGATCGGCGACACTGTTGTCAACGACAAGGACCCGTCCGAGCGCGACATCGCGATGGTGTTCCAGAACTACGCGCTCTATCCGCACATGAGCGTGTACGACAACATGGCCTACGGCCTCCGCAACCGCGGCACGCCCAAGGCCGAGATCGAGACGCGGGTGCAGGAAGCCGCGCGCATCCTCGAACTCGGCGCGCTGCTCGAGCGCAAGCCGAAGGCGCTTTCCGGCGGCCAGCGCCAGCGCGTCGCGATGGGCCGCGCCATCGTCCGCAAGCCGCGCGTGTTCCTGTTCGACGAGCCGCTCTCGAACCTCGACGCGAAACTCCGCATCCAGATGCGCGTCGAGATCAAGAAGCTGCAACGCTCGCTCGGCATCACCTCGATCTATGTCACCCATGACCAGTTGGAAGCGATGACGCTCGCCGATGTGCTGGTGGTGATGAACAAGGGCAAGGTCGAGCAATCGGGCTCGCCGATGAGCCTTTACGAGCGGCCGCAGACGACCTTCGTCGCCAGCTTCATCGGCGCGCCGCCGATGAACCTTGTCGCGCTGGGGGCGGGGGCTGTTCCGGGGCTCTCGCTGTTCAGCCGGCCACAGGGCGACCAGATCATTCTCGGTATCCGGCCGGAACACCTCGAACTGGCCGCGCCGGGGCACGAGGGCCATCCGCTCGCGCTCGATCTCGTGGTCACGGCGACGGAGGCCGTCGGCGCCGAGACCTATCTCTACGGTGCGCTTGGCGGAAGCGGGCAGGAGATCATCATTCGGGTCAACGGATCGTCCGCGATCGCGGCCGGAGAGACCATCCGGGCGACGGCTTCAGCGAGCCACCTGCACTTTTTCGACGGCGCGACCGGCCGGCGCGTTGATCGCGACTAGGGAACGGCGCCGGGTTTCTTTCGGGCACGGCGTCAGTGCGCTCTCGGCCAAATCGCTTGCAAGCCGTACCAAACCGAAGCATGGTGGCGCTGCTTTCGAAGCCCTTTTCGGAACGGCGCCCGGTTGCGTAGGAAATGATAGGCAAGCCCTTGCAGGACATCTCGCCTTCGACGGAAAAGGCTAGCGAATCGCACGTGCCGAATTGCTCGACATGCACGACGCGACATCTGTCGATCTGCGAAGCTCTGGGTCCGAAAGAACTCGTGACCTTCGATCACGTGGTTCAGCATCGCGGTTTCGCCGCCAAGACAGTGCTGTTCGAGCAGGGGCAGAAGGCCGATTTCGTGTTCTCCGTTTCCGAGGGCACCATCCGGCTGTTCCGGCTGCTGCCGGATGGCCGGCGCCAGATCATCGGCTTTGCGATCAAGGGCGATTTTCTCGGCACGGCGCTGGCGGACAAGCACGAATACACGGCCGAGAGCGTCGACCACATCCGTGTCTGCCGGATTCCCCGGCCCGTCTTCGTCCAGATGCTCGACGAAAAGCCGCACCTGTTGCGGAAGCTGCACGAGATCGCCGGGCGCGAGATCCACGATTCGCAGGACCAGATCGTGCTGCTCGGCCGGAAGAACGCCGAGGAACGCGTATCGGCCTTCCTGCTGTCCTTCCGCGAACGCCTGGCGCGCGTCGCGACCCGGTCGGTGACCATTCCGCTGCCGATGAGCCGGCAGGATATCGCCGATTATCTCGGCCTGACGATCGAGACCGTGAGCCGGACGATTTCCAAGCTGGCGCGTGACAAGTTGATCGTTGTCGTGCCCGATGGCATCCGGATTCTCGACGTCAACCGGCTGGTTGAACTCGCCGAAGGCTGACCTCACGACATTTTTGTCCGGCAAGGCCGAATTGCGACAATTTTCTGTTCGCGGCACGGCGAGCTTGATTTGCGTCAAGGTGTTTTGTGCGGCGCGGGACCATGGTCCGGCGATGGCAGGAGCCGCAAATTGCGGTATCCTGACCTGCGCGCTTCGCCCGCACCGGGGGGAGCGCTCTGGGGCAGAGGACCACGCGCATGAGCATTCCAGCAAAAACACGGTCGATGAGCGCCAATGAGGTCGCTTGGTCGGTTGCGGCGGCAGCGCTCGCCGTATTTTCAATTTATGTCGCCTCGCAGGCGACGGATTCGGGCTATGCCTTCCATGCCTATGTGTTCGCCATCGCGGGGGTCGCGGCGGTGATCGCCATCGGCAAGCGGGCCGTCGCCAACGTGGTGTTCGATCCGCCGCAGGAGATCAACGGCAAGCCGAATTACAATCTCGGACCGGTCAAGTTCGCGACGATCGCGGCCGTGTTCTGGGGTGTTGCCGGGTTCCTCGTGGGTCTCATCATCGCGCTTCAGCTCGCGTGGCCGGCGCTGAACTTCGACCTTCCCTGGATCCAGTTCGGCCGCCTTCGTCCGCTTCACACCTCTGCGGTGATTTTCGCGTTCGGCGGCAATGTGCTCATCGCCACCTCGTTCTATGTCGTGCAGCGCACCTCGCAGGCGCGGCTGGCGGGCGACCTTTCGCCCTGGTTCGTGGTCCTGGGCTATAACCTCTTCATCGTCATCGCCGGCACCGGCTACCTGCTCGGGATCACCCAGAGCAAGGAATACGCGGAGCCGGAATGGTATGCCGATCTCTGGCTGACGCTTGTCTGGGTGGCCTACCTCTTCGTCTTCCTCGCGACGATCTGGAAGCGCAAGGAGCCGCATATCTATGTGGCGAACTGGTTCACGCTGGCGTTCATCCTCACCATCGCCGTGCTGCATCTCGGCAACAACGCGACCATCCCGGTGTCGATCTTCTCGCCGAAGAGCTACATCGTCTGGTCCGGCGTGCAGGATGCGATGTTCCAGTGGTGGTATGGCCATAACGCGGTCGGCTTCTTCCTCACCGCCGGCTTCCTCGCCATCATGTACTACTTCGTGCCGAAGCGCGCGAACCGGCCGGTCTATTCCTACCGGCTCTCGATCATCCATTTCTGGGCGCTGATCTTCCTCTATATCTGGGCGGGTCCGCACCACCTGCACTACACCGCGCTGCCGGACTGGGCGCAGACGCTGGGCATGACCTTCTCGATCATGCTGTGGATGCCCTCCTGGGGCGGCATGATCAACGGCCTGATGACGCTCTCGGGCGCCTGGGACAAGCTGC
>JAVTWI010000219.1:0-7613 GCA_032229845.1 Rhabdaerophilum sp.
CGCAGCACGGTGAGATAGCGCGTGTACTGGTTGATCTGGCGACGTCCGGCCTCGCCTTCCTTCTTGAGCGCTTCGAGCGTCGGCGAAACAGTCGTCATCAGCTGGATGATGATCGAGGCCGAGATATACGGCATGATGTTGAGCGCGAAGATCGCAAGACGCCCCACCGCACCGCCGGAGAACATGTTGAACAGGCCCAGCACGCCTTGCGACTGCTGCTTGAACACATCCGCCAGCGCTTCTGGATTGATGCCGGGCAGCGGAATATAGGTGCCGAGGCGGTAGACGATCAGCGCGCCGAGCGTGAACCAGATACGCTTCTTCAGCTCCTCGGCTTTCGCCAGAGCGCCGAAATTCAGGTTTGCCGCAAGCTGTTCTGCTGCCGATGCCATGTCAGACCCTGTCTCCGTCCCTGCCCGTGCACCCCGAAGGTAACGGCCGTGGCTTGATGGGAACGATCAGCGGGGCTCCGCCGGAGAATGCGGGCGCATGGGATGGCCTGCGCTCAGGAACCGGCGAAAGAGCTGTCGTTCTTCCGTCGAAATAAGATCGGCGCCGAAGTTTGTCACCCCGGCGCCGGAAGTTTCGTCAGGCGGTCGCTTCCGCCAGCAGCTTCACGGAGCCGCCGGCCTTTTCGATCGCGGCCACCGCGCTCTTCGAGGCGCGGAACACCTCGAACGCGAGCTTGGCCTTGAGTTCACCAACGCCGAGGATCTTGACGCCGTCGCGCGGCTTCGAGCACACGCCCGCCGCCACCAGCGCCTCGACCGTCACGGTCGCGCCCTTGTCGAGCTTGCCGGCATCGACGGCTTCCTGGATCCGGCCGAGATTGACCTCGTTGAGGTCCTTCGCGCCGATATTGTTAAAGCCGCGCTTCGGCAGGCGACGATGCAGCGGCATCTGGCCGCCCTCGAAGCCCTTGACGGCGACGCCGGTGCGGGCCTTCTGGCCCTTCACGCCACGTCCGCCGGTCTTGCCCTTGCCGGAGCCGATGCCACGGCCGACGCGCATGCGGGCCTTGGTCGCGCCTTCGTTGTCACGGAGGTCGGTAAGCTTCATGTCCCCCTCCTTATTCTTCGACGATGCGGACCATGTGCGCGACCTTCGCGATCATCCCCCGGGTCGAGGGATTGTCGGGAAGCGTCGAGCGACGGCCGATCTTGTTGAGCTTGAGGCCGATCAGGGTCGCGCGCTGATCCTTCGGACGACGGATCGGCGAGGCGTACTGCTCGACAGTGACGGTTTTCGCGGGAGCTTTTGCCATGGTTCAGCCCTCACGCATCGACGGCTTCGCCCCCGTCGACATCGCGACGGCGGGACTGGAGCACGGAGACCTTGAGGCCGCGGCGCGCCGCAACCGTGCGCGGCGAATCTTCGGCCTTGAGGGCATCGAAGGTGGCACGCACCATGTTGTAGGGGTTCGACGAACCCAGCGACTTGGCGACGACGTCGTGCATGCCGAGGCATTCGAACACGGCGCGCATCGGGCCGCCGGCGATGATGCCGGTACCGGCCGGGGCGGCGCGGAGGAACACCTTGCCGGCGCCGTGGCGGCCCGGCACGTCATGGTGAAGCGTGCGGCCGTCGCGCAGCGGCACGCGGATCAGCGCGCGCTTGGCGCTTTCCGTGGCCTTGCGGATCGCTTCCGGCACTTCGCGGGCCTTGCCGTGGCCGAAGCCGACGCGGCCCTTCTGGTCGCCGACAACCACGAGCGCGGCGAACGCCATGCGGCGGCCGCCCTTCACGGTCTTGGCGACACGGTTGATGTGGACGAGGCGATCGACGAATTCGCTGTCGCGCTCTTCACGCTGGTCGCGGTCGCGACGCTCACGGCCTTCCCGGCCGCGGCCGGAGCCGCCTTCACGTTCTGCTGCCATTTCTCTTTCCTTACTTGCGCAAGAGGCCGAAGCCCCTCGCTCGCTTGGTCGTTCGCACGGGAAAACCGTTTGGACAGAACTCCTTGTGCAAACTTGTTAAAGCGGGATCAGAAGTCGAGCCCGCCCTCGCGCGCGCCTTCGGCCAGAGCCTTAACGCGCCCGTGATAGATGTACTGCCCGCGGTCGAACACGACGGCCGTGATGCCGGCCTTGATCGCGCGCTCGGCGACGAGCTTGCCGACGGTCTTCGCCGCCTCGACATCCGCGCCGGTCTTGAGCTTGCCCTTGAGATCCTTCTCGACCGTCGAGGCCGCGACAACCGTCACGCCCTTCGCATCGTCGATGATCTGGGCGTAGATCTGCTTGGAGGACCGGAAGACCGAGAGACGCGGACGACCGTTGGCCGCCGAGCGGATCTGGGCGCGGACACGCGCCTTGCGGCGCTCGTTCGTGGTAAGATGTGCCATGATGGGTCCGCCTTACTTCTTCTTGCCTTCCTTGCGGAAGATGAACTCGCCCTCGTACTTGACGCCCTTGCCCTTGAAGGGTTCGGGGCCACGCCAGGCGCGGATCTCCGCGGCGACCTGACCGACCTGCTGCCGGTCAATGCCCGAAACGACGATTTCCGTCGGCTTCGGGGTCACGACCGTGATCCCGGTCGGGATCGGGAACAGAACCGGATGCGAATAGCCGAGCGAGAGGTTGAGGTTCTTGCCCTCGACCGCCGCGCGGTAACCGACGCCGTTGATCTCGAGCTTCTTCTCGAAGCCCTTGGTCACGCCGACGACGATGTTGTTGATGCGGGCGCGCGAGGTGCCCCAGAGCGCGCGGGCGCGCTTGGTCTGGGTACGCGGATCGACCATGATCGCGTTGTTCTCGAGCTTGACCGAAACATCGTCGGGAACGACGAAGCTCAGTTCACCCTTCGGACCCTTGACCGAGACCGTCTGGCCATCGACCTTGGGGGTAGCGCCGGCCGGGATTTCGACCGGCTTCTTGCCGACTTTCGACATGGAAACCTCCTCTCCCGGTTCGCTTAGAAGACAGTGCAGAGCAGTTCGCCGCCGACATTCTTGTCGCGGGCATCATGATCGGCCATCACGCCCGACGGCGTGGAGACGATCGTGATGCCGAGGCCATTGGCCACGCGCGGCAGGGAGTCGACCGGCGAGTAGACGCGGCGGCCCGGCTTCGAGATGCGCTTGATCTCGCGGATCGCCGGAGCGCCCTCGAAATACTTCAGCTCGATATCGAATTCGGTCCGGCCGTTGTCGAACTGCGTCTCGGAGTAGCCGCGGATATAGCCCTCGGCCTTGAGAACATCGAGAACACGCGCGCGGAGCTTGGAGCCCGGCGTCGAAACGCGGGACTTCTTGCGCATCTGCGCGTTGCGGATGCGGGTGAGCATATCGCCCAGAGGATCATTCATCGACATGGATGCGCCCCCCTTACCAGCTGGACTTGACGAGGCCCGGAACGAGCCCCTTGTTGCCGAGTTCGCGCAGCGCGATACGGCTCATCTTGAACTTGCGGTACACGGCGCGCGAACGGCCCGAAACCTCGCAACGGAGGCGGACACGGTTCCCGGCCGAATTGCGCGGCAGTTCGGCGAGCTTCAGGGTCGCGGCGATGCGCTCCTCGAAAGCGACGTCCTTGTTCATAATGGTCGCCTTCAGAGCAGCCCGCTTCTCGGCATATTGCTTCACAAGCTTCTGCCGGCGGTTGTTCTTTTCGACCATGCCTTTTTTGGCCATCTATTTCACTCCTGGTTTCCGCGTCTAAGCGAAAGGGCTGACCCTGGCTTACTGCCGGAACGGGAAGTTGAACAATTTGAGGAGAGCACGGGCTTCCTCATCGGTTTTCGCGGTGGTGCAGACGATCACGTCCATGCCCCAGATCTGATCAACCTTGTCGTAGTTGATCTCCGGGAACACGATGTGCTCCTTGATACCCATCGCGTAGTTGCCGCGCCCGTCGAAGGACTTGCCGTTGAGGCCGCGGAAGTCGCGAACGCGCGGCAGCGCGATCGTGATGAGACGGTCGAGAAATTCGTACATGCGCGCCTGGCGCAGCGTCACCTTGGCGCCGATCGGCATGTTCTCGCGCAGCTTGAACTGCGCGATCGCCTTGCGGGCACGGGTGATGACCGGCTTCTGGCCGGCGATCGCCGCGAGGTCGGCCGCCGCGACGGTGGCCTTCTTGGAATCGCCCGTCGACTCGCCGACGCCCATGTTCAGGACGATCTTCTCGATCCGCGGGATTTCCATGACGTTCTTGTAGCCGAACTGCTCCTGCATCTTCGGCACGACGACGTCGCGGTAGTACTTCTTGAGCCGGGGCTCGTAATTGGTGACATCAAGCATCGATCAGATCCCCCGAACGCTTGGCAAAGCGGACCTTGCGGCCATCCTCGAGCGTCTTGAACCCGACGCGGCTCGGCTTGCCGTCCTTGGGGTCGGCGATCGCGAGGTTGGAAAGGTCGATCGTGCCTTCCTTCGAGATGATGCCGCCCTGCTGGTTCTGGGTCTGGCGCTGATGCTTCTTGATCATCGCCACACCGCGCACGACAGCACGGCCCTCGGCCGGACGGACTTCGAGCACTTCGCCCGACTTGCCCTTGTCACGGCCCGAAATGACGACAACGCGGTCGCCCTTCTTGATTTTCGCAGCCATTACAGCACCTCCGGCGCGAGCGAGATGATCTTCATATGCTGGCGGGCGCGCAGTTCGCGCGGCACCGGCCCGAAGATACGGGTGCCGATCGGCTCTTTCTGGTTGTTGATCAGAACGGCCGCATTCGAATCGAAGCGGATCACCGAGCCATCGGCGCGCTTGATATCCTTGGCCGTGCGCACGACGACCGCCTTCATGACGTCGCCCTTCTTCACGCGGCCTTTCGGAATCGCTTCCTTGATCGACACCACGATGATGTCGCCGACGCCGGCATACTTCCGCTTCGAGCCGCCGAGCACCTTGATGCACATGACGCGGCGCGCGCCGGAATTATCGGCAACGTCGAGATTGGTTTGCATCTGGATCATGAGATGATCCTTCCTTTCCTTCAGATCGGTTTCCGGCAGCTAGGCCCCGGACTACGCCTGACGAGGGAGCGCAAAACGCCCCCTCCCCCTGAAGCCTTGCAGCTTCATGTTCTTCAATCGCTATCGCGAAGCGCGAAGCCCTAGACGCTTCACGCCCAAAGCACAAGAGCGAAATTACGCCTTCTGCTCGCCCGCCAGGACAACCCAGCGCTTGAGCTTCGACATCGGACGGGTCTCCTCGATGAAAACCTCGTCACCCACCTTGCAGGCATTCGCCTCATCGTGGGCATGGTAGTTCTTGGTCCGGCGGACCGTCTTCTTCAGAAGCGGGTGGGTGAAGCGGCGCTCCACCTTGACCACGACCGTCTTGTTCTGGACATCGCTGACGACGACGCCCTGGAGAACGCGCTTCGGCATTTCTTTCTCCTCAGCCCTTCGCCGCGGCGGCGAGTTTGGAACGCTGGATAGTCTTGACGCGCGCGACGTCGCGGCGGACTTCGCGAACGCGGGCCATGTTTTCAAGCTGGCCCGTCGCACGCTGGAAGCGCAGGTTGAACTGCTCCTTCTTCAGCTTGACGAGTTCATCCTGAAGCTGGTCGACCGTCATCACGCGAAGGTCGGAAAGACGCTGGTTGGCTTTCATCTCGTCCTCCCCTTACTCGACAATGCGCTGCACGAAGCGCGTCTTCATCGGCAGCTTGGCCGCCGCGAGCATCAGCGCCTCACGCGCCAGCTCGACATCGACACCGCCGATCTCGAACATGATGCGGCCCGGACGGATCTTGGCCATCCAGAATTCCGGCGAGCCCTTGCCCGAGCCCATGCGGACTTCGGCCGGCTTCTTCGACACCGGAACATCCGGGAACACGCGGATCCAGACGCGGCCGGCGCGCTTCATGTGGCGGGTCATCGCGCGGCGGGCCGCCTCGATCTGACGCGCGGTGATGCGCTCCGGGTCCATCGCCTTGAGGCCGAACTCGCCGAAGGCCAGTTCGAAACCGCCCTTGGCGACGCCCTTCACGCGGCCTTTGAACTGCTTACGAAACTTCGTACGCTTGGGTTGCAACATGGTTCAATCTCCTCACGCCGCTTCCGGCGCGCGGCGGCCCTGCGAACGCTGATCCGAACCTTCGGCGCGCTTGTCCTGCGCCATCGGATCGTGCTCGAGGATCTCACCCTTGAAAATCCAGACCTTGATGCCGCAGGTGCCATAGGCCGTGTGGGCCGTGGCGACACCGTAATCGACATCGGCGCGCAGCGTATGCAGCGGCACGCGGCCTTCGCGATACCACTCGACGCGGGCGATCTCCGCACCGCCGAGACGGCCCGCCGCCACGATCTTGATGCCTTCGGCGCCAAGACGCATCGCGGACTGAACAGCGCGCTTCATCGCACGGCGGAACGCCACGCGGCGCTCGAGCTGCTGGGCGATCGAATCGGCCACCAGCGTCGCATCGACTTCCGGCTTGCGGACTTCGACGATGTTCAGCGCCACTTCGCTCTTGGTCATCGCCGAGATCTGCTTGCGCAGCTTGTCGATGTCGGCGCCCTTCTTGCCGATCACCACGCCCGGACGGGCGGAGTGGATCGTCACGCGGCACTTCTTGTGCGGACGCTCGACGATGATCTTCGAGACGGCCGCCTGTTTGAGGAGCTTCATCAGCTCTTCGCGGATCTTGAAGTCCTCGTGCAGCATCGGGCCGTATTCGGCCGAATTTGCATACCAGCGGCTGTCCCAGGTGCGGTTGATGCCGAGGCGCAGACCGATCGGATTGACTTTCTGGCCCATGACTTATTCCTCACCCTTCTGACGGACGACGATGGTGATGTTCGAGAACGGCTTCGTCACGCGTCCCGTGCGGCCGCGGCCGTGGAACTGGATGCGCTTCATCACGATCGACTTGCCGACAAAGGCCTGGCTCACCACCAGCTCGTCGATGTCGAGATCATGATTGTTCTCGGCATTGGCGATCGCGCTCTCGAGGCACTTCTTCACATCCTTGGCGATGCGCTTCTGGCTGAACTCGAGATCGGCGAGCGCCGTCTGCACCTTCTTGCCGCGGATAAGCTGGGCGACGAGGTTGAGCTTGCGGGGGCTGATGCGGAGATTCCGCACAACCGCCTTGGCTTCGGTATCAGCCTCGCGCCGGATATTGGCAACCTGGCCCATGTTACTTCCTCTTCGCCTTCTTGTCGGCGGCATGACCGTAGTAGGTCCGGGTCGGCGCGAACTCGCCGAACTTCATGCCCACCATCTCTTCCGAGACGTTCACCGGGACGTGCTTGGCGCCGTTGTAGACGCCGAAGGTCAACCCCACGAACTGCGGGAGGATCGTGGAGCGGCGGCTCCAGATCTTGATGACATCGTTGCGGCCAGAGGCACGAGCGGCCTCTGCCTTCTTCAGAAGGTATCCGTCGACGAACGGACCTTTCCAAACTGAACGCGGCATGAGCCTCTCCTTACTTCTTGCGAGCGTGGCGCGACGACACGATGAACCGGTCGGTGCGCTTGTTCGAACGCGTCTTCTTGCCCTTGGTCGGCTTGCCCCACGGCGTGACCGGGTTGCGGCCGCCCGACGTGCGGCCTTCACCACCGCCGTGCGGATGGTCGACCGGGTTCATGGCAACGCCGCGGTTGTGCGGGCGGAAACCGAGCCAACGGTTGCGACCGGCCTTGCCGAGCGAGATGTTCATG
>JAVTWI010000220.1:0-7573 GCA_032229845.1 Rhabdaerophilum sp.
GCCGCGGTGATCAGCCGCGAGATCGGCGCCCTCACCCGCCGCGCCGCGATGGATGCCGAAAAGCTGATGCTCGACGAGGGGCGCGGCCCGCCGCCCGCCGTCTATGCCACGCTGATCCTCGGCTCCAGCGGACGTGGAGAATCCCTGCTGGTGCCGGATCAGGACAACGCAACCGTCTTCGCCGAGAGCGCGGACGACGATGGAGCGCTCGACTGGTTCATCGCACATGGCCAGCGCATGAACCGCATTCTCGATGACATCGGCATTCCGCTCTGCAAGGGCAAGGTGATGGCCGGCAACCTGAGCTGGAACGGCTCGCTCGGGTTGTGGCGCGAACGCGTCCGGAGTTGGACGGAGACGACCTCGCCGGAAGACCTGCTTTCCGTCGACATCTTCTTCGATTGCCGCCTCGTGCATGGCGATGCGCCGCTCGCGCAGCAACTCAGGCAGGACTCCTTGCAGATGGCCGGGGATGCCCGGCCGATGGTGAAACTGCTCGCCGACCAGATGGCGAACTGGTCGCCCCCGATCGGCATGTTCGGCCGCCTTCAGACCGAGAACAACCGTCTCGATCTCAAGAAGGGCGGGCTGTTCCCGATCGTCTCCGCCGCGCGCTGCCTCGCACTCAGCCATGGCATCGCCCATCGCTCGACTGCGGACCGGATCGCCGCCCTGCGCGAGCAGAAGATCGGCGCCGATCAGGACCTCGAAGCGATGGAAAAGGGTCTCGGCTTCCTGATGGATCTCATTCTCGACCAGCAAATCCACGATATTTCCAGTGGCCAGAAGCCGGGAACCTACGTCGATACCGCCCGGTTGAGCCGGCACCAGATCGCGGAACTCAAGGAGGTGCTGGCGAGCCTCAAGAGCGTCTCGGCCATGGTGCACGACCTCTTGTTCTCGCGCGGACATTGAGGCGAGGCACTGGCCAAGGCGCCTGCCCGCCTCTACGCTTGCTGAAAAACAGGGAGGTCGGCCTTGTCGGCGGGCTTGAAAGGCAAACGCGCGCTCGTGACGGGCGCATCCGGTGGTCTCGGCGAACATTTCGCGCGGTTGCTGGCGCGGGAAGGCGCACAGGTCGCCATTGCCGCGCGGCGCCTCGCCGATTGCCAGCGCGTCGCGGCGGATCTGATGGCGGCCGGGCACGAGGCGGTCGCGGTCCGGCTCGATGTGTCGGACGGCGCGAGTGTTGCCGTCGGCATTGACGATGTGATCGCCGGGCTTGGCGGCATCGACATCCTCGTCAACAACGCCGGCATCGCCGATACCCGCGCCTGGCTCGACACCGACGAGGCGCAGTTCGACGCCGTGCTCGACACCAATCTCAAGGGCGCCTTCCTCGTCGCGAAGGCCTGCGCCGGATGGATGCGCAATTCCGGGTCCGGCGGTGCCATCGTCAACATCGCCTCGATCCTCGGGATCGGCGTTTCCGGCCATGTCGGCCCATACGCGACCTCGAAGGCCGCGCTGATCCAGATGACGAAATCCATGGCGCTCGAATGGGCTCGGCACGGCATCCGCGTCAACGCGCTCTGCCCCGGCTATATCGAGACCGACATCAACCGCGAGTTCTTCGCGACCGAACCCGGCAAGGCCATGATCAAGCGTATTCCGCAGCGTCGCCTCGGCCAGCCCTCGGACCTCGACGGCGCGCTGCTACTGCTCGCAGGTGTGGCCGGCGCCTACATGACCGGCACGACGATCGCTGTCGATGGCGGCCATCTCCTCGCGCCGCTTTGAAGGACAGGGCCATGGATTTTTCGATTTCTCCCGAACTGGAAACCCTCCGCCAGCGCATCGCCGATTTCGTCGCGCGCGAGATCGTGCCGCTGGAGGCCCGCGCCGAGAGCTACGATGCGCACGAGAACATCGCGCTGCCCGTCCTGGCCGAGCTGCGGGCCAAGGCGCGCGCCGAAGGACTCTGGTGCCTCCAGCTCAAGCCGGAGACCGGTGGGCTCGGCGTCGGCCGCATGGGCATGGCGGTGTGCTACGAAGCGATGAACCGCTCCATCTTCGGCCCGGTCGTCTTCAATTCCGCCGCGCCGGATGACGGCAACATGATGGTGCTCGAAAAGATCGGCACGCCGGAGCAGAAGGCGCTCTGGCTCGCGCCGCTCGTCGAGGGCAAGGTCCGCTCGGCCTTTGTGATGACCGAACCGCATCCCGGCGGCGGCTCCGACCCTTCGATGATCCAGACGCGCGGCGAAAAGCAGCCGGACGGAAGCTGGAAAATCTACGGCCGCAAGTGGTTTATCACCGGCGCGGAGGATGCCACGCATTTCATCCTGATCGCCCGAACCTCCGAGGACCCGAAGCAGCGCCTCACCGCCTTCCTGTTCCATCGCGACCAGCCGGGCTGGACCATCGAACGCCGCATCCCGATCATGGGGCCGGAGGAGCATGGCGGGCATTGCGAACTCACGTTCGACGGCCTCACCATCGCGCCGGAAAACGTGCTGCTCGGCGAAGGCGCGGGGATGAAGGTGACGCAGATCCGGCTCGGCCCGGCCCGCCTCACCCACTGCATGCGCTGGCTCGGCCTCGGCAAGCGCTGTGTCGAGATCGCGACCGACTACGCCGCGCGGCGCGAGGGCTTTGGCGTGCGCCTCGCGGACCGCGAGAGCGTGCAACTGATGCTCGGCGGCCTCGCGATGGAGATCGAGATCGGCCGCCTCCTCGTGATGAAGGCCGCCTGGGCGCTCGACCACGGCTCCTTCGCGCGAAAGGAAGTCTCGATGGCGAAAATCCAGGCCGCGAACACGCTGCACAAGGCGGCGGACATCGCCATCCAGATCAACGGCGCTCGCGGCTATTCCAGGGATACCGTGCTCGAATGGATCTACCGCTATGCGCGGCAGGCCAGGCTGGTCGACGGCGCGGATGAGGTCCACCGCATGGTGCTCAACCGCTTCCTCGACAAGGAGGGCCCGGACTTCTGGCGCTGGACCGTCGCCGGAGAACAGCCGCGATGAGCGGTGCTCCACCGGAATTCGACGTCGCGCGGCTTGATGCCTACCTGAAATCCGCGCTGCCGGGCCTCTCAGGGACACCGGCGCTGGAGCGGATTTCGGGCGGGCAATCGAACCCGACCTTTTTCGTCACGTATCCGAACCGCGCGCTCGTTCTGCGCAAGAAGCCGCCCGGCCCGCTGCTGCCTTCCGCCCATGCGATCGACCGGGAGTTCCGCGTCATCGCCGCCTTGAGGGATACCGGCGTCGCAGTGCCGGAGGCGCTGCATTATTGCGCGGACGAGAGCATCATCGGCACGCCGTTCTACCTGATGGCGCGGCTCGACGGCCGTGTGTTCCACGACTGCACCCTGCCCGGTGTCGATTCCACCGAGCGCGCAGCGATGTATCGCTCGATCGCCGGAACGCTGGCGCGGTTCCACAATGCGGAGCCCGGCGCTGTCGGCCTGTCGGATTTCGGCAGGCCCGGCGACTATTTCGCCCGGCAGATCGGCCGCTGGGCGCGCCAGTGGCAGGAAAACCGCACCCGCGAAGATGCCAACATGGAGCGGCTGATCGGCTGGCTGCCGACGCACATTCCGCCGAGCGAGATCACCACGCTCGTCCACGGCGACTATCGCGTCGGCAACCTGATGTTTCACCCGAGCGAGCCGCGCGTCATCGCCATTCTCGATTGGGAGCTGGCGACGCTCGGCCATCCGCTGGCCGATCTCGCACATATCGGCATGGCCTGGCACACCGCGCCGGACGAATACGGCGGCCTCGCCGGGCTCGACCTTGCGGCGCTCGGCATTCCGGCCCATGCCGATTTCATCGCCGCCTACGCCGCCGAGAGCCGCCATCCGGTGCGGCTTGAGCCGTTCCACATGGCCTTCGCGCTGTTCCGTTGGGCGGCGATCTTCGAAGGCATCGCTTTCCGCGCTGCCAAGGGAACGGCGGCTGCAGAAAACGCCGCCGACGTCGGCCGGCTATCGGCGGTGTTCGCGCGGCAGGCGGCGGCGCTGATCTGAAATCGGGTGGCGCGCGGCCGGTCCTGCCGCCAATATCCCCTGATGATGACACCCTCTCCCCGCTTTCCCGATGACGAGGCCCGCTGGGCTGCCTTCCAGAACCGGGACAGAGGCGCCGACGGGCTGTTCCTCGTCGGCGTGATGACCACCGGTGTCTATTGCCGGCCGAGCTGTTCCGGCCGGCCCAAGCGCGAGAATACCCGCTTCTTCGCCGATGCCGGCGAGGCCCGCGCCGCCGGCCTCCGGCCCTGCAAGCGCTGCCGGCCGGATGATCTTTAGTCGCCAGCCGCCTCGTCGCGGCGGATGCCGTGGCGCTGCATCTTCTCGTTGAGGGTGCGGCGGGGAATGCCGAGTTCCTCGACGACGGCTGCGATCGACCCACCCGCCCGGCGGAGCGCATCGCGGATCGCATCCGCCTCGAATTTCGCGACCCGCTCGGCGAGCGCGCCCTCCTGCGACGGCATGGCGGCTGCCGGGCCCGGCGAGGCAATTCCCGGATCGAGCCCGAGCGCGAAACGCTCCGCCGCGCGTCGTAGTTCGCGGACATTGCCGGGCCAGTCGTGGCGGCGCAACGCGGACAGCATGTCGTCGCCGGCGGGAGGCACCTTTCGGCCCGCGCGATCGGCCATGCGCGAGGCAAACACCGAAAACAGGACCGGGATATCCTCGGCCCGCTCGCGCAGGGGCGGCAGGTGCAGTTCGACACCGGCGAGGCGATAGTAGAGATCGAGCCGGAACAGGTTCGCGGCCGAAGCGGTGCGCAGATCGGTCTTGGTGGCGGCGATGACGCGCAGATCGACCGGAGTCGCCCGATTGGAGCCGAGCCGTTCGATGGTCCGTTCCTGCAACACCCGCAGCAGCTTGCCCTGCGCGGCAAGCGGCATGCTCTCGATCTCGTCGAGCAGCAGGGTGCCGCCGGAGGCATATTCGAGCTTGCCGATGCGCTTTTCACGCGCGCCGGTGAAAGCGCCGCTCTCGTGGCCGAACAGCTCGCTCTCGAAGATATCCGCCGGGATCGCGACGCAGTTGACGGCAACAAACCGCCCTGCCCGCCCGCTCGCGGCATGGAGCGCCTCGGCAACGACTTCCTTGCCGGTGCCCGTCTCGCCGACGACGATGACATCGATCGGCAGACCGGCAAGCGCGGCCACCTCGCTGCGCAACGCCGCCATCGCCGGAGAATGGCCGATCAGCCGGTTCTCGAGCGCATCGGCCTCGGAGAGCCGCGCTTCGAGCGCCGCGACCTTGCGACGCAGCCGGCTCTGCGCGGTGGCGTTGCGCAGAACGGTAATCACGCGCTCCGGGTCGGCGGGCTTGGTGAGAAAATCGAAGGCGCCGGCCTTCAGCGCCTCGACCGCCATCGGCACGTCGGCATGGCCGGAGAGCATCACCACCGGCAATTCGGGATCGCGCCGTTGGAGCGCGCGCAGGAGATCGAGCCCGTCCCGCCCCGGCATGCGGACATCGGAGAGCACGGCGTCAATCGCCGTTCCCGCTTCGATCACCGCCTCCGCCTCCTCGGCCGATGCCGCGAGCGCGACCGCAAAATCCGAGAGTTGCAGCCATTGCCCCAGCGCGCCGGTGATCTGTGGATCGTCGTCGACGAGCAGGACGGAGGGGGGCGGCTCATTCTGCGGCATGGGAACGCTCCCCGACCCCGGCCGGAAGGGTGATTGTGAAGACCGCGCCGCCCGCCGGATCGGACTCATGGACAAGGCGCCCGGCATGTTCGCTGACGATGGCGTGGCTGATCGCCAGACCGAGACCAAGCCCCTTGCCGACATCCTTGGTGGTGAAGAACGGCTCGCCGAGCCGGTTCGAGACCTCCGGTGCAATGCCTTCGCCGGTATCGTGCACCGAAAGGCGCGCGATGCCCCCCTCCTCGACAATGGCGATGCGGATTTCCTTCCGCCCGGCGCCGGCGACCGCGTCCATCGCATTCATGACCAGGTTGAGGATCACCTGCTGGAGACGGTTCGGATCGCCCGCGACAATCACCGGGGCCTCGCCCTCGAAGCGCAGGGTGGCGCCAATATCCGCGAGGCGGAACTTCAGCAGGTCCGCGACCTGCCGCGCCAGCGCCGCGAGATCGACCGGCTCGATCTGGCGGTCAGCCTTGCGCGCCAGCCGGCGCAGCGAATTTGTCAACTCGCTCATCCGGTCCACGGTCTCGCTCATCACGGCGAGGTTCGCGGCTATGCCCTTCGCATCCTTGCGCTCGACCAGCTTGCCGAGGCTGGCGAGATAGGTCTTGAGCGCCATCAGCGGCTGGTTGATCTCATGCGCGAGGCCGGAAAAGGCCTGCCCCATCGCCGCCAGCTTGGCCGCCTGGACGAGATCGTCGCGGGTCTGGTGCAACTGCCGGTCGATGCGCTTGCGCTCGGCTATCTCGCCGGCCAGTTCCTGATAGGCGCGCCGCAGTTCGAGCGTGCGCATCTCGACCCGCGCCTCGAGGTTGCGCTTGGCAATGCGTTCCTCGGCGAGATGGCGCCGGCGCATCGTGAAGATGGTCGCGCCGAGAATGCCGGCCAGCGCCGCAAGGGCGGCGAGCAGCGCCGTGACGCGCGCGCTGTCGGCGATATCCTCGCCGGGCAAATAGGTGACGATCGACCAGTTGGTCCCGCCCTCGGCGATCGGCAGGGTACGGGCGACGGTTTCTGCCGACCCTTCCAGCTTGAGATCGCGCCGGGAAAGCGGCGGGCCCAGTTCGTGCTGGGCGAAGCGCCGTTCCGCGGCGATGTGGATCTTCTGCTGCTCGGTGAGCGCGCGCAGCGGCCGATATTTCAGCGCGGGGTCGGACGCGAGGATCACCACCCCATCGCCATCCGCGATCAGCACAGGAACCGAGCGCCGCGCGAGCAGGTCCTCCAGCGGCACCAGGTCGATCTTGGCGACGGCGACACCAATAAGGCGGCCGTTCTCGCGGATATCGGACGACAGGAAATAGCCGGGCTGCCCCGTGGTGACGCCGACGCCATAGAAAGTGCCGCTTCCGGTCGCCAGCGCCTCGCGGAAATAGGGCCGGAAGGAGTAATTCTGCCCGACGAGGCTGTCGGCTCCCCGCCAGTGCGAGGCCGCGATCGTCAACCCGTCCGGCCGCATCACGAACAGCTGGGCGGCGCCGAGACGCTCCGCCGTCAGTTCAAGGTAGCGGTTGGTGGCATCGACAGCGGCGGCATCGGGCTCGCCACCGAGCAGGGAGAGAACCTTCGCGTTGCCGGCCAGCAGCGTCGGCGTCTCAAGATATTTGCCGACCGTGGCGCGGAAATTGTCGGCGAGCAGCGCGAGGTCGCTCTCCGCCTTGGCGCGCGCGGCCTCCGTCGCGCGGCGCGTGCCGAACCCGTGCGCCGCGATCGCCACCAGCGCGATGACGATCAGGGCGGCTGTCCAGCGCAAGGCTGTCAGGCGCGACGGCGACATTCCCAGTCCTTGCCCCCTCTCCTTGCCTTCCGGTGCGGATCAGGCCGTCGGCGACAACCCGGCTGCCTTCCGCGTCCGCCACACATGATAACCCAGAACCACCGCCGCGAGCGCAAAACCGATCTCGTCCGTTGCCGGCAGGGCGACGACGAGGAAGGCGGCTGCGATAAAGGC
>JAVTWI010000221.1:0-4379 GCA_032229845.1 Rhabdaerophilum sp.
GCCGGGAACATCGATCGGCAGGCCGGCCAGCAGCGAGGACATGCGGGCGACATTGCGGTTGTCCTCGCCGGCCTGATTGGCGCAGCCGTAGAACACATCGTCGATCGCGGCCCAGTCGACATCGGCATGGCGGGCCATCAGCGCGCGGATCGGCACGGCGCCGAGATCATCGGCCCGCACCGAGGACAGGGTGCCGCCGAAGCGGCCGATCGGGGTGCGGACATAGTCGCAGATGAAGGCATCCATGCTTTTCTTCCTTTTATCGTCACGCCGGGACACGGCCATCGCGCATCCGGGCACCGCTCATGCGGGCCAATTCGCCAAGAGAGAGACCGGGGACGATCTCGATCACCGAGAAGCCGTTCGCGTCAATGTCGATCACGGCCAGATCGGTATAGACGCGCGAGACGCAGGCGCGTCCCGTCAGCGGGTAAGTGCAGGCCTGAACCAGCTTCGATTGTCCGTCCCTGGTGAGGTGTTCCATCATCACATAGGTTTTCTTGGCGCCGATGGCGAGGTCCATTGCGCCCCCAACCGCAGGGATCGCGTCGGGCGCGCCGGTGTGCCAGTTGGCGAGATCGCCCTGTTCAGACACCTGAAACGCGCCGAGCACGCAGATATCGAGATGGCCGCCGCGCATCATCGCGAAGCTGTCGGCCTGATGGAAATAGGCAGCGCCGGCGAGCGCGGTGACCGGCTTCTTGCCGGCGTTGGTGAGGTCGTAATCCTCGGCCCCCGGTGCGGGAGCCGGCCCCATGCCGAGGATGCCGTTCTCGGAGTGGAGCACGATCTCGCGGTCAGCCGGCAGGAAATTCGCGACCATCGTCGGCAGGCCGATGCCGAGATTGACATAGGCGCCATCCGGGATGTCGCGGGCGACGCGGGCAGCCATTTCTTCGCGCGAACGCTTCTGCATGGAAGTCTCCCTCGCTGCCCGCCGATCAGGCCGTCATCGGCACGACGCGGTGAACATAGATGCCCGGCGTCACGATGTGTTCCGGATCGAGCGCGCCGAGTTCGACCACCTCGTCGACCTCGACGATGGTGGTCTTCGCCGCCATGGCCATGATCGGGCCGAAGTTGCGCGCGGTCTTGCTATAGACGAGGTTGCCCCAGCGATCGGCCTTGTGGGCCTTGATGAGCGCGACATCGCCCTTGATCGGGTATTCAAGCACGTAATGGCGCCCGTCGATTTCGCGCGTCTCGCGGTTCCCCGCGAGCAGGGTGCCGTAGCCCGTCGGGCAGAAGAACGCGCCGATGCCAGCGCCCGCCGCGCGCATCCGCTCGGCGAGATTGCCCTGCGGTACCAGTTCCAGCTCGATCTTCCCGGCGTGATAGAGGCCGTCGAACACCCAGGAATCGACCTGGCGGGGAAAGGAACAGACGACCTTGCGCACCCGCCCCGTCTTGAGCAGGGCAGCGAGCCCGTGATCGGCGTTGCCGGCATTGTTCGAGACGATGACGAGATCCTTCGCGCCCTGCGCGATCAGCGCGTCGATCAGCGCGAAGGGCATGCCGGCGTTGCCGAAGCCGCCGACCAGAACGGTCGAGCCGTCACGGATATCCGCGACGGCCTTTTCGATGGATGGGGTGACCTTGTTGATCATGGGGCCGGTTCAGCGTGTTCCATCTCTTTGTTTTATTGCATCATCTTGCCTATCAACCGGTATCCGCTTGATGGGATGATGCGTTAATAAGGCAGGCCGACGTAGTTTTCCGCAATGCTTGTCTGCGCCGCGCGCGAATTTTCGATGTAGAGAAAATCGGCCTCCTGCATCCGCTGCTCGAAGGCGTTCATCTGCTCGAAGCGGTGGAGCAGCATCGTCAACGACCAGGAGAAGCGCTCCGCCTTCCAGATGCGGGCCAGCGCACGGGCGGAATAGGCGTCGATGCCGGCCTCCGAACCGTCGCGGTAGTATTCGCGTAGCGCCTCGCCGAGGTAGTGCACGTCGCTGGCGGCCAGATTGAGGCCCTTCGCGCCGGTCGGCGGGACGATATGGGCGGCATCGCCGGCGAGGAACAGGCGGCCGAAGCGCAAGGGTTCCGCGACGAAGGAGCGCAGCGGTGCGATCGATTTCTCGATCGACGGGCCGGTGATGACGGCCTCGGCGGCTTCGGGGTCAAGCCGGCGGCGCAACTCGTCCCAGAAACGCTGGTCGGACCAGGCGCCGACGTCCTCGTCCGCGCCGCACTGAATGTAGTAGCGGCTGCGGGTCTTCGAGCGCATCGAGCACAGGGCGAAGCCGCGTTGGTGGTTCGCGTAGATCAGTTCGTGGGAGCAGGGCGGCACATCCGCCAGCAGTCCGAGCCAGCCGAAGGGATAGACCTTCTCGAAGTTGCGGATCGCGCCCTGAGGCACGCTGGCGCGGCAGACGCCGTGGAAGCCATCGCAGCCGGCGATGAAATCGCAGCGCAGTTCGTGCGTCACGCCGTCCTTCTCATAGGTGACGCGCGGGGTCCGGCCGTCGAAATCGTGGATGGCGACGTTCTCCGCCTCGTAGATCGTCTGGAGGCCGGCGGCCTTGCGCGCGTCCATCAGGTCGCGCGTCACCTCGGTCTGGCCATAGACGGTGACCGGCGTGCCGGCGAGGCCTGTTAGATCGATCCGCAGGCGGCGGTTGGCGAAGCCCATCGCGAAACCGTCGTGCCTCAACCCTTCCGCACGCATCCGGGCATCGACGCCGACGCTCGCCAGCATGTCGACCGCGCCCTGTTCGAGAACGCCGGCGCGAATGCGGGAAAGGACGTAATCGCCGCTTTTTCGTTCGAGAATGACGGAATCGATGCCGGCCTTGTGCAGCAGGGCGCCGAGCAGGAGCCCTGCCGGGCCGGCGCCAATGATCGCGACCTGAGTGCGCATGTTTCCTCCAAGGGCAGCGTTTCGAACTGCGACTCCCGACGGCGGATCTGAAGTCCGCCTTGGGGCGAGCCTTGCAAAGCGCGCCTGAAAGCGTCAATACTGTGTTCGCAAATACGATAATTTGTTCGCATAGCGCACGAGAACGTCAAGCTCCGAGAACGCCATGCCCAGGGATGAAACCGTTGAATCCTTCCGCCGCGGACTGGAGGTCGTGAAGGCCTTCGACGGGCGCAAGTCGCAGACCATCACCGAAGTGGCCGAGCGCTGCCAGTTGACGCGCGCGGCGGCGCGGCGCTTCCTGCTGACGCTGTGCGACATGGGGCTCGCGCGGACGGACGGGAAGCATTTCGCGCTGACGCCGGCCATTCTGGGCATCGGCCAGGCGTTTCTTTCGGGGCTGAGCGAGCTGGAAATCATCCGCGAGGGGCTGGTCGATCTGACGCGGCGGACGGGGGAATCGTCCTCCGCCGCGATGCTCGACGGGCGCGATGTGGTTTATGTCGCCCGGTCGCCGGCCCTGCACCGGATCATGGCGATCACGCTTGCGGTGGGGACGCGGCTGCCGGCGCACGCGACGTCGATGGGGCAGGCGCTGCTGGCGGAGTTGCACCCGCGGGAACTCGAACGGTTCTTCGCCGGCGCGACATTGAAAAGCTTCACGCCCTTCACGCTCACCAGCGAGAACGCCTTGCGCGACCGGCTCGTGGAGGTGCGCCGGCAGGGCGCTGCGATCATCTCCGAAGAGCTGGAACTCGGGTTGCGCTCCGTCGCCGTCAGCGTACCGGGCTTTGGCGGAACGACGCGTTTCGCGATCAATATCAGCGCGCAGGCCCAGCGTGTTTCCGAGGAGGCGATGCGGGAGCAATTCCTGCCGGCGCTGCAGGAGGCGGCCCGTTCGATCGCGCTGGCGATCCAGCGTCGTTGAGTGTGCGATTTCCCGTGGTTGGAGACTGGCGGACGACCCGCCAATCCGGCTATTCATGGTCGACGCCGTCATTCAGGAAGCCATCATGACCGATCTCATCGTTACCGCCGGACCGTTCTCCTTCAATGCCCGCCTGGAGCGCGAGGCCGCGCCGAAGACCTGCGAGGCCTTTCTCCGGCACCTGCCGTTCGAGAGCAAGATCGTCCATGTCCGCTGGAGCGGCGAAGGGGTCTGGATTCCGCTCGGCGAGATGGACTTCGGCGTCGGCTACGAGAACAACACCTGCTATCCGTCGCCGGGGCAGATCATCCTCTATCCGGGTGGCGTGAGCGAGACCGAGATCCTGCTCGCTTACGGCAATGTCAACTTCGCTTCCAAGGCAGGGCAGCTCTCCGGCAACCACTTCCTGACGCTGACTTCGGGGCTCGAGAACCTCTATACCCTCGGGCGCAAGACCCTGTGGGAAGGCGCGCAGCCGATCACGTTCCGTCGCGCCTGAGGTCGCCAAGCGCCAAAATCGGACATCCGGGAAAGAAAATCCTGTATCCGGACCTGGCGCAGGGGCGCCAGTGCCGCCCGGCGCCCGGTCTTGAC
>JAVTWI010000221.1:4389-7540 GCA_032229845.1 Rhabdaerophilum sp.
GCCCCTGCGCCCCCCCCGCCAAAAACTCCCACACCGGCAAAAAAAACCCGTTTACCGGCCCCGGGCGCGGGGGGGCCTGGGCCGCCCTGCGCCCGTTCTTGCCCGAAACCAGACGGCACCCCTTGGAGAAACGGCCGGCTGATCGGGATGAACCATGGCTGAACGTGCGTTGGAGCACTGTGCGCCGGCGCACAAGGGGCGGCTTTTTTCCTCGCGCTTGACGAGTTGCGGCCGGGTTGAGACCTTGCGCGGGGGGAGATTGCCCGCGGGCTATCTTGGCCGGCTGTTACGAAAAATCGGCGAGGGGCTTCACAACCGATTTATTTTAAGCTTAAAATAAATTTCTGAAACGAGGTGGCCGGGGCGAGAAGCCACGAAACCCGGGCGGAAGCCTCGATTTCGCAACAGAACACTCTGGAGGTGTGTCCATGTCCGCTAAATCGAAGTCTGCCAAATCGAAACTTCTGCTCCCGGCGCTGGCGCTGCTGCTCGCCACGGGGGCCGCTTCGGCCCAGGAAAAACTCAAGGTCGGGTTCATGGTGACCCTGTCCGGTCCGCCGGCCGTTCTCGGCCAGCAGGCGCGCAACGGTTTCCAGCTCGCGGTCAAGCAGCTTGGCGGTAAGCTCGGCGGGCTCGACGCGGAAGTGATCGTCGTCGACGACGAACTGAAGCCGGACGTCGCCGTCGGCAAGGTCAAGGGCCTCCTCGACCGCGACAAGGTCAACTTCGTCGTCGGGCCGATCTTCTCGAACGTGCTGCTGGCGATCCACAAGCCGGTGACGGATGCCGGCGCTTTCCTCATCAGCCCGAATGCCGGCACGTCGAATTTCGCCGGCGCGCAGTGCAACCCGAATTTCTTCGTGACCTCCTACCAGAACGACCAGAACCACGAGGTTCTCGGCAAATACGCGCAGGACAAGGGCTTCAAGAAGGTCTTCCTGATGGCGCCGAACTATCAGGCCGGGCGCGATTCGCTCGCCGGCTTCAAGCGTCACTTCAAGGGCGAGATCGCCGGCGAGGTCTACACCCCGCTCAACCAGCTCGATTTCTCGGCCGAGCTTGCGCAGCTCGCGGCGGCCAAACCGGACGCCTTCTTCACCTTCATGCCGGGTGGCCTCGGCGTGAACCTCGTCCGGCAATATCGTCAGGCGGGCCTCGCCAACACCATCCCGTTCCTGTCCGCCTTTACGGTCGACGAGTCGACCCTGCCGGCGCAGAAGGACGCAGCGCTCGGCTTCTTCGGTGGCGCGAACTGGGCGCCGGACATGAAGGTTCCGGCCTCGGAAGCCTTCGTGAAGGCCTATGAGGAGGAGTTCAAGGCGGTGCCGGGCACCTATGCCATGCAGGCCTATGACGCCGCGCTGCTGATCGACGCCGCGGTGAAGGCGGCGGGTGGCAAGCTCGAGAACAAGGATGCGATCCGCGCCGGCCTCCGCAAGGCGGATTTCAAGTCGCTGCGCGGCAAGTTCAAGATGGGCACCAACGGCTATCCGGTGCAGGACTTCTACCTCGTCCAGGTCGTCGGCCGTCCGGACGGCAAGTTCGTGACCTCGCTCCGCCAGAAGGTGTTCGAGGATTACGTCGACGTCTACGCCAAGGACTGCAAGATGGCCAAGTAACACGAGCCAAGCAGGTTGCGCGGCGAAGCGAGCCTGCCGCAGCCCCAGTGATCCCACGATCAGCCCGGCGATCTCCGGGCTGATCCGAACGCGGGCCGGATGATGTCACTGACGCTTCTCTATGTGCAGACGCTGAACGGACTTCAGCTTGGCGTTCTCCTGTTCCTGATCGCCGCCGGGCTGACCCTCGTGTTCGGCGTCATGGACTTCATCAATCTCGCCCACGGCGTGCAATACATGGTCGGCGCCTACCTCGCCGCGATGTTCACGACGCTGACCGGCAGTTTCTTTCTCGGCCTCATCCTGGCGCTGGCCACCGCGCTCGCTTTCGGCCTCGTGCTCGAATTCCTCGTTTTCCGACATCTCTACAGCCGCGATCACCTCGATCAGGTGCTGGCGACCTTCGGCATCATCCTGTTCCTCAATCAGGCGGTGAAGCTGATCTGGGGCGCGGCGCCGCTCAGCGTGCCGATCCCCGAGGCGCTGACCGGCTCCGTCAAGCTGATGGACGGTTTGCTTTATCCGATCTATCGCCTCGCGATTATCGGCAGCGGTCTGGCGATCGCGGTGTTGCTTGGCATCCTCGTCAGCCGCACGCGCATCGGCATGCTGGTGCGTGCCGGGGCGACCAACGCAGCGATGGTCTCGGCGCTCGGGGTCGATATCGGCAAGCTGTTCATGATCGTGTTCGGTTTCGGCGCGATGCTGGCCGGTTTCGCGGGTGCGATGGTTGCGCCGGTGCTCTCGGTGGAGCCGGGTATGGGCGACAACCTGCTGATCCTCACCTTCGTTGTCATCGTTATCGGCGGCATCGGCTCGGTGCGCGGGGCTTTCATTGCGGCGATCCTCGTCGGACTGGTTGATACGCTCGGCCGCTCGTTCGGGCCGGCGCTGCTCGCGGCGATCATGAACCCTTCCGCCGCTTCGCAGGCGGGGCGCGCACTGGCACCGATGCTGATCTACATTCTGATGGCGGCGGTGCTGTTCTTCCGGCCCGCAGGCCTGTTCCCGGTTCGCAAGTGATGGAAAAGGCGGTGGTCTCCTCGTCCGAAACGGCCGCACCGCCGGCATTCCTCCGTCGCGAAGCGGTGCCGCTGCTCCTGTTCGCGCTCCTGCTCGTGGTGCCGTTCGTGGCGCGGTTCTTCGCCGAAAGCTACCTGCTCTCGCTGTTTATGCGCGTGATGATCTTCGCGATCGCGGCGCTCTCGCTCGATCTCATTCTCGGCTATGGCGCGCTGGTCTCGTTCGGCCATGCGGCTTTTCTCGGCTTCGGCGCTTATGCGGTAGGAATCCTCGCCGCGCATGGGATTACGGAAGCGACGCTGCAACTGCCGCTGGCGCTGCTCTCTTCCGCCGTCTTTGCGCTGGTGACCGGCGCGCTGTCGTTGCGGACCAAGGGCGTCTATTTCATCATGATCACGCTCGCCTTCGGGCAGATGGCGTTCTTTCTTGCCGTCTCGCTCGCGGCGTATGGCGGCGACGACGGCATGACCTTGCCGGGGCGCAGCCGGCTCTTCGGCCTGCCGCTGCTG
>JAVTWI010000222.1:0-7434 GCA_032229845.1 Rhabdaerophilum sp.
TCGCGCGGCTGCGCAAGATCGGCTGCTCGATCCGCCTCATCACCGATGGCGACGTTGTCGGCGTCATCCAGTGCGCCGAGCAGCATAAGACCGGCATCGACATCTATCTCGGCATCGGCGGCGCGCCGGAAGGCGTGCTGGCAGCGGGTGCGCTGCGCTGCGTCGGCGGCCAGATGCAGGGCCGGCTCATCCTCGATACGCCCGAGAAGGTCGCGCGCGCGGCGACCATGGGCGTCAAGGACCCGAAGAAGAAATACGATCTCTCCGAACTCGCCTCCGGCGATGTCGTCGTCGCCGCCACCGGCGTCACCGACGGCGCGCTGCTCAAGGGCGTGAAGTTCCACGGCGATATCATCGAGACCGAGACCATCGTCTATCGCTCGTTGACCGGCACCGTGCGCCGCATCGCCGGCGAACATCGCGAACTGGCGAAGTTCTATCTGGACTGACGCGCCCGGCGGTTGCAGGTTCGGAGCCGGAGGGGATTCTTGATAGGCCTCCCGAAAGGGAGCCCTGCCGGCCCGAAAGGCACAACATGACACTCGAAATCCGCCCGCTTCAGCCCGCCGACCGCGCGGCGTGGCAACCCCTTTGCGAGGGCTATCTCGCCTTCTACAAGCGCCCCGCGCCGGCGGATCTCGTCGAGACCGCCTGGTCCCGCATGATGGACCCCGCGCACCCCGTGCAGGCGCGCGGCGCGTTCGAGGACGGGAAGCTGCTCGGCATCGTCCATTTCTTCACCCATCCCTCGACGCTGATGGCCGCCCCGACCTGCTACCTGCAGGACCTGTTCACCGTGCCGGAAGCGCGCGGCAAGGGCGTCGGCCGGGCGCTGATCGCCCGCGTCTGCGAGGAGGCGAAGGCGCAGGGCTGCTTCCGCGTCTACTGGCACACCCACGAGACCAATGCCGAGGCGCAGGTGCTTTACAACAAGGTGGCCACGCGCTCCGGCTTCATCGTCTACCAGTGCAATTTCTAGAGCATGGCGCGCAAAAGTGGGCACCGGTTTTGCGAGCACGACATGCGGCAAAACGAAGAGATGGACCGATGGCAGGCGAGCCCTATCTCGGCGTGACCCGCTCGGCGCTGCAGCGCCGCTGGCATGACCGGCTGACGCCTGAGCTCGCCCGCGAGGCTCAGGCGATCGGCGCGGCGCATGGCCTTTCCGACGTGCTGGCGCGCGTGATCGCCAGCCGCGGTGCGACCATCGACAACACCGCGGCGTTTCTCGAACCGCGTCTGCGCGAGGCGATGCCGGACCCTTCCGTGCTCGTCGACATGGACAAGGCGGTCGAGCGCCTTGCCAACGCCGTCCGCGCGGGCGAGCGGATCGCCATCTTCGGAGACTACGACGTCGACGGCGCCTGCTCGGCGGCGCTGCTCGGGCAGTATCTGCGCCATTTCGGCCTCGAACCGCTGATCCATATCCCCGATCGCCTTACCGAGGGCTACGGCCCGAACATCGACGCGATCCGCGCGCTGAAGGAGCGGGGGGCGAGCCTCCTCGTCTGCGTCGATTGCGGCACCTCCGGGCACGAGCCGCTCGCCGAAGCCGCGCGCCTCGGCATGGATGTGCTGGTGCTCGATCACCACCAGGCGCCGGAGCATCTGCCGGCGGTCCACGCGCTGGTGAACCCGAACCGGCTCGACGATCTGTCGGGGCTCGGCCATCTCTGTGCGGCGGGCGTGGTGTTTCTGGTGCTGGTGGGGCTGAACCGGGCGCTACGCGCTCATCATCATGATCTTCCTGATCTTATCGCCGGGCTCGATATCGTCGCGCTGGCGACGGTCGCCGACGTCGTGCCGCTTACCGGCCTCAACCGCGCCTACGTCGCGCAGGGGCTGAAGATCATCCGCGCGCGCCAGCGTCCGGGGCTGGTGGCGCTGGCGGATGCCGCGCGGCTCGATGCCGAGCCGGAAGCCTGGCATCTCGGTTTTCTGCTCGGGCCGCGCATCAACGCCGGCGGGCGCATCGGCGACTCCGGCCTCGGCGCGCGCCTCCTGATGACCGATGACGTCGAGGAGGCACGCGAGATCGCCCAGCGTCTCGATCACCTCAACCGCGAGCGACAGGCGGCGGAGGAGGCGATGCTCGCAGAAGCCGAGGAGGAGGCGCTGCGCCTCGTCGGCATGGACGAGCAGGATCGCGCGGTGCTGGTCGTCGCGGGGGAAAGCTGGCACCCCGGCATCGTCGGCATCGTCGCCGGCCGGCTCAAGGAGCGGTTCCGGCGGCCGAGTTTCGCCATCGCCATCGGCGAAGGGCAGGGGACCGGCTCCGGCCGATCCCTCACGGGCGTCGATCTTGGCGCGGCGGTGCGCGCGGCGGTCGAGGCTGGGGTTATCGCCAAGGGCGGCGGCCATGCCATGGCGGCCGGCATCACGCTCGCCCGCGATCGCATCGCCGCGTTCGCCGCCTTCCTCGAAGACCGGCTTGCAGCCGATGTTGCCGCCGCGCGCGAGGCGGATGCGCTGCTGATCGATGCCGCGCTGACCGCCGAAAGCCTGACGCCGGCGTTCGTCGCGGATCTCGCCCGTGCCGGCCCGTTCGGACAGGGCAACCCGGAGCCGGTGATCGTCCTGCCGGCGCATCGCCTGCTCGATGTCCGCGAGTTGCGCGGCGGCCATCTCAAACTGACGCTCGCCAGCGGCTCCGGCGCGCGGGCCGAGGCGATGGCCTTCCGTGCCGCCGGCCGGCCGCTGGGCGAAGCCTTGCAGAAATGGCGCGGGCAGAATGTCCACCTCGCCGCCAACGCCGGCCGCGACACCTGGGGCGGGCGCGAACGCGTTAGCCTGCGCGTGGTCGATATCGCCCGGCCGGATTGATCTAGGGCGTTTCGCGTGAGCGGATCTGCTCGCGCAGGAAGATGTAAAGCCCCGCCCCGACGATGATCGCCGAGCCGGTCAGCACGTTGTTCGCCGGCCAGTCGCCGAAGAAGGCGTAGCCGAAGATCATCGCCCAGACGATGAGCGAATACTGGTAGGGCACCACCACCGCCGCCGGCGCGTATTTCAGCGAGCGGTTGACGCCCATGTGCGCGAAGGTCGCGACAATGCCGAGCAACGACAGCCCGAGGAAATCGGTGAAGCTCGGGGTGGTCCAGCGGAACGGCGCGACCGCGAGGCCGAAGATCACCGCGCCCATCACCTGCCAGGAAACCAGCGTCACCTCGTTTTCGCCGGCAAGGAGGCGCGTCAGCACGTTCGAGCCGGCGAAGATGAAGGAGCCGGAAATCGCGATCAGCGCCGGCCAGCCAAGGCCGTCGCCGGTTGGCTTGAGGGCGATCAGCACGCCGATAAACCCGACGAGGATGGCGGACCAGCGCCGCCAGCCGACCTTCTCCTTGAGAAACACCACCGCGAGGATCGTCACGAAGATCGGCGAGGCAAGGTAGAAAGCCACTGTATCCGCGAGCGGCAGATAGACCACCGCCCAGTAGAACAGCGCGGTCTCCGTCACCGAGCAGAACGCGCGCAGGGCATGGATCCATGGCCGCTGCGGCTTGAAGATGGTAGCGAAACCGGTGCGGTATGCCGCCGGCGCCAGCATCAGGCTCGCCGCCAGCGAACGGATCAGCAGCAGCTGCGCGACGCCATAGGTGCCGACCAGCCATTTGCCGAGCGTATCGTTGAGGGAAAAGGCCAGCATCGCGGCCAGCATGAGGCCGATGCCTGCCAGCATGCGGTCTTTCGTCGGGTGGTTGTCGGGCACAAGCGAGCCTTCGAATAAGAGTTGCTCTCTGGAGAGCACGAACAGGCCGCTCCCGGCAAGCCTGTTCCGGGCGAAAGCGACTTTCTTGGCGGCAGCCGCATTTTTTCGGCCCAAGGGCGCTTGCCCCTCCGGGCGAAGCCCGCTAAGAGCGTGGCTCTCGCGCGGGCGCCCTTCGTCTATCGGTTAGGACGGCAGCCTTTCACGTTGCAAAGACGGGTTCGATTCCCGTAGGGCGCGCCACTTCCTTTCATTGCTGACCTCTTTTTCGAGCGTTCCGGCTTTTTGCCGGGCGGGGCCTTGCTGCACCTGTTTTCCGCACCATGCCGCCTCTTCGATCAGCGAACGCGCCGGTGCCGCGATGACAATCGGTGCGAAACCGCCGTGCGTCGGAAGAAGGCTCTTGCCGCCGCCGCGGCTTTTCGGCTTCACTTTCCGGCAGGGAGACATGTCAGGGGAGCGTTCGTCTCCGGAGCCGGGATTTCACGGCCGGGGAAGGCCGCCACATCGTGGCATGGGGTTTGCGTATTCCGGGCCGTTCGTGCCCGGCGATGCGGCGCGACAGGGAAGGACAGGAACATGACGATCTTCAAGCGGGCTGCCGGCTGGGCAGCCATGATGCTCGGGCTGGCTGCGGCAGTGCCGGGGACAATTTCCGCGGCTTCGGCGCAGACGCCGGTGAAATTCACGCTCGACTGGGTGTTCCAGGGGCCGACCTCGCCGTTCCTCGTCGCGCTCGAGAAGGGCTACTACAAGGCCGAGGGCCTTGATGTGACGATGGACCCCGGCCAGGGTTCGGCCGGCGCGGTGCAGCGCGTTGCCTCGGGCGCCTACCAGATCGGCTTCGCCGACGTGAATTCGCTGATCGAATACAACGCCAAGAACGCCGGCAAGGAAGTGCTCTGCGTGTTCATGGCCTATGATTTTCCGCCCTTCGGCGTCTATGCGCTGAAGAAGAGCGGCATCAAGGCGCCGAAGGATCTTGAGGGCAAGAAGCTCGGCGCGCCGGTGTTCGATGCCTCGTTCCGCCTGTTCCCGGCCTTCGCCAAGAAGACCGGCATCGACAAGGCCAAGGTCGAGCACGTCAATCTTACGCCGCAACTGCGCGAGCAGAGCCTCGTGCAGGGCTCGGTCGATTTCATTTCCGGCCACTACTTCTCGTCGATCCTCGACCTCAAGGCGCGCGGCGTGAAGCTCGAGGATATTGTCGCGATGACCTATTCCGATGCCGGAATGGACGTTTACGGCAACGGCATCATCGTCTCGCCGGAGATGGCGAAGGACCAGAAAGCCGTCACCGGCTTCATCCGCGCTACCGTCAAGGCGTGGAAGGAAGTCATCGCCAATCCCGCGCTCGGCGTCGCGGCGGCCAAGAAGCGCGATCCGCTGATCAACGACGCGCTGGAGCGTGAGCGCCTCGACATGTCGCTGAAGATGAACGTGCTGACGCCCTATGTGAAGGCGAACGGCATGGGCGATGTCGATCCGGCCCGTTTCGCGCGTTCGGTCAAGGACGTCGCGGATGCTTTCGGCCTGCCGAGCGCGCCGGACCCGGCCAAGGTGTTCTCCAGCGCCTATCTGCCGCCGAAGGCAGAGCGCATGGTCGCGCCGTAATCCGGTCGGGCAGGGGAGCGACATGGCCGGAAGCAACATGGCCGGAACCGAAAGCGCGGCGGCGCCGCTGGTCGAGATGAGCGGTGTCAGCCTCGCCTACGGGCGCGGCAAGGAGCAGACGCTCGCGCTTGCCGATGCCACGATGGATATCGCCAAGGGTGAGTTCATCGCGGTGGTCGGCCCGTCCGGATGCGGCAAGTCGACGCTGATGAAGCTGGTGACCGGGCTGCTGCCGGCCACCAGCGGCACGGTGAAGGTGCATGGCGAGGTCGTCAAACGCCCGATCAAGGGCGTCGGCATGGCGTTCCAGAACGCGACGCTGATGCCCTGGCGGACGACGCGCGACAATATCCTGCTGCCGCTTGAGGTCGTGGAGCCGCATAAGCGCCGCTTCCGGTCCAACAAGGCGGAATACGTCGAGCGGGTGGAAAAGCTGCTCGCCTCCGTCGGTCTCGGCGGCTTCGGCGACAAGTATCCCTGGCAGCTTTCCGGCGGGATGCAGCAGCGCTCGAACCTCTGCCGCGCGCTCGTTCACGAGCCCGAAATCCTGATGCTGGACGAGCCGTTCGGCGCGCTCGATGCCTTCACGCGCGAGGAACTCTGGGGCGTGCTGCAGGCGCTCTGGATGGAGCGGCGCTTCACCTGCGTGCTGGTGACGCATGACCTGCGCGAGGCGGTCTACCTCGCCGATACCGTCTACGTGATGAGCAAGCGGCCGGGGCGGGTGATTCTCAAGCGGCATATCGAGTTGCCGCGCCCGCGCACGCTCGACGATACCTTCAAGCCCGGCTTCGTCGATATCGTGCATGAGCTGCGTGACCGGATCCACAAGGAGCACGCTTGATGACCGATGTTCAGCGCAACGCGCTCAAGATCGCGATGCCTTGGCTTGTGACGATCGGGCTGTTCCTCGTCTGGGAACTCGCCTGCGTCGCCTTCGATATTCAGGAGATCGTGCTGCCGCGCCCGAGCCGCATCTTTGCGGTTTCGGTGGAGCGTTGGTCGATCCTGCTCGATTTCTGCCTGCAGACGCTCTGGACCACCGCCATCGGCTTCGGTCTCGCGATCATCGGCGGCGTGCTGATCGGCCTCGCGATCGGCGCCTCGCCCTTCGTCTATTCCGGGCTCTATCCCTTGCTGATCGCCTTCAACGCGATCCCCAAGGTCGCCATCGTGCCGATCCTGATGATCTGGCTCGGCGTCGGCGCCGCGCCGGCGATCATCACCGCCTTCGTGATTTCGTTCTTCCCCATCGTCGTGAACGTCGCGACCGGGCTGGCGACCATCGAGCCGGAAATGCGCGACGTGATGCGTTCGCTTGGTGCCTCGAACTACGAGATCCTCACCAAGGTCGGCATTCCCAGAGCGATGCCCTATCTCTTCGCCTCGCTCAAGGTGGCGATCACGCTTGCGTTCATCGGTTCGGTGATTTCGGAGACGGTGGGGGGCAATCGCGGTATCGGCTTCCTGATGCTCTCGGCAGGCGCGCGCAACGATACCGCGACCACCTTCGCGGGGTTGTTCGCCATCGCGATCATGGGCGTGCTGATGTATGCCCTCTGCGCCTGGACCGAAAAGCGCATGACCGGCTGGGCCTTCCGGGGTGAACTGGTGGGTTGAGGCCAACAACCTTCGGACGGACCGGCGGGTCAGGACGCGGGGTGTTGGCTAGGCGCGAAGGCGCCGCCGAGCCGCCGCTGAAAGCGGCTTTGCGAGGGTTCGCCGAAAGATTGCCACCTTCAGCAAAATGCAACAATCGGCGCGCATCCTGTTGACGAAGCGGGGCGTTTCGTCGTCACATGGCGTGATTGCTACGTTTCCACGGGCTCACCCCACAAGCGGCAATCATGATGAGCGTCAATCGCAAGGGCCATATCCGGCTCACTTCCCATCCCGAACCTGGCACGGCTTCCACGCGTTTCCCCATCCACTGGGGCGCGGCAGACCCACGTGAGCGCGGCCCGGTCATCGGCACGGTCTCGCGGCCGGGGGATCGCAATGTCATCGGCGCGCATGGCGGAGCCTATTCGCTCTATCGCGCGCTCGCGGTCTCGGCTGGTGCGCTCAACCCGCTGGTGCGATCGGATTTCACCAACACCCATCCTGTCGCGAGC
>JAVTWI010000223.1:0-7428 GCA_032229845.1 Rhabdaerophilum sp.
GGCCCCTGCCGAGATCGATGCCGCCCTTGCGGCGTTGCCGGCTTTCGACCCGCTCGCCTTTCCGCTCTGGGGCGTGCCCTTCGCCGTGAAGGACAACATAGACGTTGCCGGCAGCCCGACCACGGCCGCCTGCCCCGCGTATTCCTATTCACCCCACGAAGATGCGCCGGTCGTCGCGCGTCTCAAGGCCGCGGGCGCCATCGTCACCGGCAAGACCAATCTCGACCAGTTCGCGACCGGGCTCGTCGGCGTGCGCTCGCCCTACCCGATCCCCCGGAATGCCTTCGACGCCAAGATCGTGCCGGGCGGATCCAGCTCCGGGTCGGCGGTCGCGGTGGCGCAGGGTCTCGCGAGTTTCTCGCTCGGCACGGATACCGCCGGCTCGGGGCGCGTGCCGGCGGGCCTCAACAACCTCGTCGGCCTCAAGCCGAGCCTCGGCGCGCTCTCGACGCGGGGCGTGGTGCCGGCCTGCCGTACGCTCGACTGTGTCTCGGTATTCGCCACGACGGTCACGGATGCTCGCAGCGTTTTCGACGTGGCGGCCGGCTTCGACGCGGACGACCCCTATTCGCGCTCGGTCGAGCAGGCCGAGCCCCGTCCGCTGCGCGTCGTCGGCGTGCCGCGCAAGGCGGATCGCCTGTTCTTTGGCGACAGCCTCATGGAAGCGGCGTTCGAGGCCGCGCTGGCACGGCTCGAACCGCTCGGCGTGGCGCTGTGCGAGATCGACATGTCGGCCTTCTTCGAGGTCGCACGACTGCTCTACGAAGGCCCGTGGGTGGCCGAACGGCGCGCCGCCGTCCGTACGTTCATGGATGCGCAGCCGGATGCGATGCACCCCGTCACGCGTGCTATTCTCGCCAAGGCCGACGGCCTCTCCGCGACCGATACCTTCGAGGCGCTCTACCGCCTCGCCGCGCTGAAGCGCCGGACCGAGCCCGTTTGGCAGGCCATCGACGCGCTGGTCGTGCCGACCGCGCCCATTGCGCCGACGCTGGCGGATCTCGAAGCGGACCCTATCGGCCCCAATTCCAGGCTCGGGACCTACACCAACTTCGTCAACCTGCTCGATCTCGCCGCGCTTGCGGTGCCGGGGCCGTTCCGGGCCGACGGATTTCCGGCCGGCATCACCCTCATCGCGCCGCGCGGGAGCGATCATCGCCTTGCCGCGTTCGGCGCCCGTTTCTTCCCCGGTGTCGGCGGACGCGCCGCCTTTCCAGCCAACGAGGCCGCCTGATGAACGACGCTTCCATCGAAATCGCGGTCGTCGGCGCGCATCTTTCCGGCATGCCGCTCAACGGCGAACTGACCACGCGCGGCGGCGTACTGGTGCGCAAGGGCGAGACCGAGAAATCCTACACGCTGAGCGCCCTGCCGGGCGGGCCGCCGAAGCGGCCGGGCCTGCTGCGGGTGGCGGAAGGGCAAGGCCACGCCATCGCGGTCGAGGTCTGGGCGCTGCCGCCGGCAGGGTTCGGCACCTTTGTTGCCGGCGTGCCCGCGCCGCTCTGCATCGGCACGCTGCGGCTTGCCGACGGCACGACGCCCAAGGGTTTCCTGGTCGAGCCGGAAGGGCTGAAGGGCGCTTCCGACATTTCCCATTTCGGCGGCTGGCGGGCCTACATCGCCAGCCTTTCTTCCTGACACGCCTGCCCAGAACTCTCACGCCAACAGCGAGGACACACCATGATCAATCGTCGTCAAATCATTGCCAGCGCCGGTGCCGGGCTCGGCCTCATCGCCATGCCGAACGTGCTCCGGGCACAGACCCGGACCGTGAAGATGGGCTCGCTGCGGCTCATCCACTCGATGACCCCGCACTTCTACGAAAAATTCGCACCCTCGAACCTCAAGATCGAGATCATCACCTTCGACAGCCCGACCGACGGCAAGAACGCCGTCGTGACGAAGTCGGTCGATTTCGGCGCCTTCGGCATCGCGGCGGCGACGCTCGGCGCGGCGGCGGGCGAGCCGGTGGTCGTCGTCGGCGCGTTCTGCAACAAGGGCATGGGCGTGATCGCCAAGAAGGGCTCCGAGATCAAGACCGTCAAGGATCTCAAGGGCAAGAAGGTCGGCATCTGGCCGGGCTCGACGCAGGAGGTCTTCATCATGGAGCGCCTGCGCCTCGAAGGCATGTCGATCAAGGATGTGGTGGCGACGCGCGTCCCCTTCGGCGAGATGCACGCCATGCTCTCGCGCGGCGATATCGACGCCTATGTCGGCGCCGAACCGGGCCCCGGCCTCTCGCTTTCGAGCGGCGTCGGCCAGCTCGTCGAGTACCCCTACGGCACGGCGATGGGCGGCCTGAACATGATCTTCGCGACTTCCGAAGACATGATCGCCAAGGACCCCGATCTCGTCAAAACCATGCTCGGCGTCCATCGAAAGGCCTCGGAGTTCATGATGAAGGACAAGGCGGCGGTCGCGGAGATGACGGTCGCCAAGCTCGGCGCCAACAAGGCTGCGGTCGAGAACGCGCTCGCGGCGGACAACGTCGAATACACCTGGAAGCTCGACGAGACCGTGCTCAAGCAATCGCGCACCTACGCCGAGCAGATGCTGGCGCTCAAGCAGATCCGCCGTCTGCCGGAATTCGACAAGTTCCTCAACCCGAGCTTCTCGAACGCCGTCGCCGCATCCTGATTTCGCAACCGCCGCGGGAGCCCAGGCTTCCGCGGCGTCCCGCACCGAAAGGAGCCCGGCATGTCCGATACCACGGCCCTCCCGACGACCTCGCCGCGCTGGCTTGCGAGGCTGAAGAGCACGGCGCTGGCGCTGGTGGTGCCGGGCGCGCTGCTGCTGCTCTGGCAAGTCTCGACGACACGCAACTGGACGCGACTGATCCCCAGCCCGGCGGAAACCGCCGAATACATGCGCGATTTCGCGTTCGGCGGCATCTACGACGACGCCTTCTCGGCGACGCTGCACATCCACCTCCTCGCCTCGATGGGGCGCGTCTACGGCGGCTTCCTGCTCGCGGCGCTGTTCGCGCTGCCGATCGGCATGCTGATCGGGCGCGTGCCGCTCGCGCGGGCGACGCTCGATCCGTTCTTTCAGCTCATGCGCCCGATCCCGGTGACGGCCTGGCTGCCGCTCTCGATGATCCTGTTCGGGCTGGGCGCGAAATCGGCCTTTTCGCTCGTTTTTCTCGGATCGTTCTATCCCATTCTTCTCAACACGATTTTCGGGGTGAAGAATGTCGATCCCAAGCTGTTCGAAGCCGCCTCGATGCTCGGCTGCCGCGGCAACGCGCAATTCTTCCGCGTGGTGCTGCCCGCAGCCCTTCCCTCGATCTTCACCGGGCTGAGGCTCGGCCTCGGCCTTGCGTGGTTCGTCATCGTCGTCGGCGAGATGACCGGCGTGCCGCAGGGCCTCGGCGCGGTGATCATGGACGGGCGCACCCTCTCGCGCACCGAACTCGTCATCTGCGGCATGATCGTCATCGGCGTGGTCGGCTATATCTCCGACCGGCTGGTGATGATGCTCGGCAATTACCTCCTGCGCTGGAGCCCGACCCACCATGGCTGAAACCAACCAACCGCTGCCGATCATCGACATCCGCGACGTGTCGAAATCCTTCACTTTCGGCGACCAGAAGATCCAGGCGCTCTCCGGCGCCAACCTGCAGATCCGCAAGGGCGAGTTCATCTGCCTGATCGGCGCCTCGGGATGTGGCAAATCCACCTTGCTCCGCATCATGGCAGGCTTCGAGCAGCCGACCTCGGGCGAGGCGCTGATGTGGGGCAAACCGATCGGCGAACCCGGCCCGAGCCGGGGCATGGTGTTTCAGGATTACGCGCTGTTCCCCTGGCTCACCGTGCGCAACAACATCGCCTTCGGGCCGAAATCACAGGGGCGGTCAACAGCGGAGGTGAAGGAGATCTGCGACCGTTTCATCGAGATGGTCGGCCTCCAGGAGTTCGCGAATGCCTATCCTCATCAGCTTTCCGGCGGCATGCGCCAGCGCGTCGCCATCGCCCGCGTGCTCGCCAACGATGCCGAACTCGTCCTGATGGACGAGCCGTTCGGCGCGCTCGACGCGATGACCCGCGAGCGCCTTCAGGACGAGTTGCTCGACATCTGGCAGCGCACGAAGCTCACCGTGGTCTTCGTGACCCACGCCATCGAGGAGGCGATCTTTCTCGCCGACCGCGTGGTGGTGATGTCGCCGGGGCCGGGGCGGATCGAGAGCGACAACCGCCTGACCCTGCCGCGCCCGCGCGATGTCGCCTCGCCCGAGTTCAACGAAATCCGGCGCGAACTCTCGGCGAAGCTGCACTCGCACCACGGCAAGAAGGCCGCCTGATGCGCCCCGGCGAACGCCTTCCCTATCGCGCGTCGATCGACCGCAAGCCGATCGCGGCGCCGGACGGCAAGGCGGTGATCTTCTGGCCGATCGTCAACGTCGAGAACTGGCTGATCGAGAACCCGATGCCGCGGCAGGTGCTGGTCGCGCCGACGGGCGCTGCCCTGCAGCCGGATATCGCCAACTGGGCCTGGCATGAATACGGGATGCGTGCCGGCTTCTGGCGTCTGCTCGACGCCTTCGAGAAGCGCGGCATCCGCCCGACGCTTTCCGTCAACGGTTCGGTCTGTACCGCGTATCCGCGCGTCGCCGGCGCGGCTCGCGACGCCGGCTGGGAATTCATGGGCCATGGCTTCGTTCAGGTGCCGACGCACAAGATCGAGGACCAGCGCGGGATGATCCGGCAGACGGTCGAGACGATCCGCGCCTTCACGGGCGAGCCATGCGTCGGCTGGCTTGGCCCCGGCCTCACCGAGACGCTGGAGACCCCGGACCACCTCGCCGAGGCCGGCATCCGCTACATCGCCGATTTCGTTATCGACGATCTGCCCTGCCTGCTCAAAACCGCGCATGGAACGGTCTTTTCCATGCCTTATACCGTCGAACTCAACGATATTCCGGTGCAGATGATCCAGCATTACGCCGGCGGCGAGCTTGAGGCCCGTGCGCGTCGCACGGCGGAGCGGTTGGCGCGCGAAGTCGCGGCCGGCGCGGGCGCGAAGGTGATGAGCCTTGCCATCCACCCCTATATCACCGGCGTCCCGCACCGGATCGACGCCTTCGAGGCGCTGTTGGACGATCTCCTCGCGCGCGGCGATCTCGCGGTGATGCAGGGGCGCGATATCCTGACATGGTACGAGGCTTCCGGCGATGACACCTGAACCACCCGTCTGGAACGGCTTCACCCGCGCGGCGCTCGACGCCGCTTACAACAACACGGCCGCCGTCTCGCATTCGGCCGAAACCCTCGCCAATCTTACTGCTTTGTCGGAAGGCACCCGCGCGCGGTTCGGCACCCGGCTCGACTGGCCCTACGGGCCGGCGCCGCGCCAGAAGATCGACCTGTTCTCGGCCGGCACGGCGGGTGCGCCGCTCTTCGTGTCCGTTCATGGTGGCTATTGGCAGCGCAACGCCAAGGAGATGTTTTCCGTGCTCGCCGAGGGGCCGATGGCGCTCGGTTTCGATGCTGCACTGATCGGCTACACCCTCGCCCCGGACGCGAGCCTCACCGGGATCATCGCGGAATGCGAGACGGCGATCCGGCTGCTCAAGCGCGAGCACCCCGGCCCGCTGGTCGTCAGCGGCTGGTCCGCTGGCGGACACCTCGCGGCGCGATTGCTCGAAATGCCCGAGATCGATGCCGCCCTGTCGATCTCCGGGGTCTTCGATCTCGAGCCGATCCGGCATTGTTACCTGCAGGAGAAGCTTCAGCTCACGCCGGAAGAGGCGAAAGAACAAAGCCCGATCCACCGCCTCGCAAACGCCGGCAAGCCGATCTCGCTGATCGTCGGCGGCGCGGAACTGCCCGAGCTTCGCCGGCAATCCGCCGATTATGCCGCCGCGAGCATGGCAGCACGGCTGCCGGTGATGATCTCTGAGCTTCCCGGCCTCAACCACTTCTCGATTCTCGATTTCTTTCGCCAGACGGACCCGGCGGCGGTTTCGCCCTACTATCCCCTACTCCCCGGCTGAGCGGTCGCTTGCGCACGCGACGAGCGGGAACGTAGACAGAATAATGAATTCAATTCTTGCAGGCGGCGAGCAAGGCTTTATCTTCGCCGGGTGGCGCCCGGTCCGGGCGCCATTCCCCTGCCCACCGCCGGCCCCGGAGACCTCTGCGCCATGAGTTTTGTCAGCCCTGCCCGCTTCACGACGCGGCCGGAAATCACTGGAACCTTCGGCGTGGTGGCGTCCACGCACTGGATCGCCACGGCGGTCGGCATGGGCATCCTCGAACGGGACGGCAACGCCTTTGATGCCGGCGTCGCGACGGCCTTCACGCTCCAGATCGTCGAGCCCCACCTCAACGGACCCGGCGGCGACGTGCCGATCATGGTCCATCCGGCATCGAAGGGGCGCACCGAGGTCATCTGCGGCCAGGGCGTCGCGCCTGCCGGGCTGACCATTGCGCATTGCCGCGCGCTCGGGCTCGACCTCATTCCCGGAACGGGCCTGCTCGCGCCCTGCGTGCCCGGCACCTTCGACGCCTACATGCTTCTGCTGCGCGATTACGGCACCATGCCGCTGCGCACCGTTCTCGAGCCGGCCATCGGCTATGCCCGCAACGGCTATCCGCTGGTCGAGCGGATCGTCGCCACCATCCGCACCGTCGAGCAGATGTTCCGCGAGCACTGGACGACCTCGGCCGATCTCTACCTGCCCGGCGGCAAACTGCCGGCCCCCGGAAGCCGGTTCCGCAATCCCGTGCTGGCGGATACCTACGAGCGCCTGCTTCGCGAGGCGGAGGCTGGCGGCGGCTCCCGCGAGGCGGTGATCGAACGCGCGCGCAGGATCTGGTCGCAGGGCTTTATCGCCGAGGCGATCGACCGCTTCTGCCGGACGCAGGATGTGATGGATGTTTCCGGCCGCCCGCATCGCGGCGTGCTTTCCGGCGACGACATGGCGCACTGGCAGGCGAGCGTCGAAAAGCCGGCCGAATTCCAATACGGGCGTTATACCGTCCAGAAGCCCGGCCCGTGGTGTCAGGGCATCGCCACGCTTCAGCAGCTCGCCCTGCTCAAGGGTTTCGATCTCGACGGCCTCGACCCCACCAGCCCGGATTTCATCCATCTTCAGGTCGAAGCGGCGAAGCTCGCCTTCGCCGATCGCGATACCTTCCTCGGCGACCCGGATCACGTGGCGGTTCCGCTCGAAACGCTGCTCTCCGACAGCTACAACGCCGAGCGGCGCAAGCTGATCACCGACAGGGCCTCGCACGAGCAACGGCCGGGCACGATCCCCGGCTTCGGCGGCGCGATGACGGTCAAAGCCGTCGCGGGGCCGCGCAATGCGGTGAGCGCCGGCGGTGCGGGCGAACCGACCGTCGGCGATGTCCAGACCGGGCACGGCGCCGACGATCGGCGCGCCCGGCTTCGGCCAACAGTTCCAGGCCTTCGTCTGGTCGCTGG
>JAVTWI010000224.1:0-7426 GCA_032229845.1 Rhabdaerophilum sp.
GGAGTTCAGACGTGTCTTCCGATCTAAGCTCGACAACAACCCCGAACTCGCGAAGTTCGCGGCGACGCTCGAAAAGGTCTGCGTCGATACGGTCGAGCAGGGTTCCATGACCAAGGACCTCGCGCTGCTCGTCGGCGCCGACCAGAAGTGGCTCTCCACCACCGGCTTCCTCGACAAGGTGGACGAGAACCTCCAGAAGGCCATGGGTGCGTAAGCAAGGCTCGCCATGCCAGAACAATAGAGGGGCCGCGAGGCCCCTTTTCTTTTGTCGTCCGATCCGCTCAAATCCCGTCATGAGCACTGACCTTTCCCGAAGCGCGTTCCGCTTCTTCTGGCCCTCCCGCGTGCGCTACTCCGAGATCGACGGCCAGCAGGTCGCCTACAACGCGCATTACCTGACCTGGTTCGACACCGCGATTTTCGAATATTACCGCGCCATCGGCTACGCGCAATTCGAGGAATCGAAGGAACTCGGCGAGGATTGGCACGTCGTCCGCGGGCTGGTCGAATACCGCGCTCCGCTTCGCTACGACGTCGAGTTCGAGGTCGGCGTCCGCGTCGGGCGGATGGGCAATTCCAGCCTCACCTATGCGCTGGCGATCTTCCCGAAGAACTCGGACGAGGTTCTCGCCACCGGCGAGGTCGTGCAGGTCTACACCGACCAGAAGAGCCACAAGTCGATGCCGATCCCCGAGCGGGTCCGTGCCCTCTATCGCGCCTTCGAACCACATCTGTGAAACCGGTGCGGTAGCGCACTTGCGGGCGCCCTGAAGCCGGCTCATAGTCGCAAAATCGTCGACTTTGGCCGCGCCGGACCGCTAGGACACCCACAATGCCGCAGGATTCCCAGTTCTCGACCCGCGATCTCGATGCGGCCGTCGCCGCCGGCGTGATCGATCCGGAAGGCGCGGCGCGGCTGCGGCTTTTTCTCGCGACGCACGCCCCGACGCTTGCCGCGGTTCCGCTGGCGCAAAAGTCGCGCTTCGATCTCACCCATCTGCTGTGGTACGCCGGCGCGCTCATCACCATGAGCGCGATGGGGCTGTTCTCGACCCTCGCCTTCGGCGCAATGGGCGGAACCGGCCTTACCGCCACCGGGGTCATCTACGGACTCGGTCTGTGGTACGCTGGGCACCGGCTCTGGCAATCGGAGGAAACGCGCACGCCGGGCGGCCTGCTGATCGCGGCCGCCGTCTCGATGGTGCCGATGGTGGTTTTCGGCATCCAGAGCGCCGCCAACGCCTGGGCCGGCTTCGATGCGCCCGGCACCTTCCAGAGCTTCTACAAATACATCAAGGGTGGCTGGGTGCCGATGGAGGTCGCGACGCTCGTTGTCTCGGTACTTGCCGCGCGGCGCTACCCCTTCGCCTTCATCGCCTTCCCGGCCGCGCTGTGCCTGTGGTTCCTCTCGATGGATATCACCGCCTGGGTCGCCGACGACAAGACCTTCTCCTACACACTGCGCCGGCAGGTTTCGCTGATCTTCGGCATGGTGCTGTTCGTTGCGGTCTGGATCTACGAACTACGGCCGCGCAAAGCCGACTTCGCCTTCTGGCTGCACCTTGTCGCCGCGATCACCTTCTGGGGCGGCCTCACCTTCCAGTCGAGCAGCAGCGAATTCGGCAAGTTCCTCTATTGCCTGATCAATGTCGGCCTGCTGATGGTCGCGATCTACATGGGCCGGCGCGTCTACGCGGTGTTCGGGGTCATGGGCATCATGACCTACCTCGGCCACCTCGCCTACGAGGTGTTCAAGGACTCGATGCTGTTCCCGTTCGCGCTGTCGGCCTTCGGGCTCGCGATGGTCGCCGCCGGCATCTGGCTCGCCCGCCGCCGCGACCGGATCGCGAACTGGATGGAAACCCACATTCCGCGTGAACTGATGGCACTCCGCCCCCACGCCGCCAAGATGGCTGCCGAGGATCAGCGCAATTCCTCACGCGAGATATCGCCCTCCGGCTCGACCGGGTGAAGCCCTTCGCGGCTGCGCGCCACGGCGCGGATGCGGGTGCCGATCTCCGGGTTGATATCCATCAGCGTGTCGAAATCGACGCGATCAAGGATCAGGAGCTTGGTCGCTTCGAGTGCGCGCACCGTCGCCGTCCGGCGTCCGCGATGCAGGATCGCGATCTCGCCGAAGAACTGGCCCGGGTCGAGCCGCACGCGCCGGTCTGCCAGTTCCACTTCGACCGAGCCGGTCGAGATGAAATACATCGAATCCGCCACATCGTTCTTGTGAACGATGACCTCGCCGTCCTCAACGACCCGCGAACGCAGGAAGCGCATGATCGAGGCGATTTCCCCTGCGTCCAGATGCGCGAACAGCGGCACACGCGCGACCATCGTCCAGGTGACAACGAAATCGCGCCGGTGAATGACCTCCGCGAACGAGGTCGCGATGATGCCGACCGGCAGCGAAAGCATCACCAGCCCTGCGATCGCGACGATGCTGGCGACGAATTGCCCCAGGCCGGTGATCGGCGAGAAATCGCCGTAGCCGACCGTGGTCAGGGTGATGACGGCCCAATACATCGACAACGGAATCGTCCCGAACTTGTCGGGCTGGACCTGGCCTTCCACGAAATGCATCGTCGCGGCGGCCAGCACGACCACGCCGCCGAGAATGACGAGGCAGGCGAGCAGCGCGCGCCGCTCCGCATGGATCGCCTCCAGCAGCGAGCGCATTCCCGGCGAATACCGCGCGAGCTTGAAGAAGCGCAGCAGCCGCAGGATCAGCAGCACCTGAAAATCGCTCGGCCGCGTCAGGGTGAGGGCCAGCGGCAGGATCGCGATCAGGTCGACCACCATCGAGGGCGAGCAGGCATAGGCGATGCGCGCGCGCCAGGCCGGCAGGCGGCTCAGCGGCGGATGATCGACAATCGCCCAGAGCCGCAGCACATATTCTGCGGAAAAAATCAGCAACGCGCCGATTTCGACGACGTGAAACAGCATCGAATGGCGCGCTGCCAGCGCGGGCACCGACTCGAGGATCGTCGCGACGACCGAGACGAGCACCACGATGACCAGCACACGATGGGCACGCAGGCTCGCCGGATCGTGCATCGACCCGACGTCGAGGATCTCATAGCACCGATGCCGGAAGCGTCTCACAGACCATTTCCGGGCCATGGCGCTCATCCAAGCGCCGCCAGGCGCTCGGCGATCGCCTTCATCGCCGCATCGACGCGGTCCCCGTCCGGACCGCCGGCCTGCGCCATATCCGGCCGGCCGCCGCCGCCCTTGCCGCCCACCGCCTCAGATGCGAGCCGGACAAGATCGACCGCACTGACCCGTGCGGTGAGATCATCCGTCACGCCGACGACGATGCCCGCCTTCCGGTCCTCCCCGACAACGGCAAGCGCGACGACGCCGGAACCGAGCCGGGCCTTGTGCTGATCGGCAAGCCCCTTGAGATCGCGCACCTCGACGCCTTCGACCGTCCGGCCGATGAACGAGATCGCGCCGATCTTCTCGACGCCATCGCCGCCGGAACCGCCACCGCCGAGCGCGAGCTTCTTGCGCGCTTCCCCGAGGTCGCGTTCCAGACGCCGACGCTCCTCGGCGATCTGCGAAACCCGGTCAGCCGCATCGTCAGCTCCCACTTTCAGGGTCGCGGCAATCTGGCGCAGATGGTCGCGCTCCGCATTCAAAGCGCGCCGCGCAACGCGCCCTGTCAGCGCCTCGATACGCCGCACGCCCGCGGAAACCGCCCCTTCCGACACTACCGAAATAAGCCCGATATCACCCGTCCGCGCCACATGGGTGCCGCCGCACAGTTCCACCGAATAAGGCTTGAGGCCGTTTCCGGTTTCCTCGGTTCCCATCGAGACGACACGAACCTCGTCGCCGTATTTCTCGCCGAACAGCGCGCGCGCGCCCGAATTGATCGCCTCATCGACGGCCATCAGCCGCGTGACAACCGGCTCGTTGCGCAGCACCACGCGGTTGGCGATCTCCTCAACGGCCTCCAGTTCCTCGGCCGTAACCGGCTTTGGGTGGGAAATATCGAAGCGCAGCCGCTCCGGATCCACCAGAGAACCCTTCTGCGCCACATGGTCGCCGAGCACCTGCCGCAAGGCCTCATGCAGCAGATGCGTCGCCGAGTGATTGGCCCTGATGCTCGACCGCCGCGCCCCGTCGACCGCCAGCACCGCGCTGTTCCCGACCTTCAGCGTGCCCGATTCCAGTTCGCCGACATGCACGAAAACATCGCCGGCCCGCTTGGCCGTGTCCGTCACCCGGAACACGAAGCCCTCGCCGCTGATCGTGCCACGATCGCCAACCTGGCCACCGGACTCGCCGTAGAACGGCGTCTGGTTCATGACGAGCGCCGCGGAACCCCCTTCCAGCGCATCGACCCGCACGCCATCCGCCACGATCGCGGTGACGACGCCCTCGGCGGTCTCCGTCTCGTAGCCGAGAAATTCCGTCGCGCCGACATCGTCCTTCACCGCGAACCAGATCGCCTCACCGGCGCTCTCGCCCGAACCGGCCCAGGCCGCGCGGGCCTCGGCCTTCTGGCGCGCCATTGCAGCCTGAAACCCCTCGACATCCACGTCGATCTGGCGCGCGCGCAACGCATCCTGCGTGAGATCGAGCGGAAAACCATAGGTGTCGTAGAGCCGGAACGCGGTTTCCCCGGAAAGGCGCTGGCCAGCCGAGAGCGCGGCCGTCTCGCCTTCGAGCAAACTCAGCCCACGCTCGAGCGTCTTCCGGAACCGGGTCTCCTCAAGCCGGAGGGTTTCGGCGATCAGCGCTTCCGCCCGGATCAGCTCCGGATAGGCCTGCCCCATCTCCCGCACCAGCGCCGGCACCAGACGCCACATCAGCGGTTCGCGCGCGCCCAGCAACTGCGCGTGGCGCATCCCGCGCCGCATGATGCGGCGAAGAACGTAGCCCCGCCCTTCGTTGGACGGAAGAACCCCGTCCGCCACCAGAAAACTGGCAGCCCGGAGGTGATCGGCGATCACGCGATGACTGACACCCATCGGCCCTTCGGGATCGACGGAGACAAGATCCGCGACGGCACGGATCAGCGCTCGCATCAGGTCGGTCTGGTAATTGTCATGCGTGCCCTGAAGCACTGCCGCGATGCGCTCAAGCCCCATGCCCGTGTCGATCGAAGGCTTCGGCAGCCGAACCCGTTCGCCACCCGGCAGTTGCTCGAACTGCATGAAAACGAGGTTCCAGATCTCGATGAAACGATCGCCGTCGGCATCGGGCGAGCCAGGCGGTCCGCCCGGAATATGCGGGCCATGGTCGTAGAAAATTTCGGAACACGTACCGCAGGGGCCGGTATCGCCCATTGCCCAGAAATTGTCGGAGGTCGCGATGCGGATGATGCGATCGTCCGGCAGCCCGGCGATCTTCTTCCACAACCCGAACGCTTCATCGTCTTCGTGATAGACGGTGACCGAGAGCTTATCCTTGGGAAGTCCAAATTCCCGGGTAACCAAATTCCAGGCAAAGGAAATCGCATCGTCCTTGAAATAGTCGCCAAACGAGAAATTGCCGAGCATCTCGAAAAAGGTGTGATGCCGCGCGGTATAGCCGACGTTGTCGAGATCGTTGTGTTTGCCGCCGGCCCGGACGCACTTCTGCGAGGTCGCCGCGCGCGGAAAGGACGGCGTCTCGACACCGGTGAACAGGTTCTTGAACTGAACCATCCCGGCATTGGTGAACATCAAGGTCGGATCATTACGCGGCACAAGCGGCGAGGACGCCACGACCGTGTGGCCGTTCTTCGCGAAAAAATCCAGAAACGTGGACCGGATCTCATTAACGCCGCTCATGTCAAAACCCTGCTACAACCCCAGCCGGGGCAAATGTTTTCCCGGCAGAGGTTCTAGTCAGGGCGACGTGCGAAGTCCATGCATCCGACGGCGCTAAATTCACCGACAGCGATCAATCATCCCCACCGGTGTCGTCGTGCCCGGCGAGAATCGATTCGGCGATGAGCCCGGCGTTCTGGCGGATCGCCTGTTCGATCCGATCCGCGACCTCGGGATTCTGCTTGAGGAACAGCTTGGCGTTCTCCCGCCCCTGCCCGAGCCGCTGGCTGTCATAGGAGAACCAGGCGCCGGATTTCTCGACGATCCCCGCCTTAACGCCGAGGTCGACCAATTCGCCGGTCTTCGAGATCCCCTCGCCATACATGATGTCGAATTCGACCTGCTTGAAGGGCGGCGCGACCTTGTTCTTCACAACCTTCACGCGGGTCGTGTTGCCGACAACCTCCTCGCGCTCCTTGATGGCACCGATCCGGCGGATATCGAGCCGGACGGATGCGTAGAACTTAAGGGCATTGCCGCCGGTCGTCGTCTCCGGGCTGCCATACATCACCCCGATCTTCATGCGGATCTGGTTGATGAAAATGACCATGCAGTTGGACCGGGAGATCGAACCCGTCAGCTTGCGCAGCGCCTGGCTCATCAGCCGCGCCTGAAGCCCCGGCTGCATCTCGCCCATTTCGCCCTCGATCTCGGCCTTGGGCGTCAAAGCTGCGACCGAATCAATCACAAGAACATCGACCGCACCGGACCGAACCAGCGTATCCGCGATCTCGAGCGCCTGTTCGCCGGTATCCGGCTGCGAAATCAGCAGATTATCGAGATTGACCCCGAGCTTGCGGGCATAGACGGGATCGAGCGCATGCTCGGCATCGACGAAGGCGCAAATACCCCCGCCTTTCTGCGCTTCAGCAACCGTATGCAGGGCGAGCGTCGTCTTGCCCGACGATTCCGGGCCGTAAATCTCGACGATACGCCCCTTGGGAAGGCCGCCGACGCCCAGCGCGATGTCGAGCGAGAGAGAGCCGGTCGAAATCGCCTCGATTTCCATGCCCGTCTTCTGCCCGAGCCGCATGATCGAGCCCTTGCCGAAGGCGCGTTCGATCTGCGAGAGCGCGGCGTCCAGCGCCTTGGTCTTATCCATGGAGGAACCTTCCACTAAACGGAGCTGAGCCTGAGACATATGAACCTCCATAGGGTATCGGCGGGCACTGTTCAATGCCATCATTATTCATGTTTTGTTCTTAATGTAAAGTTCCATCTCTGTTCTTTTTTGCCTTCTCGAGGGGTGAAGGGATCGGCGAGGTAGATACCCGTTTCTGACCAAGTTTTCGGGAGATCGGTGCGAGCACCCATTGGGTGGCAACACACAGTGAATCGCCCCCAGATTTCAGGGCGCCTTCTTCCCTAAATTTAAGGCAAGGAGGCCCAGATGGGCTAAGCCAATTTCAGCTATGAGTTCAAACGCGACGCGGTGCGCCAGATCGCCGAGCAGGACTATCCCGTGGCGGAGGTTCCGCAGCGATTGGGCATTGGTCGGCGATGGGTATTCCAGTCGTCGGTTCCTCTTCTTCCCTTTTTCGACGTCTCGCGCCGACCGGGGCGACGGTTGGGTGTCCTGCTGCGGAGACTCGCTC
>JAVTWI010000225.1:0-7388 GCA_032229845.1 Rhabdaerophilum sp.
GCCCCTTTCCCGCCGCAGCTTTTCCCAGAATTCGAGCCGCTTGCGGATTTCCCGTTCGAAGCCACGCTCCGGCGGATCGTAGAAATGCTGGCGGCCGAGTGCCTCCGGCCAGTAATCCTGCCCCGAAAAGGCATGCGGCGCATCGTGATCGTAGGCGTAGCCGGCGCCATAGCCCTCGGATTTCATGAACTTGGTCGGCGCGTTGAGGATGGTCTTCGGCGGTGTCAGCGAGCCAGCCTGCTTGGCGACCGCCGTTGCCGCCTTGTAGGCGGCATAGGCCGCATTCGATTTCGGCGCGGTGGCAAGATAGATCACCGCGTTGGCGAGCGCGAGTTCGCCCTCGGGCGAACCGAGCTGCTCGTAGGTCTCGGCCGCCGCGCGCGCATGGACCAGCGCCTGCGGATCGGCGAGACCGATATCCTCGACCGCCATCCGCACCAGACGTCGCGCGAGGAAGCGCGGGTCCTCGCCCGCGTCGCACATCCGGCAGAAATAATAGAGCGCGGCGTCGGGGTCGGAGCCGCGCACGCACTTGTGGAGCGCGGAAATGAGGTTGTAATGCCCGTCCTCGCTCTTGTCGTAGATTGGCGCGCGACGCTGGATCACAGCCTGAAGGCCGGCGCTGTCGAAAACCTCGCCCGGCTGCACCGCACGCCAGACCTCCTCGGCGAGGGTCAGCGCGGCGCGCCCGTCGCCATCCGCCATGCCGGCCAGCGCCTCGCGCGCCTCACCATCGAGCGGCAGCGGTTCGCCCATCACTTTTTCGGCCCGTTCGAGAAGGCGCAGCAAAGCCGCCTCGTCGAGCGCCTTGAAGGTCAGAACCCGCGCCCGCGACAGCAGCGCCGCGTTGAGCGCAAACGACGGATTCTCGGTCGTCGCGCCGATCAGCGTGATGGTGCCATCCTCCATCACGGGCAGGAAACTGTCCTGCTGCGCGCGGTTGAAGCGGTGGATTTCGTCGACGAACAGCAGCGTGCCCTGCCCCATCTTGCGGCGCAGCCGCGCGGCTTCGAAAACCTTCTTGAGGTCGGCGACACCGGAAAAGATCGCCGAGACCTGTTCGAACACGAGATCGGTCTCATGCGCGAGAAGCCGCGCAACGGTCGTCTTGCCGGTGCCCGGCGGCCCCCAGAGGATCAGCGAGCCGAGCGAACCGGAGGCGACCAGCCGCCGGAGCGCCCCGCCCTCGCCGGTCAGATGCTCCTGCCCGACGAGGTCTGCGAGCACCTCCGGCCGCATCCGGTCCGCCAGCGGGCGATGCGGCTCGCCTTCGAGCACGTCAGCCCCCGAAAACCGAGGTGAGGGTCTGACCTCCGCGGTTGAGCGTCACCCGCCAGGCGTAGGGTCGGCCGCGCGCGGCTTTGTCCATCGCCTCGGTATCCGCGATGCGCTGGTTGTTGACCGCGATGATCACGTCGCCCTTCTGGAAGCCGACCTGATCGGCCGGCGATCCGGCCTCGACCTCGCTCACCACCACGCCGGAATCGACACCGTTGAGCGAAAGGTCCTCCTTCACCGCCGGCGAGACATTGACCAGCGTGGCGCCCGTGAACGGCGTGTTCCCGCCAATCTTGACCGGCTTGCGCGGCGGGACTTCCGGCGCCACCACCAGCGGAACCTCGATCTCGTGCGCCTTGCCGCTGCGCAGGTAGGCCATTTTCACCTTGCCGCCGACGATCTTGGTCGAGAACCGGAAGCCGAAGGCATCCGGATCGTCGACCGGGTTGCCGTCGACTGCGGTAATGACATCGAGCTTGCGCAGGCCCGCCTTGTCCGCCGGGCCACCCGCGACGACCTCCGCGACCAGCGCGCCGGCCGGGCGCGCGAGCCCCAACGTCTCGGCGAGTTCGGCGGTCACGCCCTGCAGCGAGGCGCCGAACCACGGGCGCCGGATCACTCCGCCGCCGGCCTTCGCGTTTTCGAGAACCGCGCGGACCATGTTGGCCGGAATAGCGAAGCCGATGCCGTGGCTGCCGCCGGACTTCGAGAAGATCGCCGTGTTGATGCCGATGACGCGGCCCTTCATGTCCACCAGCGCGCCACCCGAGTTGCCCGGATTGATCGCCGCGTCGGTCTGGATGAAGAACTGGTAGTCCGTCACACCGACATGCGTGCGCGCGAGCGCAGAGACGATGCCTTGCGTCACGGTCTGCCCGACACCGAACGGATTGCCGATGGCGAGCACGATATCGCCGACTTCGAGCGCATCGGAATTGCCGAGTTCGAGCGCGACAAAACTCTCGCTGGCCTTCAGCTTGAGCACGGCGAGATCGGATTTCGGATCGCGCAGCAGCACCTCTGCCGGAAACTCTCGCCGGTCGGCCAGCGCCACCTTGATCTCGGTCATGCCCTCGATCACGTGGTGATTGGTGACGACGATGCCGGCCTTATCGATGATGACGCCGGAACCCACCGAATTCCGCGCCCGTTCCGGCTGCGAGAGCCCGCCGAAGAAGCGCTCGAAGAACGGATCGCCCGCGAACGGGTTCTTGGCCTGCTCCTGCCGGCTCGAGGCATAGACGTTGACCACCGCCGGCGCCACGGCCTTGACGAGCGGCGCGAAGGACAGCGCGATCTCGGTGCGGCTTTCCGGCGTCTTGCGCAGGAAATCGAGCCCCTGTGCGCCGGCACGCCCGCCCGTGAGCCCCGTCAGCATGATCACCGAGAGCGCCAGAATCGCAATTCGACACCGGATGCCGGTTTCGGCGATCGTCTTCATCATCTTTTCAACCCTGCCGTCCATGATCACCCTGTGGTTGGATTTCACGCTCATGCTGACCCAGTTCGTTTATACGAGTCGCCCGTGTTTTGATCCCCTGTCCGCCAGCGGAAGCCGGATGCTGGGCAATATTGTGGAATTGGCGCGCCGAAACAACGCCGCGCACGCGATTTCCGGCATCCTTCTCGTCGGGCGTAACTGGCTGGCGCAGGTTCTCGAAGGCGAGCGCGCCGACCTGAACGGTGCCATCGCCCGCATTCTGGCGGACGAGCGTCACAAGGATCTCCGGATCGCTGGTCCAAAGTTCCTCGGCAAGCGCCGCTTCGCGGCCTGGCCGCTGGGCATGGCGACAAGCACGCGCGACTGCCCGCCGATCGAAAAGCTGGTCGAGATGACGGCGGCCGATTTCCTCGAACTCACCCGCGCCGCGCCGCCCTCAACCCTCAACCAGCCGGCTTGAGCAACAAAAAAGGCGGCCCGAGCCGCCTTTCCGTATTCCCGATTGAAGAAATCGCTCAGGCCGCGTCGGCGTTCGCCGCGACGGTCTCGGCATGGCGGGCCTTGTCGGCCTTGCCCTTGGCATCGACATCGCGATCGACGAACTCGATCACCGCCATCGGCGCGGCATCGCCGTAGCGGAAGCCAGCCTTCATGATGCGGAGATAGCCGCCGTTGCGCGCCCCATAGCGCTTGGCGATGACGTCGAACAGCTTGCGCACGACTTCCTCGCTGCGGATCTGCGCGATCGCCTGGCGGCGGGCGTGCAGGTCGCCGCGCTTGCCGAGGGTGACGAGCTTCTCGACGATCGGACGCAGGTCCTTCGCCTTCGGCAGCGTCGTCATGATCTGCTCATGGGTGATCAGCGCCTGCGCCATGTTCGCGAACATCGCCTTGCGATGGGACGCGGTGCGCGAAAAACGGCGTCCACGGAAACCGTGATGCATGTTGGCTCTCCTTTTTCTGACGCCCGCCGTGCCACGGAACGGGCGACCTCAATGGGGCCGGGGCAATCCCGTCCCGAAGCCGGGGCGCCGAGGCGCCCCGCGCAAATCAGTAATGTTCCTCGAACCGCTTGGCGAGGTCTTCGATGTTCTCCGGCGGCCAGCCCTGCACTTCCATGCCGAGGTGGAGGCCCATCTGCGCCAGCACTTCCTTGATCTCGTTGAGCGACTTGCGGCCGAAGTTCGGCGTGCGCAGCATTTCGCTCTCGGTCTTCTGGATGAGGTCGCCGATGTAGACGATGTTGTCGTTCTTGAGGCAGTTGGCCGAGCGAACCGAGAGTTCGAGTTCGTCCACCTTCTTGAGCAGTGCCGGGTTGAAGGCGAGATCGGGGATCGCGGCCTGGGTCTCGGGCTTCTTCGGCTCCTCGAAGTTGAGGAAGATTTCGAGCTGGTCCTGCAGGATGCGCGCCGAATAGGCGAGCGCGTCTTCCGGCGTCACCGAACCATCGGTCTCGATGGTCATGGTCAGCTTGTCGTAGTCAAGAATTTGGCCGGAACGGGTGTTCTCGACGCGGTACGAAACCTTGCGCACCGGCGAGAACAGGCTGTCGATCGGAATGAGGCCGATGGCGGCGTCTTCCGAGCGGTTACGGTCGGCCGGGACATAGCCCTTGCCGGTCGAGACATGGAGTTCCATGCGCAGCTCGGCGCCGTCGTCGAGGGTGCAGATCTCGAGTTCCGGGTTGAGAACCTCGATGTCGCCCGTCACCTGGATGTCGCCGGCGGTGACGACGCCCGGGCCCTGCTTGCGGAGTGTGAGGCGCTTCACGCCCTCGCCCTGCATCTTGAGCGCCACGTCCTTGATGTTGAGGACGATATCGGTCACGTCCTCGCGGACGCCGGCGATCGACGAGAACTCGTGCAGCACGCCATCGATATGGATGGCGGTGACGGCGGCACCCTGAAGCGAGGACAGGAGGATACGGCGAAGCGAGTTGCCGAGGGTCATGCCGAAGCCGCGCTCGAGCGGCTCGGCCACGACGGTGGCGACGCGGCTGGCATCATCGCCCGGAATCACTTCGAGCTTGGACGGCTTGATCAGGTCCTGCCAATTCTTCTGGATCACGATTTTTTATCCTTGAAACGGCAATCGGGCGCCGCGCCCATCGCGGTGCCCGTCGTCAGAACGCGCCTGAAAACGCGTTCGAAAAATCAGACGCGGCGGCGCTTGCGCGGGCGGCAGCCGTTGTGCGGGATCGGCGTCACGTCGCGGATCGAGGTCACGGTAAAGCCCGCAGCCTGCAGCGCGCGGAGAGCCGATTCACGGCCCGAACCCGGCCCCGAAACCTCGACTTCGAGCGTGCGCATTCCATGCTCGGAAGCCTTGCGGGCGGCATCTTCCGCCGCGACCTGCGCCGCATACGGGGTCGACTTCTTGGAGCCCTTGAACCCCATCATGCCAGCGGACGACCAAGAAATGGCGTTGCCCTGGGCATCGGTGATGGTGATCATCGTGTTGTTGAACGAGGCATTCACATGCGCCACGCCAGAAACGATGTTCTTGCGTTCACGGCGGCGAATACGTTGAGCTTCCTTGGCCATATCGACTTGAGCTTTCGTCTCTCGAAACGGGAGCGGCGCGCGGGCGCCGCGGAATTACTTCTTCTTGCCGGCAATCGGCTTCGGCTTACCCTTGCGGGTGCGCGCATTGGTGTGCGTGCGCTGACCACGAACCGGGAGGCCGCGACGATGGCGCAGGCCGCGATAGCAGCCGAGGTCCATCAGGCGCTTGATGTTCATCGCGGTTTCGCGGCGCAGGTCACCCTCGACCTGATAGTCGCGATCAATCGTCTCGCGGATCTGAAGGACTTCGGCGTCCGTCAGCTCGTTGACGCGGCGCGTCAGCGGAATGCCGACCTTCTCGCAGATCTCAACGGCATTCACCGGACCGATGCCGTGAATGTAGCGCAGCGCGATGCAAACGCGCTTCGAGGTCGGAATGTTCACGCCCGCGATACGAGCCACTGCACTTCTCCTTAGCTGTCGACCCCGGAGGGCCGCCGCGCGACCCGAAGTTCCGCATCGGGAACCGTCAGCCGCCCAAAATTCCGTCTTCCGACCGGTTTTCCGCCAGGCACGCCCGCGCCCGAAGGGTAAAACATAAAAGCGCGCGAGTTTCCCCGCGCGGTCTGCCTCGTCGGTAGGGGTTGCGGATAGACGAGAACAACGCCCCCCGTCAAGCCCCAATCAACGCTTTTATAAGGGAATCGCCGGGCGACTTCCTTATGGCCGCATCCGCCCGCCAAGTGGCCACCGGTTGGCGGAAAGCAGCGGATGCGAGTTGAACTCAACTGCCCAGCACCTTGTCGATGGCCGCGGCGACTTCGGCGATCGGCTTCATGCCGTCGATCCGCGAGAGCTGGCCACGGCCTTCGTAGAACGGTGTCACCGCCGCCGTGTCGCGATTGTAGGCGGCAAGCCGGGTCTTGAAGACTTCCGGGTCATCGTCCTTGCGCACCGGCTGGCCGGCCGCCTTGGCCTCCTCGGCGCGCTTGACGATGCGGCCGACAAGGGCGTTCTGATCGACTTCGAGTTCGATCACGGCGTCGAGCTTGAGATGCTGGTCAGCGAGAAGCTTTTCGAGCGCCTCTGCCTGCGCCACCGTGCGCGGGAAACCGTCGAGAATAAAGCCCTTGGCGGCATCGGATTCGGCGATCCGGTCCTTGATGATGCCGATCACGATCTCGTCCGAGACGAGCCCGCCCGATTCCATCACCGCCTTCGCCTTGAGGCCGATCGGCGTTCCGTTCGCGACCGCCGCCCGCAACATGTCACCGGTGGAAAGCTGGACGATGCCATGCTTCTCCACGAGCCGTGTCGCCTGCGTTCCCTTGCCCGCGCCGGGCGGTCCGAGCAGAATCAGCCTCATCGTTTACTCCCCCTGAGCTTGGCCTTCTTGACGAGGCCCTCATACTGGTGCGCGAGCAGATAGCCGTGCACCTGGGCCACCGTATCCATCGTAACCGAAACCACGATCAGGATGGAGGTGCCCCCGAAGTAGAACGGAAGAGCGGCGGCCGAAATTAGAAATTCGGGTAACAGGCAGATGACGGTCAGGTAGGCCGCGCCGATCACCGTGATGCGCGAGAGCACCTGGTCGATGTATTGCGCCGTCTTCTCGCCGGGCCGGATGCCCGGAATGAACCCGCCATGCTTCTTGAGGTTGTCCGCCGTCTCGGTGGGGTTGAAGACGATGGCGGTGTAGAAGAACGCGAAGAAGATGATCAGCGCTGCGTAAAGCAGCATATAGAGCGGCCGGCCATGCCCGAGATAGGTGTTCATGGTCTGGAGCCACTGCGGCCCGCCCTGTTGGGCAAAACTGGCAATCGTCGTCGGCATCAGCAGCAGCGACGAGGCGAAGATCGGCGGGATAACACCCGAGGTATTGAGCTTCAGCGGCAGGAACGACGTCTGCCCCTCGTAGACCTTGTTACCCATCTGCCGCTTCGGATAGTTGATCAGCAGCCGGCGCTGGGCGCGTTCCATGAAGACGATGAACGCCACGACCAGCACCGCCATGATCAGGACGGCGACGATCAGGCCGGACGAGAGTGCCCCCTGCCGGCTGAGTTCGAGCGTGCCGGCGATCGCCGACGGCAGCTCCGCGACGATACCCGCGAAGATGATCATCGACGTGCCGTTGCCGATGCCGCGGCTGGTGATCTGCT
>JAVTWI010000226.1:0-1217 GCA_032229845.1 Rhabdaerophilum sp.
CAGCATGACATTCAGCGTCTGCGTGATCGCGCTGTTGAGCCGGCCGCTGCCGGCGAGGCTCTCCGGCCAGCGGAACAGACGCCAGAACAGGACGTGGAAGACGACGATCGCCGCGTCGAACAACCCGGCGGCGAAGACGAACGCGGTCTTCATGCGAGACCCCGCCCTCTGGGCCGGTGAACCAGCGTCACCAGCACGAAGCTGAGGAACAGCAGCAGATACCACGAGCCCATTTTCGTAAATCCCACAAGGTGCCAGGTCTTCTGGCTCGGGTAGAGCCAGGTGCCGGTGAAAGTGCCGATATTCTCCGCGATCCAGAGGAAAAAAGCTGTCAGGAGCGCCGCGAGCGGCAGCGGCATCCAGAAAGTCTTCTCGCCGGGCGTGAACCAGATGCGGGTGCGGGCGAAGAGCAGCAGCGTCGCTGCCATCAGCGCGTAGCGGAAATCGAGAATATAATGGTGGGCGAAGAAGTTGAGGTAGATGCCGAGCGCCAGCGCCGCCGTCATCCAGAACGGCGGATAAGGCTCGAAGCGCATGTCGAACAGGCGGATCGCGCGCACCATGTAGCTGCCGACGCAGGCGTACATGAAACCGGTGAAGAGCGGCACGCCGCCGATGCGGAGCGCACTCGGCTCGGGGTAGGCCCAGGAGCCCATCTCGGTCTTGAAGATCTCCATGATCGTGCCGACCACATGATAAATCAGAATGACGAGCGCCTCGCGCGGCGTTTCAAGCTTGAGTTCAAGCAGCAGCAATTGCAGGAGCACCGCCGCGACGGTGAGAAAATCGTAGCGCGCGACCGGCCAATCCGGGTTCCAGATGAGCTTGGTGCCGACAATCATCGCCAGCATCACCGCAGCGTAAAGGCAGGCCCAGGCCTGCTTGAAGCCGAAGGCAAGGAACTCGTAGGCGAATGCCGGCAGCTTCGGCCGAATCCAGCGCGAAATCCGTGCTTCCAGGCTGGTGAGCGGCACACCCCTGTGGCGTGGATGCGGGCGTTCCGGCTCATGCATCGCGCACGTCCCCGTTCTCGACCGTGAGGATGAGATTGCCGGCACCGAGCCCTTCGAACAGGAGCCGGTCGGTGCCGGTCATGAACACCTGCCCGCCGAGCGCGCGCAGCAGCGCGAACAGCCCGGCGCGGCGCGCGGAATCGAGATGCGCCGCCACCTCGTCGAGCAGCAGCAGCGGCGGTTCGCCCCGCATCTGCGCGATCA
>JAVTWI010000226.1:1317-7373 GCA_032229845.1 Rhabdaerophilum sp.
GGCGCCATCGCCGCCGCATCGGCCTCGACCAGCGCCGTCAGCCGCTGCACGGTCTCCAGCCGCGCAGCAGCGATGGCGACGCCGAGTTCGACGATTTCCTGCTCGATGGCGTCGAGCCAGCGACTTTGCGTGCTCTGTTCCTCCAGCAAGCGGTTGCGATGGCGCAGCGCGTTCTCGAAGGCGTTGGCGCGCGTGCCATGCGCGGAATCGACCGCCAGCACCAACCGGTCGAGAAAACGGCGCCGGTCGCCGGCCGCACCGCGAAAGAGGCCGTCCTGATCCGGCGTCAACCAGAGCATCGCCAGATGGTCGAGGAAGCGTCCGGCCGAGGGCACCGGTTCGCGGTCGATCCGGCACTGGCGCTGTGCCTCGCCCGGCGGCAGTGCGGTCGCCAGCAGCAGCGGCCCGCTCGCGACCACGAGATCGGCGAGCACGGCATAGCCGCCCGCCCCGTCGCGGCAGGCGATCATCGCCCCGGTCGCGCGACGCAGCCCTCGCCCCGGCGTGAACAGGGAAATGGCTTCGAGGATATTGGTCTTGCCGGCGCCGTTCGGCCCACACAGCGCGACGAGCGGCGCATCCGGCGCGATGTCGAGCGACGCATACGAGCGGAAATCGCTGAGCCGCAGCCGGGTGATGCGCGGCTGCACCTCGGAACCCGGCATGGTCAGACGCGCATCGGCATCAGCACATAGAGGCTGGCCGCGCCCTCACGGTCCTGGATGAGCGTCGGCGAGCCGGAGTCGGCGAGCTTGAGCAGCGCGGTGTCGCCTTCGAGCTGGCCGATGATGTCGAGGAGGTAGCGCGCGTTGAAGCCGATCTCGAGCGGCGAAGCCTCGTAATCGACCGCCAGTTCCTCGATCGCCTGCCCGGCGTCCGGGTTATGGACCGAGAGCGTCAGCTTGCCGTCGCCGAGCGAGAATTTCACGGCGCGGCCACGCTCCGAGGAAATCGTCGAGACACGATCCACCGAGCGGGCGAATTCGTCGCGGTCAACGGTGAGGAACTTGTCGTTCCGCTGCGGGATGACGCGGGCATAATCGGGGAAGGTGCCGTCGATCAGCTTCGAGGTCAGCACGATCGGCCCGACGGTGGCGCGGATCTTCACGGTCGAGAGTTCGATCTCGACCTGCGAATCGCTTTCCGACAGCAGCTTCTGCAATTCGGTCACGGTCTTGCGCGGCACGATGATGCCGGGCATGCCGCCGGCGCCGGCCGGGGCCGGCGTGTCGCAGAGCGCGAGGCGATGGCCATCGGTCGCGACAGCGCGCAGCACGGCTTCGCCGTTGAGCTCCGTCGTGTGGAGATAGATGCCGTTGAGATAATAGCGCGTCTCCTCGGTCGAGATCGCGAACTGCGTCTTGTCGATCAGCGTGCGGAGGTGGCCGGCCTGCACCGAAAACCGGTGGCTCATCTCGCCCGGCGAGAGATCGGGGAAATCGCTTTCCGGCAAGGTCTGCAGCGAGAACCGCGACCGCCCCGAGCGCAGGACGACCTGCCCGGCATTCCCGTCCTGTTCGAGGCTCACCTGCGCGCCATCCGCGAGCTTGCGGACGATATCGTAGAGCACATGGGCGGGAACGGTGGTCGTGCCGGCCTGGAGGACCTCTGCCGCGACGACCTCGACGATATCGATATCGAGATCGGTCGCCTTCAACGCGAGCTGGCCGCCTTCGGCGCGCAGGAGAACGTTGGCGAGAACCGGGATGGTGTTGCGGCGCTCCACGACCCGGTGCACATGCCCGAGAGCCTTCAGCAGCGCGGCCTGCTCAACCGTAACCTTCATCGCCCGCCCGTCCCGTTACCGAACAAAAACCGCCTCGCGACGAGACGGCACGCGTCCTTGATTGACCGGAAAACGATGGCGCGTCGAGGGAAAAAACTCAAGGGTCCGGGGGCGTGTTCGCCCTCGAATCACAGAATTTCGGCATCTTTCCCGCGCCTCGGGCAGCCCTCACTCCTGGAGCATGCGCTTCAAATGGTCGATCTCGCCGGCAAGCTCGGTATCGGTCGTCACCATGCCCTCGATCTTGCGCACGGCATGCAGCACCGTCGTATGATCGCGGCCGCCGAAACGCCGGCCGATCTCGGGCAACGAGCGCAGGGTCAGCGATTTCGCCAGATACATCGCGATCTGCCGCGGCCGGACGACGGTCGCCGTGCGACGCGAGGACAGGATATCCGCCCGGCTGACGTTATAGTGGTTGGCGACGAGGCGCTGGATATCCTCGATCTTGACCCGGCGCGGCTCGCGATGGCGAATGAGATCGCGGATCGCCTCGTCAGCGGCCGCGATATCGAGCGCGCCGCCCGTGAGCGTCGCATGGGCGAGAAGGCGGTTCACCGCGCCTTCGAGATCGCGCCCGTTGGTGGTGATGACGCGGGCGACATGAGCGACGACCTCCGGCGGCACCTCGAAAGACGGCAGGTGGGCCTTGGCGATCTGGATGCGGTTCTCGAGAATCTTGACGCGCAGCGCATCGTCGAGTGCGCCGATCTCGACCACCAGCCCGCCGGCGAGGCGCGACTGGACGCGCTCCTCGATCGCCTCGAGATCGGACGGCGCCCGGTCCGCCGCGACGACGACCTGCTTGCCCGAGTCGATCAGCGCGTTGAGGGTATGGCAGAACTCCTGCTGGCTTTTCGGCCCGTGCAGGAACTGCGCGTCGTCAATGATCAGAACATCGATGCCGCGCAGGTATTCCTTGAAGGCAATCGCCGTCTGCGCCTTCAGCGAAGCGACGAAGCCATACATGAACTTTTCGGCCGTGAGATAGAGCACGCGCCGGCCGGAAGCCTCGATGGCCTGCGCCGCGCCCTGCAGCAGGTGCGTCTTGCCGAGCCCGACGCTGGCGTGGACATAGAGCGGGTTGAAGACCGGCATTTCATTGGCGCGGGCCTGCACGACCTGCATCGCGGCCGCATGCGCCATGATATTCGACCGCCCGACCTGAAAAGCGGACAGGACCAGCCGCTTGTCGAGCGGCGAACCCATTTGCGGATCGCTCTCGGCGTGCACTCCTTCGCCGCCTTTCGCCGGCGATCGGCCCGCCGTCTCGACCGCTTCGCTCCGCTCGTCCGCCGCAGGCGCGACGACGGGCTTGCGCGCGGCATCGGCCGCACAGGGGGCTTCGGTCCGCGGCTGGCTGCGGGTCGCGGCGGAGCGCATGACGATCACGACACGTTCGATCGCCGGATTCTCGTTGTGGAAATGCGTGGCGATACGCTCGATGAAGCGCTGCTGGATCCAGTTGCGCAGGAACTTGGTCGGCACCGAGAGTGTCACGACCGGCAGCGCGTGATCGGCCAGCTCCAGACATTTGAACCAGCTGGCGTAGACATCCTCGCCCAGTTCCGCCCGCAGACGCCGCTGGACACGATCCCACGTCACCTCGATCGAACGGAGCTCGGGTGCGGAATCGGATTTCGCCGCCATATCCAGCATGGCCTCCGCTGCATGGGTTTCGTTCGTCTTGAGCATCGGATCGTCCGCTAAAGTCGTTTGGTCGTGATGACATGGCAAAAGGCAATGCCCGCCGACACAACTCATGCCGCGCACATCACTCTGCCGATGAAAAGCAAGAACTCTTCTGAACGCCCGAAGTTGAGTACAGGATCAACTCCGGCGAAAATCCTGGCCGCACCGCCTTCAATAAAAAGGCGGCCCTTCCGTCTGAACGTTCTGGTAAATCACATCGCCCCCCTGCTTTGTGATTTGTTTTATCGCCCGTTGAATTGCCCGCCGCAGCGATGTGTTAAGGAAGTCTTAACGAGGTGAATTTGCCTGTGCAACACCCCATTTTCGCCCCATCGGAGGACTTGATCCGATTCGCTTTCCGGGCTGCGAAGGGGGGGGCGCCACGTTCAAATTTAAGTGGTTGATTCGCTCGTTCAAATCGATTTGCCGGCTGTCCCGGCCAACATTCGTTTCGATGGCGTAATATTTTCGAATCTTTTTTCGCTGGCTCTCCATGCCACGGCCGCAATTCGTGGCGCCGCAGCTTCTTGTCGCGTAGGCTTCTGTTTTATATCGCCTTTTCTTGTTCACTTGACCTTCGCCGGACACGCGGTCGCGTTTTCGGCGCCGCTACCCGAGTCAAGCCGAAATCACAGGTAGGCGTATTGAATGCCGCGCAGAGGGTTAACGGCAACAGCGCAGGGCGAACCGTTCCGGCAACAAAAAAAGGCGCCCCGAAAGGCGCCTTTCACAACCGGCAGTTCAACCCGCTCAGGCGGAGAGCGCCTTGATACGGCGGATGAGGCGCGAGACCTTCCGGGCGGCAGTGTTCTTGTGAACGACACCCTTCTGCGCGGCGCGCACCAGCTCCGGCTCGGCCTGCTTCATCGCGGCGAGCGCGGCGGCCTGATCACCCTTGGCGATCGCGTCCTCGACCGAGCGCACCGACGTCCGCATGCGCGAGCGGCGCGACTTGTTGACCTCGGTGCGACGCAGCGCCTGGCGCGCGGCCTTCTTGGCAGATTTCGTATTCGCCATCGACGTATGGGACTCCGACCCGTTATCCATGAAACGCATTGACGGCCGGACGAAGGCGCCTGCTGCCGATGCGATGAAAACCAAAACGCGCCGAAACCCGGCGCGAGAGCGGTCCCCATGCCATCGAATTGGCGCGGGGTCAACATGAATCCGTCGCCCGTGGCGAGAAAGCGCCGGCCGGCCCGCGCTACAGGCTGCGGAGCCAGGCGCCGAGCGGGTTCGACGGATCGATCAGTAGCCGGAAGGCCATCGCCAGCGAGACGACAACCACCAGCGGCCGGATCAGGCCGGCGCCGAACCGCATCGTCGTACGCGCGCCGAGATAGGCACCGCACGCCGAGGCCAGCCCCATCGCAAGGCCCAGCGGCACCAGAACATGCCCCGCGTAGAGAAAGAACAGGAGCGAACCGAGGTTCGACCCGAAATTCATCAGCCGCGTATGCGCCACTGCCCGCATCATCGCGAAACCGCACAGGAGAATGAGGCCGAGGAGATAGAACGTCCCGGCGCCGGGTCCGAACGCGCCGTCGTAGGCGCCGTTGCCGACGCCGAAGGTCAGCGCGAAGGCCATGATTCCCATCCGCGGTTTCGCATCAGCGTCGCCGAGCTTCGGCGAGAGCAGGACGAAAATCGCAATGGCGACCAGTGCCACGGGAATCGCGACCCGCAGCACCGGATCCGGCACCAGATGCGCGACCGCCGCGCCGGCGACGCCACCCGCGAAAGCCGCGCCAAAGAACGGCGCGAAATAGGCCCGCTCGATCCGCCCCGCGCGCCAGAAGGCCAGCGTCGAGGACGCGACGCCGAAGGTGCCCTGCAGCTTGTTGGTGGCGATGGCGGCGACCGGCGGGATGCCGGCCAGCAGCAACGCGGGCACGGTGATAAGCCCACCGCCCCCGGCGATGGCATCGACGAAGCCGGCCGCGAAGGCGGCCAGCACCAGAAGCGCAACGAGATCGAGGGCGAGCTGAAACTCAGGCATGGTGGATTTTCTGCTCGCCGCGCTGCACTCAGCCGTGGAAGTTCGGTTTGCGCTTCTCGACGAAAGCGGCCATGCCTTCCTTCTGCCCCGGGCTGGCGAACAGGCCCTGGAACACGCGGCGCTCGAAGCGAATGCCTTCGGCCAGCGTCACCTCGAAGGCGCGGTTGACGCTCTCCTTGTTGAGCAGCACGGATTCGGGCGAGAACTCGGCGATGGTCGTCGCGGCGGCGAGCGCCTCCTCGACTAGCTTCTCGACCGGCACGATGCGCGAGACGAGGCCGGAACGCTCGGCTTCCTGCACATCCATCATCCGGCCGGTGAGGCACATATCCATCGCCTTGGCCTTGCCGACCGCGCGCGTCAGGCGCTGCGAGCCGCCCCAGCCCGGCATAACGCCGAGCTTGATTTCCGGCTGGCCGAACTTCGCGTTCTCGGCCGCGATGATGAAATCGCAGGCCATCGCCACCTCGCAGCCGCCCCCCAGTGCGAAACCGGCAACCGCGGCGATGATCGGCTTGCGGATGCGGGGAATGACATCCCAACCGCCGCCGAAATCCCTGAGAAGGCTTTCGGGATAAC
>JAVTWI010000227.1:0-7294 GCA_032229845.1 Rhabdaerophilum sp.
CGCGCTAGACGCTCAGGGTCTTCCGCGACGGCAGGACCCTTGCCCTTCTGGTCGGGGTCCTTCTGGTCCAATGCCTGCGCATACATCGGCGCTTCTCCCTCGGGCTATCTGCCTGTTTGTCAGTATTCTGAAACAAAATTGATTTGTGTCAACAAAAATTGTTGCGCATTGGATCGTGATCACCCGTTCGTGAGGGGTATCAGGTCGCGAGACCGTGCGCGCGCAGCCAGATCGCGGACGCTCCGGCAAGGCGTTCGATGCCGGTATCGAACAGGCGCCGGGCTTCGGTGCCGGGCCAGTCCGCCGGGAGGTTGTCCTCGGTCAGCAGCGGATCGCGCAGGATCAGCCGCCGGAAGTGGTGGACGAGCAGCACGCGGCGCGCCACGGCGGCGGGATCGCTTGCGGCATCCATCCGTGCGAGGTCGGCGAATTCGGTGACGAACCAGCGATAGTTCTCGGCGAGCGTGGCGAGTTGCCAGGCTTCGCGCGCGGCCTCGGCCAAGGCCTGCGAGGGCGCTGCCGTTGCCGGAATCACGTCTTCGGGCAGGAAGGGCGGTCGCTCCGCCTCGCGTTCGGGCGCGATCGCGGCGCCGGGCGTGATGAAGCGGAAGCCGGCGCGGGCGAGCCGTTCTCGCGCCGCCGCCCGATCCCGGGCCCGATCGATGAGAGCCAGCCTGAACGCGCCGGTGTGGCGCGGAAGGTCATGGCCATAGATGATCGACGCGGCTTTTCGGAAGTCGTCGCGACTTTCCGGGCTCAGGCGATAGAAGGTGTTGCGGCCGGCCTTGTCGCGCAGAAGGGTGCCGTTGGCGACCAGGCGCGAGAAATTGGTGCGTGCGGCGGCGGCATCGACGCCCAGCAGGGCGAGCAGCTCTAGCAGCGGCGCGATCCAGACCGGTTCCGGTTCCGCGCGTGTCCCCCGGTCCATGACGATATCGCCGAAGATCGTCACGATCAGCGACCAGACGCGGAACGGCGGGGTGGGGGAGGGCTGCTGGATCACGGGGCATATTTCCTCGACGCTGCTTCATTGTTGCCGGACGCCTCGCCGTTGCAAGCCGGACGACGGGGTTCTCCCCGCATTCGTGATTGCAGCCGCCCAGGGTTGCGACCGCTCCGGGCTACCATTAAGTTCCGCGCAGGCCGCCAGCGGCGTTTTCCAACCTCAATCGAAAGCCGGAGTGCCTGTGGGCGAGGACATCCGCGATATCCGAGGCAATATTCCGTTGCCCGGACCGGCGTCGGCGCCGGGTGCGCCGCAATGGCGGAGCCTTGCAAAAACGGGCGCGATCACGCTGCTTCTCGCCGTCGCCGGCCTGATCGCTTATTCGCTTTACGCGGCGCGGCTTCGGGAACGGCCGGAGCCGGTGGTGGACATACCGGTTGCACGGCCCGTTCCCGCGACGGAGCCCGTGGTCGAGAATGCCGCTCCGGAGCGCCTGACGCCCTATTCCGGCCGGGATTTCGGCATGCGGTCCGGCTTCCGGCCGAGCCTTGTCGTCGCCGGACCGTTCGAGCCGATTGCGGCCGATGTCTTCACCACCGAGACACGGGCCTTCGCGCTTGACGGGATCGAGGGGCCGCCCGCTTCCGCGATCTGCCTCGGCGATGGCAACAGGCTGTGGGCCTGCGGCTTGCAATCGCGCGCGGCGCTGATCGGCCTGATCCGAGACAAGGAGCCGATGTGCCAACTCGTTTCCGGCAAGCCGGGGAGCAAGCCGCGCGACCCCGGCACCGGCCGATGGAACTGCTCGGTCGATGGTGTCGACCTCGCGCTGCGTCTGGTGGAAGGCGGCTGGGCCCGGCCGACCACCCGCAACGAGAGTGCGCTGCTGGCCGTGCTCGAAAGCGCCAGGGCGGCAAGGCGTGGTCTCTGGGAGGGCGGATGGACCATCGTGCGCGTGCCGGCAACGGCCCCCTAGAGCATTTTCAAGCGAAGGGGATACCGCTTCGCGTGAAGAAAATGCGATGAAACAAAAGAGTAGAGCACCGTGTCTGATTCCATCGGAACGAAATGCGCTCCAGGAGTGAGACGATGACCGCGATTGTCTCGATCGGCATCGTCGTCCTCGACGAGGTTTACGCGATCCCGGACCGGCTCCGGCCGGGGGAGAAGCACCGCGCGGCGTCGCTTGCCACCGTCGTTGGCGGCAACGCGGCGAATGCCTCGCTCGCGATCGTCCGGCTCGGGGGCGATGCCCGCCTCATCGCCCGGTTCGGCGACGACGATGCCGGCAGCGCGCTGCGAAGCCGCCTCGAGGCGGAAGGGCTCGATCTCTCCGGCTCGGCAATGGTTGCGGGCGCGCTCACCTCCCGCTCCGCCATCGTCATCGAGCCGGACGGCAGCCGGACGATCATCAATCATTTCGATCCGGCGATGCCCGAATTGCCCGATTGGCTGCCGCGCGCCCTGCCGGCAAAAACCGCCGCCGTGCTTGGCGATACGCGGTGGGAAACGGGTGCGGCGCATGTCTTTCGTCTCGCCCGGCAACGCGGCCTTCCGGCGGTGTTCGACGGCGACAGGAAGCCGGCCGATGCCGGCCTGATCGCGCTCGCCTCCCATCCGGTATTTTCCGCGCAGGGGCTGCGCGAATGGAGCGGTGAGGCGGACCTCGCGACTGGCTTGCGCAAGCTCGCGGCACAAAGCTCGGGGTTCGCGGCCGTAACCGACGGCGCGGACGGCGTTCGCTTCATCGACGGGGAAACGTCGGGCCACGTGCCGGCCTTCCCGGTCGCAGCCGTCGATACGCTCGGGGCGGGCGATGTCTGGCACGGCGCCTTCGCGCTGGCGCTGGGGGAGGGCCAGGCGGTCTCTGCCGCGATCCGGTTCGCGAACGCGGCGGCGGCGATCAAGTGCACCCGCGCGGGCGGCGCGAGCGGAACGCCCGTGCGCGCCGAGGTCGAAGCTTTGCTGGCCTCCGGCCCGCTTTGAGGCAGGCGGATTGTTCGAGATCATTCGGCCGGGTGTTCCGCCGGATTAGAAGGAAAGGCAATGACAGGCAGGACCGGCCATCCGATCCTTTCCAGCGCGACCGGCGAGCAGGTTTTCCATGCCCGCGGCCTGACGAAGACCTATGGCTCCGGCGAGGCGGCCGTTCATGCCTTGCGCGACGTCGATCTCGACATCAGCGCCGGCGAATTCATCGTGCTGCTCGGGCCGTCCGGTTCCGGCAAGTCGACGCTGCTCAACATTCTCGGCGGGCTCGATGCGCCGACCTCCGGCGATGCGCGCTATCGCGACCACCAACTCACCGGCGCGAGCGAGGAAGCGCTGACGCTCTACCGGCGCGAGCACGTCGGCTTCGTGTTCCAGTTCTACAATCTGATCCCCAGTCTTACCGTGCGCGAGAACGTGCAACTCGTCGCCGAGATCGCGGCGAAGCCCATGAAGCCCGAAGAGGCGGTGGACCTTGTCGGGCTTTCGCACCGGCTCGATCATTTCCCGGCCCAGCTTTCCGGCGGCGAGCAGCAGCGTGTCGCGGTGGCGCGGGCGATTGTCAAGCTGCCGGACATTCTCCTGTGCGACGAGCCGACCGGCGCGCTCGACTACGATACCGGGCGGGTGGTGCTGGCGGCGATCCAGAAGGTCAACGCCGAACTCGGCACCACCACCATCGTCATCACGCATAATTCGGCGATTTCCGGCATGGCGCATCGCGTGCTGCGGATGCGCGACGGGCGGATCATCGACACCGAGACCAACACGCACCGGCTCGATGCGCGGGAGCTGGTCTGGTGAGGATGCTCGATCGCAAGCTGTTCCGCGACTTCTGGAAGCTGCGCGCGCAGGGGCTGGCGATCATGCTGCTGATCGGCTCGGGCGTCGCGCTGTTCGTGATGAGCACGTCGAATTACCTTATGCTCGTCGAGATGCAGGCGCTCCACTACGAAACCGAGCGGTTCGGCGATGTGTTCGCGCAGGTCCGGCGCGCGCCGCTGCCGCTCGCGAACCGGATCGCGGCGCTGGACGGCGTTGCGGCGGTCGAGCCGCGCATCGCGCAGAACGTGCGGGTCAATCGCGACGACTCCCGCTTTCCCGTCGCCGGCCGCGTTGTCTCCATTCCCGCGCATGACCAGCCGCAGCTCAACCGCCTGCGGCTGATGAGTGGGCGCTGGATCGACCCGGCGCGGCCGAACGAGGTGATCGTCAACACGAGTTACGCCGAGGCGCGGTCGGTGCAGCTCGGCGAGCGCATCGAGGTGTTCCTCAACGGGCGTCGCCAGGTCTTCACCATCGTCGGCACGGCGATGTCGCCGGAATTCGTGTTCGCCTCGCGCAGCGGCGTGCCGCTGCCCGATAACCGCAACTACGTCATCATCTGGGCAGGAACCGATGCGGTGGCGGCGGCCTTCGACATGAAGGGGGCGTTCAACGATCTGGTGATCCGCCTCTCGCCGGGTGCCTCCGGGACCCGGCTGATCCCGGAGATCGACCGGCTGATCGAGCCTTATGGCGGCCTCGGCGCCTACGGGCGCGACATTCACCCCTCGCATCGCTTCGTCGAGGACGAGATCGCCGAGCAGCGCGTGACCTCGATCATCGCGCCGCTGATCTTCCTCGGCATCGCCAGTTTCCTGCTCAACGTCGCGCTGACCCGCCTCATCGGCACCCAGCGTGAGCAGATCGCGACGCTCAAGGCGCTCGGCTACCCGAACATGCCGATCTTCTGGCACTATCTGAAGCTCGCGATGCTGATCACGGCCTGCGGCGTCCTGATCGGCGCCATCTTCGGTGGCTGGCTCGGGCGCTCGATGGCCGATCTCTACCGGCCGTTCTTCCGGTTTCCGGACTGGAACTATACGTTCCGGCCGTGGCTGCCGCTCGTTGCCGGAAGCCTCGCCTTCGCCGCGGCGATCGCCGGCGTGTTCAACGCCGTGCGCCATGTGGTGATGCAGCCGGCGGCCATCGCCATGAAGCCGGAAATCCCGATTTCGCAGGGCGGGACAGTACTCGGGCGGCTGATGTCACGGATCGTCACGGCGCCGCGGCAACTGATGGCGTTCCGGGCGCTGGCGGGGCGGCCGCTCCGCTCCGCGCTGACGATTTTCGGCCTGTCGCTCTCGGTGCCGATCGTCGCGCTCGGCGTGTTCTGGTGGGATGCGCTCGGCGCGATGGTCGATATCAATTTCGGCCGCATCAACCGCAGCCATGCGGATGTGGTGATCAACCATGCCGTTTCCTCGCGCGCGGTCCGCGAGATCGCGGCGCTGCCGGGGGTGCGTTTCGTCGAGGGGCAGCGGGTGGTGCCGGTGCGGTTCCGGGCCGGCCACCGCTCCTATCGCGGCTCCGTGCAGGGGCTCGAACCGGGCAGCGAACTGCTGGTCCCGCGCGACGCGGACCTCGCGCCCCTTGCCCTGCCGGCAGACGGGGTCGTGCTGTCGCGGCGGCTGGCCGCGCGGCTAGGGGTCTCGGTCGGGGACAGCCTGCGAGCCGAGATCCTCGAAGGCGCGCGACCCTCGCGCGAGGTCAGCGTCACCGCGCTCGCCGACGATATTCTCGGCCTGACCGCCTATATGGATATCGGCGCGCTCAACCGCCTGCTGCGGGAGGGGGCGAGCGTCAACGCGCTGCTTCTCTCGGTCGACAGTTCTTTTGCCGACGATGTCTGGAAGCGCCTGCGGGACTTCCCGGCAATCGAGGCCTTCACGCCGCGCGAGACGATCTTCGCGGCGTTCAACGACACCATTGCCGGCATGATTCTCGTCAGTTCCGCCTTCCTCGCCGGCTTCGGTGTGCTGATCGCGGCGGGGCTGGTCTACAACGCGGCGCGCATTGCGCTTCAGGAACATGCCTGGGAGCTGGCCGGCCTGCGCATTCTCGGGCTGACGCGGTCCGAAGTCTCGCGCATCCTCTTCGCGGAGCTCGCGATTCTGGCGGCCGTTGCCCTGCCGCTCGGCATGCTTCTCTCTCGCTGGCTGATCGTTTTCCTGCTCGGCCTGCGGCAGAACGACAGCTTCCAGATGCCGGTGGTGGTGACGCCGTTCACGCTGGGCGCCTCCGTTCTGATCGTGCTCGTCGCGATCGTTTTGAGCGCGGCCAGCATCCGACGGCAGATCGATGCGATCGAACTGACCAGCGTCCTGAAAACGAGGGACTAGAACATGACGGCAAGGCGAATTCTCACCGTTCTCCTGTTCGTTGCCGGCGCGGCGGGGTTCCTCTACTGGGCCTTCGCGCCGCGTGCCGTGCTGGTGGAAACCGCGCTTGCGACCTCGGGCCCGTTCGTCGCGCTGGTCGAGGAAGACGGCAAGGCGCGGGTGCGGGAGCGTTACACCGTCTCCTCGCCACTGCCGGGCCGGCTGATCCGGATCTCGCTGCGTCCCGGCGATGCGGTCAAGGAGGAGGAAATCGTCGCGCGGCTGCGTTCCGGGCTGCCGGCGCTGCTCGATGCTTCCGCACGCAAGGGGCTGGAGGAGCAGGTCGGCGCGGCGGAGGCTTCGCTGGAGGAGGCGACGCTGTCGTTCGAGCGCGCCAAGGTGCTGCTCGACAAGGCGCGGGCCGACCTCGACCGCACACGCCGCCTTTCGACCACCGGCGCGGCGAGCGCGGCCCAGCTCGACCGCGACATCTACGCCTACGAGGCGGCGCAGCGCGACGTCGGTGTCTCGGAACGGCGGCGCGAAGTCGCGTTCCACGCGCTCGGGCAGGCGCGCGCGGCGCTCGCGCGCGGCAACGAGACGGAGGGCGACGCGATCGTCATCCGCTCGCCGGTCGCGGGGCGCATCCTGCGGGTGCTGCAGGAGAGCGAGGCGATGGTGGCCGCCAGCACGCCGATCCTCGAGATCGGCGACCCGTCCGATCTCGAAATCGCGGTCGATCTGCTGACGACCGAGGCCGTGCGTATCAAGCCCGGCGCGGAAGTGACGATAACCGGCTGGGGCGGCGGCAAACCCTTGCGCGGCCGGGTGCGGCGCATCGAACCCTCGGCCTTTTCCAAGGTTTCGGCGCTCGGCGTCGAGGAGCAGCGTGTCTGGGTGGTGATCGACATCACCTCGCCGCGCGCGGAATGGGCCGGACTGTCGGACGGGTTCCGGGTCGAGGTCGCGATCGTTGCCGACGAACTGCCGCAGGCACTGATTGTGCCGATCGGCGCCCTGTTCCGGCAGGGCGGGGATCTGCATGTCTTCCGCGTCGAGGGTGGCAAGGCGCGCCTCGTCAAGGTGGAGGCGGGCCTGCGTTCGGGCAAATCGGCGACGATCACGGCAGGCCTCGCCGCCGGGGATCGGATCATTCTCTACCCGCCGACGGCGGTGAAGGACGGCGCCGCCGTCCGCGAACGCTAGCCCCCGGATA
>JAVTWI010000228.1:0-7246 GCA_032229845.1 Rhabdaerophilum sp.
ACCGACAAGGACGATGGCGATGACGATCGCGAACTGGCCATGGCCCGCCGCGACATAATCCTGCACGTCCTCCGGCTTGAAATAGCCGACGCGCCCAACGGCAAGATAGGTCGCCAGCGCGAAACCACCGACAAGGAGCACCAGCAGCATGAGATAATAGCTGATCCACACCCAGACGACCGAAGCGGTCTTGAGGTCCGAGGAGAGCGCGACATCGCCGATCTTCGTGCCGCCGACGAAGGCGCGGAATTCGCGGACCCGGAATGCCTGCCAGGCGACCGGCAGCAACACCACCATGAGGATCATGAGCAGCAGGGCGCCAATCGCCCCACCGCCCGACCCCAGGGCCAACGAGGTCGAAACCATGGCGCCGGCGATCATCGCGAGGACGACCAGCCCCCACATCAGCAGCCACATCTTCATCATCGGCTTCACCGGCGCCGAGAAGCTGCCGCGCGCGCTGCCATACCATGTGTGCTCGATCTTGTAGCGTTCGAGCGCGCGGCGGAGATAGGGATAGATGATGCCGAGCGTGAGCCCGGTGAGGATGATCCATTTCAGCGTGCGCATCAGGTAGCCGATGCCCGTTCCCGTCTGGTGGAAGCGCAGGCCGCGATAGCGCGTGCGCAGCAGGCGGTAGCGCCGCGCGCGATAGGTGAGAATCTGGATAACCGCCGGCATGATGAGCGCGCCGATGATCGAAGCCAGAACCGGCCCCAGCACCGCGCCGCCGACGAGGCCGACCAGCGTGACGATCAGATAGATCGGAATGACGATGGCGATCGCGATCAGGAAGCCGATGAACAGTTCCTTGCCGGTGCCGGTATATTCGAAGCGGTCGCCGGCGAGGCGGGTGTTGTTCCAGTAATAGCGGCGCAGCCCCGTGCGATACCAGAAGCGGTAAATGCCGAAGGTGATGATCGTCAGCATGATGCCCTTGACGACATGCCCCGCAAGCGGCGCCGGCACGGCTTCGAGGCGCAGCCCCTCGCCTTCCGGCCGGGCCGGCTCCGGGAAGCCGGCGGCGCCACCGGTTCGTTCAATCGTCGGAACATGCATGCCGGACCACTCCGTCAATCGGCTTTCGAGAAGCTTGTCGTGGATTGCTTGTGCCATGAGGCATGCGCAAGGAAAAGCGGATTGACAAATGCGACCCGAACCCTTGGAACTCTCTGCGCTCACGGATTTGAGAGATGACCGATCGTAATTCCGCCTCGCCGAGCCGCGTCTGGTTCCGCTTTCTCCGTCTTCACCAGCGCGCCCACGGGGCGATGACGCAGCGTTTGCGGACGATCGGCCTTTCGGTGGCGCAGTTCGACCTGCTCTCGACGCTCACGGAAAGCGAGGGCATCACCCAGCGCGACCTCGCCGAGCGGCTTTATGTCACCAAGGGCAACGTATCCGGGCTCGTCGACCGGCTGGTCGAGGCTGGCATGGTCGACCGGCGCGGCATTCCTGGCGACCGGCGCTCCTACGCCCTCCACCTGACGGAGGCGGGGCGCAAGGTCGCGCTCGAGGGCATGGCGCTCCAGAACGAGTTCATCCGCCTCACGCTCGGCACGCTGCCGGCGGCGGATATCGAGACCGTCGACAAGGTCATCACCCGCTGGCGCGATGCCCTCAAGAACGTCGAGACCTGACCGACTCGCGGGGCGAGGTTTCCACTTCCACGCGCTTTCTTCGGCCAACCGGCTTCCCTTGATCGGAAAGCGCTTATCCGTCGCAAATTTTCCATTTTTCAGCCCAACCGATCCCATGTTCGGCCGGCATTGTATTGTCCAAGCTGGCGCGATGCGGCGCCTGCGCGAAACATTGGAGTTTATATTCATGAATTCGGCATCCGTGCCAAACGAGGCGATCCGCAACCGCGAACCGATGAACGGTGTGCATCCGATCGATACCCCGACGGCCATGGCGGACCATGTCGCCCGCCACTACCGGGCCATCGCGCTCCCTGCCCTCGCAGCAGCGACCTTGCGGATCTCCGAGATGCGGAAAGCCGGCCGAAACAGCGCAGCACAGCCTGCCATGAGCGCCCGTTTTCCGTGATCGCCCGTTTTCTTGCCGGCTGACGCCGGCCCTCCTGTCGAGACCTGTTACCGGACCCCCCAAAGGCAACAGCGACCAGCAAAAAGGCGGCCATCGGCCGCCTTTTCTGTTCTAACATCTTTGTTTGGCGCGCTTAGCGCACGACAACCTTCGAGCCGACCTTGACGCGGTTGTAGAGATCGATCGCGTCGATGTTGTACATCCGGATGCAGCCGAGCGACACCGGCTGGCCGATCATTTCCGGCTCGTTGGTGCCGTGGATGCGATATTCCGTGTCGCGACCGTTCTCGTCATAGAGGTAGATGCCGCGGGCGCCGAGCGGGCTGTTCGGCCCACCAGGAACGACGCCCGGCAGGCTCGGCACCATCTTGCGGGCGGTGGCACCCGGCGTCCAGGACGGCCACTCCGTCTTGCGGCCGATAACCGCCGTACCGGACCACTGATGGGCTTCCTGTCCCGGCGAAATCTCGTAGCGCAGCACGGTCGTGCCGCCTTCCTCGACGTAATAGAGGAAGCGCGCTGCCGAATCGACGACCACCGTGCCTGGGATCTTCTCGCCGGTCGTGTTCGGCATGCGGTAGCGGGCGCGGGTCGGGTCGAGATCGCGGTTGAGCGATTTCGGGGCGAGGGCCAGCAACTCGACATCCCGCGAAGAAAGCTTCGGATCCGGGAAGGACGAATAGTTGCACGCGGCAGCCGACATCGCGAGGGCGAACGCGGCGACGGCACGCAAGCAACGGGGATTCGGGAATCGGAAAGATTTCGTTGTCATGACCGGCATTTTAGCGAGGAAGATTGCAGTTTGCTTAACGCCAAGTGAAATTGTGAAATAGTGCGATTATGCCACAGTTGCGCCATACCGTGATTTTCCTTGACCATTCGCATGGCCGGGCCTCCGATGCCCCTTGCAACGCAGCGAACGGAGCCCTTTCCGGTGACGACCCTCCTGATTTCGGACCCGCTTTTTCTCGATCACGCCATGCCGGCCGGGCATCCGGAGCGGCCGGATCGTCTGCGCGCGATCGAAAAGGCGCTTTCCGATCCGCGATTCGCCGCGCTCCACCGCGAGAAGGCCTCTCCCGGCGAGATCGAACTTGCTGCGCTCGCACACCCGATGAGCTATGTGCGCGAACTCGCCGCGCATGCCCCTGAAGAGGGCCTTGCCTTTCTCGACGCAGACACCTCGCTGTCGCCGGGCTCGATTCCGGCCGCCGTGGCCGCGATGGGCTCGGCACGCCGCGCGGTCGAAGCGGTGATGAAGGGCGAATTCGCCAATGCCTTCGTCGCGGCCCGCCCGCCCGGCCATCATGCCGAGCGCGAGACCGCGATGGGCTTCTGCCTCTTCAACACGATCGCCGTCGCGGCGCGGCTGGCGCAGAAAGCCGGCGCCGAGCGGATCGCGATCGTCGACTGGGATGTGCATCACGGCAACGGCACGCAGGACATCTTCTGGAACGAACCGGACGTGCTGTTCGTTTCCAGCCACGAAATGCCGCTCTATCCCGGCACGGGGTCGCTCAGCGAGCGCGGCGAGCACGATACCATCGTCAATGTTCCACTTGCTGCAGGAGATGACGGCGCGGTGTTCCGCGAGGCCTTCGAAACGCGTGTGCTGCCGCGCGTCGAAGCTCACCGGCCCGACATCATCCTGATCTCGGCCGGTTTCGATGCCCATCGCCGCGATCCGCTCGCCAACCTGCGACTCGAAGCGCCGGATTTCGCCTGGGCGACCGGGCGGCTGATGGAAATCGCCGGCCGACGCTGTGGCGGACGAATCGTTTCGCTGCTCGAAGGCGGCTACGATCTCGAAGGGCTCTCGACCTCCGCCGCCGCCCATGTCGAGATGCTGATGGGCGCCTGATTTCGCTCCGCCAAGGCAAGAATAACCATGACCCCGCAACGACCATGACCAAGCACGCCCCGATCGCCAGCCCGGTCTTCGCTTCGGAGGATTATCTCCGCCTGCAGGAGTTGCGCCAGCTCCGCCCGGCGCGCATGAAACGCGACCTTCACCCGGCGCTGGGGGCGCGCGTCGCCGACGGCGTCGCGCGGGTCGTCGGCTCATGGCGCTTCATCCTGATTCAGAGCGCGATCCTGCTAGCGTGGATCGCGCTCAACGTTGTCGGCTATATCCGCGCCTGGGACCCCTACCCCTTCATCCTGCTCAATCTGGTGCTGTCGTTCCAGGCCGCCTACACCGCGCCGATCATCATGATGAGCCAGAACCGGCAGGCAGAGATTGACCGGCGGCAGGCCGAGAACGACTACCGGATCAACGTCAAGGCCGAGATGGAAATCGAGTTGCTGCACACCAAGATCGACGCCATGCGCGAGCAGGAAATCCTTCAGCTCACGCGCACGATCGAGGCGCTCTCCACACAGCTCGCCGAACTCCGGACCGCCAACGGCAAGCCGGCAGGTTGAGGTCAGAACGTCTCGGTGCCGTCGATCTCGATTCCGAAAGCCGAGAGGCCGACGAAGGCCCTGTTGCCGCTGGTCGAAAGATTGCGGATCGAGGTGACGCCGAGATCGCGCAGGATTTGCGCGCCGAGCCCCACCTCGCGCCAGGCCTGCTGACGCATCGCATCCGAGGAGGCGGGGGTCTCGAACCCGGCCTTGGGGACGCCGGCGGTGCCGTCGCGCAGATAGACCAGCACGCCGCGCCCCTCCGCCTTGAAGCGCTCCAGCGCCTTCTCGATGAGCTTGCCGCCGCCGAATACATCCGTCAGCGCATTGGCGCGGTGGAGCCGTGTCAGAACGCCGTGCCCGTCGCCGATCTCGCCGTAAACGAGGGCGAGGTGCTGCACCTCGTCGAAGGGCGTCGAGAAGGCGTGCCCGGTCACCTTGCCGATGCTGGTCTCGATCGGGAAGGTGACGACACGCTCGATCAGCTTCTCGCGCGCCTGCCGGTAGGCGATCATATCGGCGATGGTGACATGCACCAGATTATGCTTCTTCGCGAAATCGACGACCTGCTGGCCCTTGGTCACGGTGCCGTCGTCGTTCATCAGTTCCGAGATCACGCCCACCGGCGGCAGACCGGCGAGACGACAGAGATCGACCGCCGCTTCCGTATGCCCCGAGCGCATCAGGACGCCACCGTCGCGCGCGATCAACGGGAAGATATGGCCGGGACGGACGAAATCGCCAGCCTGCACATTGCCGTTGGTGAGCGCGCGGCAGGTCGCCGTGCGTTCCTCGGCAGAAATGCCGGTCGTGAGCCCTTCGCGGTAATCGATCGACACGGTGAAGGCGGTCGTATGCGCGCTGTCGTTGACCGCCACCATCGGGTCGAGCCGCAGGCGGCGGGCATCGGCGGCTGTGATCGGCGCGCAGACAATGCCCGAGGTGTGGCGCACCATGAAGGCCATCTTCTCCTGCGAGCAGAGCGAGGCGGCGGCGATGAGATCACCCTCGCCCTCACGGTCGTCATCGTCAGTGACGACGACCAGTTGCCCCTCGGCGATCGCCTTGATCGCAGCCTCGACGCGCTCGGTCGTCTCGTTCATGACAAGTCCTCTCGAATGGGCCGCGAGGCCCCTGCCTATCTTGCTCAGGAAATCATTGGGGGTAACGGCGCCGCCGGTTGCCAGCGCGATCCGCTCGGCGGTCTCGCGGGAAAGCCAAGGGGGACTTTCCTTGCAAAGCTGCGTGATCGCGGCCGGCGTCACGCCGATCTCGGCCGCGAAATCGACGCGCTTGGTGCGGGTCCGGGTTAGCCAATCTGCAAGCTTCATTCCGCGAACATGGGAACGAGGGCTGTAGGAGTCAATGAAATCGAATTCAAAATCCGGGAAAATTTTAGTGCTGCTTAAATTATTCCACCGGAGAGCAGATTTCCACCAGGAACCCGTTGCAATCGCGGACGTAGGAGACAATCTGCCCCCACGGCTTCTCCTTCGGCGGCATCAGCGGCATGGCGCCGGCCTCCACCGCGCGCGCGTAGGCACCCGCGACATCCTCCGTCACCAGCCCGATCTCGTTGCCGGGCGGCGGCAGGTTCGGGCGCACGGCAACATAGCCCGCAAATCCGTCGGCTGCGAGAAAGGTCTCGGCACAGAAGGCCAGGGTCGTTTCGCCGGTCCTGAGCATGCCGAACTCGCCGCCCTCGGTCAGCATCGCGCGTTCAAATCCGAAGGCCTTCTCGTAGAAGGCCAGCGTCGCCGCAACGTCCTGCACGTAATGGATGACCCAGCCCAGCTTCATGCGCACCCCCAATGTTCTTTTTTTGTTCTAATTGAGTGCGAGCCAGAAAGCAAGGCCTCGAAGCCCGGGGTTCATCCCATCTGGCCGCGATGCCGCAGGAAGTGATCCGCGAGCACGATCGCCATCATCGCCTCGCCCACCGGCACGGCGCGGATGCCGACGCAGGGGTCGTGACGCCCCTTGGTGAAAATCTCGGTTTCGTGTCCGTCGCGGTCGATGGTCTCGCGCGGCGTGAGGATCGAGGAAGTCGGCTTGACAGCAAAGCGCACGACGACGTCCTGCCCGGTCGAGATGCCGCCGAGAATGCCGCCGGCATTGTTCGAGGTGAAGCGCGGGTGCCCGTCATTGCCGGCGCGCATGCAATCAGCGTTTTCCTCGCCGGTGAGTTCTGCCGCGCCGAACCCTGCGCCGATCTCGACTCCCTTCACCGCGTTGATCGACATCATCGCATTGGCGAGGTCACTGTCGAGCTTGCCATAGATCGGCGCGCCCCAGCCGGCCGGCACGCCTTCCGCGACGACCTCGATCACCGCGCCGATCGAGGAGCCGTTCTTGCGGATGCCATCGAGATAATCGGCGTAGAAGGCCGCCGCCCTGGCATCCGGACAGAAGAACGGGTTGTTGTTCACCTCGTCCCAGTTCCAGTTGGCGCGGTCGATCCTGTGCGGCCCCATCTGCACGAGCGCGCCGCGGATACGGATGCCCGGCACGATCTTGCGGGCGATGGCGCCGGCGGCGACACGCATCGCCGTCTCCCGCGCCGAGGAGCGCCCGCCGCCACGCGGATCGCGGATGCCGTATTTGGTGTCATAGGTGAAATCGGCGTGCCCCGGACGATAGGCCTGCGCGACGGCGGCATAATCCTTCGAGCGCTGATCGACGTTCTCGATCAGGAGGCCGATCGGCGTGCCGGTCGTCCGCTGGATGCCATCGCCCTCCGTGAAGACGCCGGAGAGGATCTTCACCTGATCCGGCTCCTGCCGCTGCGTCG